>CAVKAQ010000033.1:0-25038 GCA_963654225.1 Butyricicoccaceae bacterium | reverse complement strand
ATAAATACCTGACTTACATACCTTATGCGATTCTGCTTGTAATTATTCTCATACTGAATATCATCGCACTCACCACCTACCGTTTCCGCGTTTTCCAGTACAGGACAGCGATTCTTACCGCGCTTGTAACATTGGGACTTCAGATTTGGCTCGCGATAGAGTTCTTTGTCAATCTGCACGCAGGCGCTGACGGCAACAGACTTGTATATAAAGTCAATGTGGTATTCCCGCTGGTAAGCATCATCTTCGACATACTCGCAGCACGCGGCATCCTTTCCGACGAACTGCTTGTCGAGAGCACCTACAGGCTCAGACGAGACAAAAAGAACAGGAAATCAAGGAAATAGAATTCAGGCATTCTTTTTCAGATGCTCAAGCACATTGTCAAGATAGGTCCTCGTAATTGAAATCGGAGGAATCGAGTCGTTGTCTATGTCGAGCTCATAGCCATCCTTTTCCTTGCGGACGACTTTCACCTTATCCATATTGACTATGTATTTCCTGTGGCAGCGCAAGAGGCTGCTGCCCTTGAAACTCTCTTCTATTGTCTTGAGACGGCAACGCAGCATATATTTCGTAAGTTCTCCCTTGCTGTCAGTGTACCATACAATTATATAATTGTCATCAGACTCGATGTAGTAAAGGCTTGACAGTCTGAGAGAAAGCTTCAGCACTCCACTATTGTCGAACAACGTGATTTTCTGCTCGTCCTTCGGCAATATGGGCTCATCCGAAACCACATTCGCATAGTTCATCAGCCTTATCGTATTGTTCTTGTCGATTATGGCGAAATACATACCCGATATTATATAAGGTATGATCAGCGAGACGAAGCAATATATGAACGCGTTCAGGAATATGTCCACAAAAGAGGCGTCCTCAAGTCTGATTATTCCCAATTCATCTCCTTTTACGGAAAAAGAAGCATACAGAAGGCATATCACTATCACTTCAGCCACATTCCAGAGGACATATTGCAGATAAGACATATCCTGCATCCTCGTGGCATACATCAAACGTTTGCTGAAGATTATGACGAACAGACCGATGATGAAGAATGCGGCGGTGAACAGAAAAGCTTCCGATGCCCCCAATTCGAACCACACATTATGAGAGAACGGGATACTTACCAGCATAAACACCAAAGAGAAAAACGCAGTGAAAGTAACTGTCGCTATAAGCTGGTATTTCTGCCTGAAATAGGCGGGTAATTTATATTTGTCTGACATATCGAATGCGGTCAAAAACTCAAGCAAATATACAAATTTCGACATAAACTCGCCACATATCCGACCATCTTACCAAAAGTCAACCCTATTGGAAGCAGTTCGCCACATTATTTTTTCCTGCGAGCGAAATATAAATATATTTGCCGTGCAAAAAAAATCATACAAGTACTAAAGTTTGTAAACCATAATCTTATGAAGCTTATCGGAACCGGAAGCGCACTGCCGAAAAAAGTGGTGACAAATGCTATGCTGTCGGAATTTCTGGATACAAGCGACGAATGGATAGTTCCGCGCACAGGAATTCGCAGCAGACACGTAATCAGCGATGAGAATCTCGAAGACCTCGGTGCGAAAGCCGCAATGAATGCGCTTGAAATGGCCGGGCTGAAACCGGAAGACATCGACTACTTCATCTGTTCAAATGTCGTGAACGAATATATGACGCCCGGACTGAGCAGCATAATCGCCGAGAAAATCGGAATGAGCTGTCCGAGCATCGACATCAACTGCGCTTGCCCAGGATTCATATATGCAATGGACATCGCGGAATGTCATTTCATCGCCGGAAAGGTCAAGAACGTGCTCATAGTCTGCGCCGAGGAACCGTCAAGAATGACGGATTGGAAAGACAGGGCTACCAGCGTTCTCTTCGGAGACGGAGCCGGTGCCGCAGTATTCACAACCGGAGACAATCTCAAGGGCATAAGACTGCACGCACAGCCCGCTTCTGACAAAATCTGGGAAAAACGCAAACTCCTCCCGACTCCTTTCATCGAGAAAGAAGAGACAGAAATGCCACTCCAGATGAAGGGCCGCGAAGTATTCAAGTTCGCCGTAAATGCATCCACCACTGAGGTTGAAGCGTTGCTGAACGAAATAGGAATGTCGAAAGAGCAGGTCACATATTATATGGTACACCAGGCAAACTTCAGGATTATCGACGCCATCAAGCATTACCTCGAAGAGCCTGACGAGAAATTCCCTATAAACATAACGGACCACGGCAATTCTTCTTCAGCCTCCTGCGCGATACTCCTGGACGAGTGCAACCGCAAAGGAATGTTCAAAAAGGGAGATATTCTAGTCTTCAGTGCGTTTGGTGCAGGCCTCCTCTCCGGCGCCGCTGTTCTGGAATGGTAAAAATTACTATATTTGCGAATCATTTAAGTCATTACCAATATGATTAAAAGTATAATTTGCGATATTCTCGGAATAAAATATCCATTATTCCAAGGCGGTATGGCCTGGATTGCAGATGCGAATCTCGCCGCAGCCGTTTCAAATGCCGGAGGCCTCGGACTCATTTCTTCCATAAATTTCGGAACAGAGGCTGTAAGGGCTGAAATCAGAAAATGCAGAACATTGACAGACAAGCCTTTCGGCGTAAACATAATGCTTGCCGCACCTAATGCCGCTGAAGTTGCGGATATGGTCATTGAAGAAGGCGTCAAGATTCTCACAACAGGAGCAGGCTCACCTGCAGCATATATGGAGAAATGGAAAGCCGCCGGCATCAAAGTCATTCCTGTAGTCGCATCGGTAGCATACGCATTGAAAATGCAGGAACTCGGTGCCACGGCAGTAGTTGCTGAAGGCGCGGAGTCAGGCGGACACGTCGGAGACAACCACACTATGGCTCTCGTACCGCAGGTCATCGACGCGCTTGACATCCCGGTATTGGCAGCAGGCGGAATATTCGACGGCCGAGGAGCCGCAGCCGCATTTATGATGGGCGCTGTCGGTGTGCAGGTAGGGACAAGATTCCTGATCGCCGACGAATGCCTTATCCACGAGAACTATAAGGAAAAACTTCTCAAGGCATCAGACGTAAGCACTATGGTAACCGGAAAATCACTCGGAGACGCAGTGCGCTGCCTCAAGACGCCATTCTCAAAGAAATTCTTCAAGATGGAATACGACCCTGCCGTGGCTAAAGAGGAAGTGCTCGACTTCGGCAAGGGCGCTATGAGAAAGGCCGTTTTCGACGGAGACAATATGGGAAGTTACCTCGCCGGTGAAGTTGCCGGTATGATCCACAAGAAAGAAAGTGCAAAAGATATAGTTGAAGATATAATGGGCGGAGCTGAGAAGCTGCTTAAAAATGCTCCTTCACTAATTGTATAATCAGAAAAAACCGAAACAATGGCAAAAAGAGTTGTTATAACAGGTATGGGAGTTATATCTCCTGTCGGAAACAATGTAGAAACATTCTGGAAAAACCTCGTTGACGGGGTATGCGGAATTGATTATATCAATGATTTTTCTACCGAGAATCTCCCGGTAAAAATCGCAGGAAAGATCAAGGATTTCAACCCTGAAGAATACGGAATGGACAAACCTTTCATCAGAAAGCAGGATTTGTTCACACAATACGGAGTTGCGGCCGCTTATGAAGCTATGAAGCAGTCCGGACTCGTGACTGAAGGCGAAGGCAAGAACATAGACCCGTTCAGACTTGGAGTATATGTAGGCTCCGGAATCGGAGGATTCGAGGTTCAGTACCGGGAAACAGCAAAAATGATTGAAGACCCTTCAGGCCAGTGGATTTCGCCGCTGTTCATTCCTACAATGATTTCCAATATTGCGGCAGGACATATCGCCACGAAGCATCACGCTGAGGGACCTTGCATCGATGTCGTAACGGCTTGTGCCACTTCAACAAACAATATAGGTGAGGCATTCAGGGCCATCCGCCACGGATATGCTGACGCCATCATCGCAGGAGGTTGCGAGAATGCCACAATCCCTCTGGGAATCGCAGGTTTCGCAAACGCAAAGGCGCTTTCACGCGCAGAGAATCCTAAATACGCATCACTTCCGTTCAACGGCAACCGCGCAGGTTTTGTAATGGGTGACGGTGCAGGAATCCTTGTTCTTGAGGAGCTTGAGCACGCTAAAGCGCGTGGAGCAAAAATTTTCGCTGAAATGGTCGGATACGGCAACACTTGCGACGCTTACCACCCGACAGCTCCAAGGCCGGACGGAACGACTCAGGCAAGATGTATCGAGCTCGCGCTTGAGGAAGCAGGATTCGACAAAGAGAAGGACAACCTCTATATCAATGCCCACGGAACAGGCACAAAGCTCAACGACGTAGCTGAGACCAAGGCATACAAAGTAGCCCTCGGAGATTTCGCATACAAGGCTCACATCAGTTCCATCAAGTCTATGACAGGACATATGTTCGGAGCAGCCGGAGCAGCTGAAGCAATCACCACAATACTCGCTCTTGTCAACGGCATAGTTCCTCCTACCATCAATCTCGATACTCCAGACGCAGAGTGCGACCTTGACTACACGCCTAACACGGCCGTCAAGACAGACCTCACCATCGGAATCTCGGATTCATTCGGATTCGGCGGACACGATGCCTGCGTAGCATTCAGAAGATACGAGGACTAACAAACCAGATACTAAAACCTGAACATCATTATGAATAAAGAAGAAATCAAACAGTTTCTCCCTCACAGAGAGCCGATGCTCCTCGTTGAGGAGGCAGAGATTGACGAAAACAATATGGCCCATTGCAAGTACACGATCAAGGAAGACGAATTCTTCACCAGAGGCCACTTCCCGGGCAACCCGATCGTCCCTGGCGTAATCCAGTGCGAGATAATGGCCCAAAGTTGCGCTGTACTTGTAAAGGATGACATTCCAGGACATCTCACCCTCTATGCAGGACTTGACAAAGTAAGGTTCAAGAATCCGGTAAAACCAGGCGATGTCTGCGAGATTGCAGCCAGGCTCATCGAAAAAAGAGGTTCGCTCTATTTCTGTTCTGCAAAACTGGAAGTAGGCGGCAAGCTCTGCTGCAAAGGAGATCTTACATTCGCCCTGATTCCGAAGGAATAATGAGCCATCTGGCAATGGCTGGCCTGAAAGTCCTGAATCAAAAATACGGACTTTGAGGACATCATCCATAGCTTTCCTCCTGAGCCGCGAGGCTCGTGTCTGAAGCATAGACCAAGAGTCTCGCAAAAGCCTACAGGCAAGGACAGAATCTGACTTAACTATAAACCGACTGAGTTTCAAAGACGATTTACGTCACTGAGCCCAGCCGGTTTTTTCTATCGATTTTTCTTCTGTTCGTCAGCGATGTAGTCGTCCATTATCCACTTTCTGACTATCTTCCAGCCCAGTCCTTCCAGCACTGCCGGCCTTACTATTTCACGGTCAATCGCAGACTGTGAAGACGCATAGTTCACTCCGTCACACATTACGCCGCAACTGTAGCACCCCTCTTTTTCAGGATCTCGCACAGCTATATCTATATGGAAATCAGATGCTCCTACATTAGTATCGACACTTAGTCCCTGCTTACGCAAATCATCCGCAAGTTTCTCGACCCACTCGTCGTGCACTGTATTCTCGTCATACCTCTCTTCCAGACAGGACCTTCCTTCTATCGCGTAACGAAGAAAATCTCTTAGCCCAACCACGCCTTTTGGCGTATTGTAATCAACCCTGATATCTTCCGGATCAAGTGACGAGAACACTTTCATCTCATATCTTGCTCTTGAAACCGCCACATTCAGACGTCGCCATCCACCTTTCTGATTAAGCGGGCCGAAGTTCATCGGAATCCTTCCGAACTTATCTCTGCCATAGCCTACTGAGAATAAGATAACATCTCGCTCATCACCCTGTACACTCTCCAGATTCTTGACAAAGATGGGTTCAGACATCGCGGAAGCTATCTGCTCCAATCCCGGATTGTTCCGCAACATTGTCTCCAGGCGTTTCTCTACTGCATTCTGTTGAGGAAGACTGAACGTAATGACGCCTATGCTCTTGTCCGGTTCTTTTTCAAGCCGCCGCTTGATTTCAGCCACAACAGCCTCCGCCTCTTTCTTGTTCTGCCTTGTTCCTCCCCTTTCATATTCGCCTGCGACGTGTTGCAGTGTCACTTTATTGGTAAGATCATCAGTTGACGGGAAGGTCAGCAGATTGTTGTCGTAGTATTTGGAATTACTGAATGCAATCAGGCTCTCGTGACGGCTGCGGTAATGCCATTTCAGCAGATTTGAAGGCACAGACAGAGACACGCAGTCTTCCAGGACGCTTTCCATATCCTCACGGTCTGCATTATCAGCATCGAAAGAAAGTGTTTCAAAGAAAGTTGTCGGAGGAAGTTGTTTGGAATCACCGGCGACGATCAGCGATTTCCCGCGTCCTATAGAACCTATCGCCTCACAAGTCTGCAACTGGGACGCTTCATCAAATATGACTATATCAAACAGGTCTTTCTGCGCCATAAAATATTGAGATACTGAAAGCGGGCTCATCAGCATACAAGGACATACTTTCGGCATAACATCAGGTATAGCCGCAAACAGTTTCCTGAGCGTAGTTCCTCTGCCGCCGTTGCTGATTGCTTTATTTAGAAGAGCGACTTGAAAACTGTCCGAAATATGCTTCAACTCTTCTATATTCGCATAAAGTTTTCTGCATATTGCCTTGCGGCTGCTTTGTCTGAATGACGATTCCGCAGTACGGTAATCTTTGATTGAATTTTCAAACAAATCACCGCTGAACATACTCAGATTCGAATCAACTGATATTTTATTCTTGGCGAAGCTATAATGCAGGCTCTTCATCAAGAATTTGTGCATTTCTGTCACCTCAACTCCTCCCTTCTCATAATCCGATGCGAATGAACCAAGTCCCAGAGAGCGTAAAAGGACGCGCCTTGAGTTGTATATCGCGTAATCGCGGAGTTTGTCCAAAGAGTCGTGCCAAAGACGGACTTTCGCCCTGCGTTCCGCATTGCGTTTCAGTTCCAACATCTTCCAGATGTCAAATCCCAGTATCTTGGGCAGATTCCTCGATCTGAGCCGGAACAGCAAAGGATTACCGGTTGAAAGAAGTTTTTTCATCTCGGCAGTCAGCGTTTCCGCTAGTGCCGGCGTGTATTCTTTCAGTGGAAGATCAAGCAGTTCGCGTATTTCGTCAACGGAGACGTGACCGGCAGCAGCGGCAAAATCTCTTATGCACGACTGCATTCTTCGTATCGAATCCTGATTCAATGAGGTCATTATGCTGTTGGGCATATTCCGAAACGGTACACTTACATCAGCTGCGAGGTAATTCGAAAGGGCTTCATAAAGAGTCATTCCAGAATCGTCAGCGAAGTGCAGTTTCTTAACGTGCGAGTCCAAACTGCTCCTGAAATCAGTCACAGACTGCACATCCGATTCGAACGTTCTTGCAAATTCCGGTTCCTTCACCTTCAGCGTGGCTGCAATTTTCTCAAGCACAACTGATTTTCTCGCTTTATTCGAATGAAGTTCAAGACAATACGGACTCAGTCCGATGGCATCCAGACGTTTCTGCACCACTTCCAGCGCAGCCTTTTTCTCGGAAACAAAGAGAACCCGTTTACCATAATACAACGCATTCGCAATAATGTTTGTAATTGTCTGGCTCTTGCCGGTGCCAGGAGGCCCCTGCATCACGAATGTCCGACCGTCAAGAGCATCCCTTATGGCTTTTATCTGTGACGAATCCGCCTCAATAGGCAGAAGAATCCTCTGCGGAGGACAAGTTTCATCTATATCATCTGCAGTTTCGGATATCGGTTCAACCTTGCTGTCAAGTACGCCTGCCTTAAAACTTGAAACCACAGGATTCGCGTCAAA
Source organism: Butyricicoccaceae bacterium (assembly GCA_963654225.1). Taxonomy (GTDB): domain Bacteria; phylum Bacteroidota; class Bacteroidia; order Bacteroidales; family UBA932; genus Cryptobacteroides. The sequence goes on along the minus strand of CAVKAQ010000033.1, from coordinate 17,171 downwards.
AGTCTCGTGACCTGTATGTAGATCATTCCATATCACGAACTTGTTGAATGTGAAATTCCCCAGAAAAACAAGAGGCTCAACGTCCCAACCTTTCTTATCCATCACCGCCTTACGCACGGTATTGAAGATTAGCCTGACATCCGTATGACCATTTTTCTCAGGGAGTTCGTCAAATCCGGGAATAGTTATTCCGAAATTCTCACGCAGCATTTCCAGAAGCGTAAGATTGAAAACCGCCTCCTCTCCCGTCGCGACAACTGAATTTACCGGGGGTACTATTTCGCAGGGAATCAGCAGAATCGGCGCAAAATGCTCTTTCTTTTTTTCCTCATCTATCCACTTAAGCGCGCCTGCCGCCAGATACAGCGGATTTGCTCCATTTTCATCGATTGATCTCTTTGCAGCCAACCTCAACGAATCCACACGACTCGTGCTCGTATTCAAGTCCAGGAATGTATGGACCTTGCCGTCCCGAATCTCCGCATTTGCAAAAACGGCCATTTTGTCCGAAGGGGCTAAATTTGCGTATATGCCACAATCGTGCTTCATTCCTTCCCAGCCTTCCGGAGAAGCGCATACCCGTATGGATCGCCCATTCTCAACCAACTTCACCAAAGTCTGCTCGTCAGGATTCATCAATTGAAGAATACTGCGCGGATGTATATTCAGAAGATTGTTTCTGTTCGTAAGATCAAGCAGCTTGCGTTCCCAAATTGTTTGCTTGTCAACAAGTGCGGGAGACGAAAGATCTATTGCATCTGTTGAAGGAAGAGCTTCTGGACATTCTTCCTGTTCTTTCTTTTCCGGAGGAATGATTTCATAACCGGCAGCAGTACGCACTCGCAACGGAAGCGGGTTCACTCCTAGTTTGCGGGCTTCGTGGATATCAACATAACATTCAAATACACTTATATCTGAAAGAAACTTTTCCGCTTTCTTGACAGCATCGTCAAAAGAACAGCTCAGATCTCTGTCCATACAAGTCGTTTCCACAGGTAGCATCTGATTTATGCCTTCGGCATTCCGTTTTCGCAGTAGAGCCGGGTCGTCGTTTATCACGCAAGGCGAAGTGACCTCTCCGTCAAGCCAAAGACCGACATAAGCGTGTGTACTATTGAGAATTATGAGCGGACGCAAGCCGATGCTCTCAAGGCACGAAGCATACAGCAACGCAGAATCAATGCAAGTAGCAAGCCCCGTGGAGAGAATTTCTTCCGGCATTCTGATACGCTGCCCGCTCTCATAGAATGTTGCCATAGGAAGAGCATAACTGACACATTTTTCCTTTATAGCCTCAAATATTGCCGCTGCCTGCATTTTAACTCTTGAGATATCCTCACTGTCGTATCCGTCCATTGAAGAGTCACCCGTCCAGTCGTGCATCTTATCCGACGCCGCCTGGACTATAAGTTTCACATCAGGATGATTAGGGACACAGAAGCTTGCAAGCAATTCATCAGTCTTTTTAACGCCCTCCCATTGATCGTATGGCAATATTGTCATATCACAGCTTGAAGTCACCGGAGTAAAGTCCTCGTCACGCGCAGTTATGGTAATGCGGAGAACACCGAACTGAAGTTCAGTAAGATTAGCAAGGTATTCCGTATCAATATCAACCCGGATGTCGTCAATGACAACTGATTTTCCAGGACATATTTCCCCAACATATTGATTATAGCGGTGGATGACTCCAGGATTCGACTCAATCGACATCTCCACTCCGTTCAACAGTTTGCCTGATGTATTTTTAACGACAACTCGGTTGACTATTTTCATCCCGTTCTGGAATCGCGCATAATTGATTATTGTTGCACAATGTGCTTTTATGGATACGTAATTTGGCATGGACTTATGTTTTTATCCTTTATACCGAGTCATTTCAATTTCTTGCACAATTCTTTCGAAAATTACTGACAATGGGGTTTAATCCTTATTCCGCTGAGATTTCTGCTGATTCAAAGAGTAAATTCACCTCTTCAAAAAGCCTTCTCACCGTGGTTTCCAAATCAAATTGCGGGTAAACCGGATTCGCCGACATGCCACTTGATGATTTTGACATCTTTCTGGACTGTGAGCCGGCAAATGTATGATCATCATACAAGTCAAAATAATCGTCCGCGCTCATATTCATAAGAGACGGCAATTTGGACAAAGCCCTGCTCTTGTGGACGCTCACGAATGCAGGAGTGACGCCGAGCGATGCGACAGAGCGTTCGACAAATGTGGTCGGGTCCTCCAGAAAAAAGCCGAGAATGCTCTGATCGATTGGTGAAAGCCTGAGAATGGCCGCTCTGAGCTTCTCCTTGAGTCCGTCCATAGCTTTCTCCGGAATGCGCGAAACCATATTGCTTATGCTGAATTCCGCCTCTTGTCCCGTTGTTATGTTGTTCAGGGTTGACAGGGACCTGGTCTCACGTTCCAATTCATCTATAAGCTCATTATGGACAAGTCGGGAAAGGTAAGTAGTCAAAGAGGCTCCTCTCGAGGAATCATACTTGACGAATGCCTTTTGCAGAGATTCCATCACTGCATCGACACAGATTACTTCCTCATCTATGCGGCTGTCCCAATGAGAAGACGCACTCTTGAATTTAGCCAAGTAATATTTGGCATCTGCCATCGCGTGGTCATAGTAAAGCAGGCAGAAGTCCTGCCAGGAAGCGTTATCGTTCATATGAAAAACTCATCTAAAAATCGACTTCGAACATCAATAGATAAAGCCAAACATCCAGAGAGGAATCTGATTCTCGTAGGCATATTCCATATCGTCTTTGACTATATAGCCGTCGTCAACCGATAGAATCTGCTTCTTTCCCTTTGACTTTCCTCCGACTTCAAAGGTCTTTCCTTCCAGTTCAAAATCTGATACAGTGGACTCATATACTTTGAAGCCTCGCCTCATCCAGCAGAGGAAGATAGTTTCACGCATATTTCCAAGATTGTAATCATCGCCTCCCAGGACTTTCGCAACATTGCAGTTCTCCAAATAGAGTTTATCCATTTTTCGCAATATCGAATCGCCATTAGTCTTGAATCTTAACGCTGTCAGCAATTCGGCTTTCTCAAGATACTCTATATATTTCGGAAGCTCATTTCTGTCCAGCCTAAGATCACGTTCCATCTGAGAATAATTGATTTTAACCGGTACGCTCTGAGATATGTAGTACATCAGTTTCTTAAGTTTCTCAGCTGACGCAATTGTCATCTCCGCAAATTTCGGAATATCAAGTTCTATTGTTGTGTTAATAACACGTCTGAGCCTGATTTCAAACTCCGGTTCGTTGAAAAACGGATAACATCCATATCGCTTATACTCTTCAAAATACTTCAGCGGACGGTGCTCGCCATATGGGAAATCTACTTTTCCCTGCAGGATGTCATCCAATGTGGACACCTGAAGATTCCAACCATTACGAAGGTTCAGATATTCACGGAAAGAAAGCACTGGAAGATGGTATTCAACGGTTCTTCGACTAAGATCCCCACCGCCCCGTTCAAGGTCTAGGATAGAACTGCCTGAATAAACAATCTTCAACAACGGCAAATGATCGTAAATCTGCTTAATCTGCTGACTCCACCCTATGTACTTATGGATCTCATCAATGTACAATTTTCTTCCACCTTTTGATGAAAATTCATACGCCAGTTCGAAAAGAGAATGACTGGTGAAGTACATATCATCAGCGGCAACATAAAGAGTATCTGACAGATCGTCATTTTTCTTTATATGCTGTAGTATCAGGGTGGATTTTCCCACTCCCTTCTGTCCCAAAATACCTATCAGACGGCAGTCCCAGTTTATTTGCTGATGAAACGAACGAAGGAACGCCATTGGTGTCAGTTCCAATTTCTGACGAAAAAGAGTAATCAATGTTTGCATATTGCCTATAGTTTCAGGCACAAATATAATAAAACTGCCTAACGTTACTAGCAACTTTCGGTAAAAACTGCCTGATATCACCAGCAGTTTTTCGCAAAAGTTGCCTGATATTACAGGCAGTTTGACCTTCCCTGAGAATGGTTGACTCTTTAGAGGTTGTTTAACTGATCTTCTTTACACAAAAAAAGGGATAACTTCTAAGTCTTGGACTTATCAGTCATCCCCTATTTTTATTGGAGTGGTTTGATAAAGGCTCTCGATTCGCCTAATACCGGAGGGTCACCCCGCGCTTAATCAACCACTTCGCCTCTAATGATTCCTTACTGCTCGTCAGGCTGATTGTCGGGACCCGGCTGAGGGCCTGCCTGTGGTCCCTGAGGACCCTGAGCGCCACCCTGTGCACCTGCATTCATACTCTCTGAAGCTGCGTGCCAAGCCTCCTCAAGAGACTTCGTATATGTATCAATATCAGCAATATTCTGATTTTTGACCGCATCTTTCAGGCTTGCAAGAGCCGAGTTGATTGCATCCCTCTTGTCTGCAGGAATCTTATCGCCATAGTCTTTAAGATTCTTCTCTGTCTGGAAGCAAAGCGCATCAGCACCGTTAATCTTGTCAACTCTCTCCTTCTCAGCCTTGTCGGCAGCCTCGTTGGCCTTAGCCTCGTCACGCATTCTCTGGATCTCGTCTTCGCTCAATCCTGAAGAAGCCTCGATACGGATATTCTGCTCTTTACCAGTAGCCTTATCCTTTGCGGATACATTCAGGATACCGTTGGCATCGATATCGAATGTAACTTCAATCTGAGGAATTCCTCTAGGCGCAGGAGCAATGCCGTCCAGGTGGAACACACCTATCTGCTTGTTGTCCTTTGCCATAGGACGCTCACCCTGAAGCACCCTGATCTCAACTGAAGGCTGATTGTCAGCCGCAGTAGAGAATGTCTCAGACTTGCGTGTAGGGATTGTCGTATTAGATGCAATCAGTTTTGTCATAACGCCACCGAGTGTCTCGATTCCGAGCGAAAGCGGAGTTACATCCAAAAGGAGCACATCCTTCACGTCGCCTGCGAGCACACCTCCCTGTATTGCGGCACCGATAGCTACCACCTCATCAGGGTTCACGCTCTTGTTAGGCTCTTTTCCGAAGAATTCCTTGACAACTTCCTGCACCTTAGGAATACGGCTTGAACCGCCGACCAACAGAACCTCGTCAATCTGAGATGCGCTCAAATGTGCATCTTCCAATGCTTTACGGCAAGGAACTACTGTTCTCTGGATAAGGTCATCGCAAAGCTGCTCGAATTTAGCTCTTGTCAAAGTCTTTACAAGGTGTTTAGGAACACCGTCAACAGGCATAATGTACGGCAGATTGATTTCTGTAGATGTCTGGTTTGAAAGTTCAATCTTTGCCTTCTCGGCAGCATCCTTCAATCTCTGAAGTGCCATAGGGTCTTTCTTCAAATCTGCGCCGCCATTCTCTGAAGCAAACTCCTGAGCCAGCCAATCTATGACTTTCTGGTCGAAATCGTCACCTCCGAGGTGAGTGTCACCGTTTGTTGACTTAACCTCAAACACACCGTCACCGAGCTCCATTATAGAAATATCGAATGTACCGCCACCAAGGTCGAACACTGCGACTTTCATATTCTTATTTTTCTTGTCAAGGCCATAAGCAAGAGCGGCTGCGGTAGGCTCGTTGATAATTCTCTTGACATCAAGGCCTGCAATCTTGCCTGCTTCTTTGGTAGCCTGACGCTGAGAATCAGAGAAGTATGCAGGAACTGTGATGACTGCTTCTGTAACAGGCTGCCTCAGATAGTCCTCAGCAGTCTTCTTCATTTTCTGAAGAATCATTGCAGAAATCTCCTGTGGAGAATACTGACGCCCTTCGATGTCAACTCTAGGAGTATTGTTCTCTCCTCTGACAACTGAATAAGGGACTCTCTCAATCTCTTTTGTTACCTGATCGTAAGTTTCACCCATAAATCTCTTTATGGAGAACACTGTATTCTTAGGATTGGTGATAGCCTGACGTTTTGCAGGGCTGCCCACTTTTCTCTCGCCGCCATCCGTGAAAGCCACAACTGACGGTGTAGTTCTCTGACCTTCGTTGTTGATTATGACTGTAGGCTGATTACCTTCCATTACCGCAACGCAGCTGTTGGTAGTACCCAAGTCTATTCCAATGATTTTTCCCATAATATTTATCTCCTATTTTTTATTATCAATTCTACGGATACGGCAACCGCCGACACCCGGCTGAAGGCTTCTGAACCGACAGCGACACAGGATTTATCCAATGCCGTGCCAATGAAGCAATCGCAACAATCTTCTGCCAAATTGTCATAAAATATCTATCTTTGCCAATCATCAGAATCCGTTTGAATTTTTGACATACAGATTCCAAACACGACATTCATATATGTTTTACAGACAACTTTCAGAACAGGAATATACAGACTTGCAGTCAAGGATTCTGTACGAGGACAACCACCTTATGATCATCAACAAGAAAGTGGGCGAAATCGTGCAGGGAGACAAGACCGGAGATGAACCGCTCGGCGAAAAATACAAGGCTTTCATCGCACAGCGCGATTCAAAGCCCGGACAAGTGTTTCTCGGGATACCTCACAGACTGGACCGCCCTGTCTCCGGAATAACCGTACTCGCCAAGACGTCCAAAGCCCTGGAGCGCATGAATGCGATGTTCAGAGACGGTGATGTACACAAGACCTACTGGACACTTGTATGCAACCGCCCGGAACCGGAAGAAGCCACGCTGGAGAACTGGCTTACAAGGAATGAGAAGATCAACAAATCATTCATCTGCAGACAACCAGCCAAAGACAAGGAGGCCAAACTGGCAAAACTGCACTATAAGCTGCTCAAATGCACCGAACGTTATTTTCTCCTGGAGGTACAACTCTTCACCGGAAGGCACCATCAGATCAGATGTCAGCTGGCAGGAATCGGCTGCTGCATAAAAGGCGACCTCAAATACGGCGCTCCCCGCTCCAACAGCGACGGAGGCATATCTCTGATGGCAAGGAACATCCGGTTCGTTCATCCTGTCAGCAAAATTGACATAGATATCACTGCACCTGTACCGACGGACTGGAAAGGGATCTAGATGCGACCATCTGAGCCTTCATATCCTTGCACCATAATCCTGGCGTATCGGTATAGAATAATTTGAACGCCATTATGAACGTCACTTCAGAACGGAATCCCGACATCATAGCCAAGTCCTTCACCTTCAGTTCCGGATTCCGCAGGAACTGGTCACGTGCGTAATTGACGCGGTATCTGTTTATGAACTGGTTGAAATTCAATCCAGTGCACACGTTCACAAGTCTGGAGACATAAGATTTGTTGGAAGCCACCTCTGACACAAGGTCAGTCATTGAGCAGGAAGGATCCAGATACATCTTGGAAGTCTCCATAACTCTGCAAATCTTGTCATACATCTGTTTGTAATTGCTTCTGGCCGATTCCGGAAGATATGCGCAAGATTCTATGTCCTTTTCACCGACAGGCGTTCCGGAGGGCGTAAACGAAATTATCGGGCCTGAAGTTATACATCTGACATATACTACAGCAAAGAGTGACCACGATATTGACAGAGGAACCAGCGCGAACCAGCCGAAATGATTCTGCCGTACCACCGCATAAGAATACACCGAGAGCAGCGCGATCATATAGAACAGCATAAAACAGCTCTTCATTACGCACAGCAGTATTTCCCAGCCGGACACCTTGGCTGAAAGATAACATATATCCTTCATCATCCAGAAAGACCTGATGGTCAAGCAGACAGTCATAGGCACAACCGAAAGAAACGGGAATATGACAGTCGCAAGTGAAAGCCGGCTCATAAAGCATAGCGTCAAAGTGCTGCAGACCGACAGCAGAAAAGTGATCCACGCAATCCTCCCGGACGTTTTCCAGTCTTTATACGTATCCGGAATCATAAGAATCATAGATATTGAGATTCCGGCCCCGCACGACGCAAGTACGGCGAACAGTTGCGGTTCAGCGACAAGGCTTACAATTGAAATTATCAGCAGGTGGATGATGGATAGAATTCGTATCGATTTTCTCGAATAGGGATTAAGATTTTTAAGCATTATTAGTTGATATCAGGTGTTATCGAGTTTGTAGTCTCTATTGCAAAAATATACAAAAAAACCGCTCCTGAAGTCACTCAGAAGCAGTTTATATAAAATTTATACAATTCTTAAATTTAAAAATCGTAAACAATCAGGAGTTATTACCACCCACAGGCTTTGTCGCTCCGCTCTTGATAGTATCAAATCCTTTTCCGTAAACACCTGTCACAGAAGACACTGAAAGGAAAGCGTCTTTATCGATAGACTTTATGAGTTTCAACAGGAAATTAAGATCGGTCTTTCGGGTGATGACAATCAGCATATGGCTTTCATTCTTCGTGTACCATCCGACCGCAGGCACGACAGTCACTCCCCTATGGACATAACCGACTATGGCAGCCGCTATCTTCTCGTATTCCTTTGACATTATCAGGAACTGCACAGACTGCTTTGAACCTGCAAGATACAGGTCAATAACATAGCCGTTGATTGTGACCACGATAAGACCGTAAACCACAGTCGTTATCTTCTCCGCAAACGGAACAAGTTCTCCCGAGGTCGTATATGAAGGCACAGCAAGCGATGACAGGATAATGACGACGTCCATAGACAATATCATCCGGCCCGGAGACACGTTCCTGTATTTGCTTACAATCAAGGCTATGATGTCAGTTCCTCCGGTGCTGCCGCCCTGGGAAATTGACATTCCGATACCCACGCCAATCATAATGCCGCCCATAATGGTGGACATCAGTTTCCCGTTCTGTATGGCAAGCGTATCTATTATTGTGGCAGGAATCAGCCCCTGGAACACATTAAGCCCTATTGACGCAAGGATTATCGCATATATGGTTTTAGCCCCCATATTGGTCCCGAGCACAATGAATGCAGTAAGCAGCAATATTGCATTGATAACAAAATAGGTATAACCCATCTTGATTCCTACCGCATACTGAATAATCGAGCTGATGCCGGTCACTCCGTTGCCGATAAGATTGTTAGGCGTGAGAAACACAACCCAGCCGAGGACATACAGCAATATTCCGACAGTCAAGATGGAATACTCTTTCAAGAGCACCCAAACAGATTTGTTGTTCAGCATCTTTGTCATTGGGAGACTTTATCAGTTGATTTCGACTTCTTGGAAAAGCCGGTCTTGATCTCATCAAAGCCCTCGCCATACACACTGCTGGCCGGTGACACGCTGACAAACGCCTTGTCATCTATCAACTTGATAGCCTTTGACAAATCAGGCATCTGCGACCTTCTGGCAACAATCAGAAGCACATTGTTTTCCTTTTTCGTATACCAGCCCACGGCTTTCAATGCAGTCACTCCCCTGTTCATTATCCTCATCACATAATCTGCGATTTCGTCCGATTTCTGAGAGAAAACCAGGACCTGTACAGTTGACTTGCTTCCAAGCAGCACGAAATCCAGCATAAACGAGAACGTGACCATCGCGATATAGCCGTAGATCATATCCTCAAATGTCTTTCCAGGTATCAGAAGGACGGATGCGATGATGACCATATCCGAATAAAGATATACTTTGCCAGGAGATATAGGCCAGAACTTGTTCATAACCAATGCCGCGACATCGGTACCTCCTGTACTTCCGCCGTGCTTGAATATCAAGCCTACTCCTATCGCCTCAACCAGACCTCCTACCAACGGCAGCAAAGCCTTGTTATCGATAAAAAAGAAATTCCCTTCGGTAGCGTGAAGCCATTGATAATCAGGGAAGATCTTGAAAAGAACCGATGACAGCAATACGGCATAGACCGTCTTCACACCGAAAGCATTGCCCAGCACAATAATGCCCATTATGAGCAGAGCGACATTGAGGACAAAATATGAATATGCCATAGGGATGAAGCCCTGAGTCGCGAACTGTATCACCGTGCAGGCGCCGGTAAGTCCTCCGGCAGCGATTCCGTTAGGTATGAGGAACGTATCCCACGCGATACAGAACATCACGGTACCCAATGTCACCATCAGATAATCCCAGATGACGGAAAAGATTTTCTTCTTAGATATCATATATTTACTTGACTACAATGTTTACGATTTTTCCTGGGACGACTATCACCTTGACGATTGTCTTTCCCGCAAGATATTTTTCGGTGGAAGGACTGTTTCTCACCTCCTGCTCCACGGCCTCCTTTTCCATTGATTTAGGAAGTTCGACTGTAAATCTTGTCTTGCCGTTGAATGAAACGGCATAAGTGCAGGTATTCTCCACGGTGTACTCAGGGTGATACTCAGGGAATAACGCTTTTGAAATGCTCTCTGAATGTCCAAGGTTCTCCCACAGTTCTTCGCAGATGTGAGGAGCGAATGAGGAAAGCAGGACGGTCAACGGCTCCAGAATTTCCCTCTTGAAGCATTTCTTGTCCGTCAGGTCATTGACTGCGATCATAAACGCGCTTATGCAGGTGTTATAAGAGAAAGTCTCTATGTCAGACTGAACCTTGCCTATGAGTTTGTGAAGAATCTTCAATTCGCCAGCATCAGGCTTATCTTCATTGACAATGAAATTTTCACCGTTGAAATAGAGTTTCCAGAATTTTTTCAAGAAGCGGTTAACGCCGTCAATACCCTTCGTATCCCAAGGCTTAGACTGTTCGATAGGACCCAGGAACATCTCGTAAAGCCTGAGAGTATCAGCTCCGTAGGAGTTGCATATATCGTCAGGATTGACCACGTTGTACATTGACTTGCTCATCTTCTCGACCGCCCAGCCGCAGATATATTCACCGTTCTCGAGCACAAACTCAGCATCAGCGAATTCCGGCCTCCATTTTTTGAACGCTTCGATATCAAGCCTGTCATTTCTTACGATATTGATGTCAACGTGAATTTCTGTCGTTTCATATTTGTCCTTGAGACCTACGGACACGAACTTGTTGGTACCGACAATTCGATAGACGAAATTGGAGCGACCCTGTATCATACCCTGATTCACAAGTTTGCGGAACGGCTCATCTTCACACACATATCCCATGTCATACAGGAATTTGTCCCAGAAGCGCGAGTAGATAAGGTGGCCAGTAGCGTGCTCAGTACCTCCGATATAAAGGTCCACATCTCTCCAATACCTGTCCGCCTCACTGCTGACAAGATCTTCGGAATTTTTGGAATCCATATACCTGAGATAATATGCGCTGGACCCTGCGAAACCCGGCATAGTGCTTGTCTCCAGAGGGTAACCCTTATATGTCCAGTTCTTTGCGCGTGCAAGAGGCGGTTCCCCGTTTTCAGTAGGCTTGAACTGATCGATTTCAGGCAATTTCAGCGGAAGTTTGTCGTATGGAAGAGGCGTTGCTATGCCATCCTTGTAATAAATAGGGAACGGCTCGCCCCAATAGCGCTGACGGGAGAATATGGCGTCACGAAGTCTGTAGTTGACTTTTCTATGTCCGATACCGTGCGCCTCGACATAATCCATAGCTGCAGGAATAGCCTCTTTAACGTCCATTCCGTCAAGGAATCCGGAATTGCACATTTTACCTTCCTTGGCATCGAAACTATGTTCGCTCACGTCGCAGCCCTCGATGATAGGAATTATAGTCAAATCGAATTTCTTCGCGAAAGCATAGTCACGGCTGTCGTGCGCCGGCACTGCCATAATCGCGCCTGTGCCATATCCTGCAAGCACATATTCGGAAATCCATACAGGCACTTTCTTGCCTGTCAAAGGATTCTCGGCATAAGAGCCCGAGAACACGCCCGTCACAGTCTTTGTTTCAGATATGCGCTCGCGTTCAGTCTTCTTCTTGACATAGGCAAGGTATTCATCCACAGCCGCTTTCTGCTCAGGTGCAACAAGTTCTGACACAAGATCGCTTTCCGGAGCAAGCACCATAAAGGTCACACCGAAGATTGTATCCACACGTGTGGTGAAGATTGTCACATCTTTGCGTTTATTTCCGTTGAAAGTCTTGAAAACCACTTCCGTACCGAAAGAACGGCCTATCCAGTTCTTCTGCATTTCTTTCAGAGAATCCGTCCAGTCCAGTTTTTCAAGTCCGTCCAGAAGTCTTCCCGCATAAGCCGACACCCTCAACTGCCACTGCATCATCTTCTTCTGCTCTACCGGAAATCCTCCGCGTACTGAAAGGCCTTCCTTGACCTCATCGTTTGCAAGCACGGTTCCGAGTCCGGGACACCAGTTCACCGAAGTCTCTCCCTGATAAGCAATACGGTAATTCATCAGAACTTCAGCCTTCTTCTTTGCATCCCAGGACTTCCATTCACCTGGCGTGAAATGAAGCTCAACAGTACCGGCAGCGTGAATATCCCTTGTTCCTGACTCTTCGAAAGCCGCTTCGAGTTCTGTTATAGGGCGAGCCTTGTCAAGCTGCGTATTGTAATAGCTCTTGAACATCTTTATGAACGCCCACTGAGTCCATTTGTAGAAAGCAGGATCACAAGTGCGCACTTCCCTGTCCCAATCATAAGAGAATCCGATACGGTCCAGCTGCTCGCGATAACGGCTTATATTCTTCTCCGTAGTTACTTCAGGATGCTGGCCTGTCTGAATCGCATACTGCTCCGCAGGCAGTCCGAACGCATCGTAGCCCATCGGATGGAGCACGTTAAAGCCCTTCAGTCTTTTGTATCTGGCATATATGTCGCTTGCAATGTAACCGAGAGGATGTCCCACGTGAAGTCCCGCTCCTGACGGATAAGGGAACATATCCAGGACATAGTATTTAGGTTTAGAAGCATCTTCTACAGCGTGAAAAGTTTTTTCTGCCGCCCACTTGGCCTGCCATTTCTGCTCAATTCTTCTGAAATCGTATTCCATAACTATATTAACACAATATTATTTCTATTTCTTAATTCCGAACTTACCTTTCTTTTCCAATCTGAAGTCTACCGCCACAGACGCTCTGGAGGCCACCTTTACACCTTTCACCATTCCCGGTTTCCATTTCGGGGAAGCCTTGATCACCTTGACAGCCTCATCATCCAGCAACTGGTTCACGCTTCTTACGACGTCTACGTCAGACACGGAGCCGTCCTTGCCTATCGTGAACGCGACCACGACTCTTCCCTGTATTCCGTTCTCCACTGCTTCTTTAGGATATTTCAGATACTGATATACCCACTTCATAAGGAACGACGCAGGGTCTGAACTGCCCATAAACTGAGGCCGCTTGTCGCAGTCTTCAAAATTATAAATCTTGTCATTGCTCTTAGGAAGCACCACGTCATTGCGGAACTGCGGAGGATTCTCAAGGTTTGAAATATACCTCGTAAAATTATAGACATACTCGAGTTCGCGCTCCATCGGCTCGTATTCGATGATGTCCGGAGTATCCTTGACTGTATCGTGCTCGGGATAGCGTCCTGTCGTGAACATCACGGAAGGGATCTCTTTGGAATAGAAAGCCCTGTTGTCGGACGGATAAGGTTCCTCGGACGTAAGTTTCGGAAGCACCGGCTGAAGGTCCTCTGAAACCTGTCGGAGAATGTCATTCATATCATCATTTGACGATGTATAAGCATAAAATCCGCCACTGCCTGTTCCCAACATATCCAGATCGATCATAGCGTCGATATGTCCGGCATCCGAGAATGACCTGTTGAGGAAATACCACGCGCCTGCACTGGATTCCAGAGAAGAACCGAAAGCGATGAAGATGACAGACCTGCGGAACAGTATCGAGTTGGTATTCACCATTCTGGCTAGTTCCATAAGCATTGCCAGACCGGAAGCGTTTCCGTTCGCTCCGTAATATACTTGTTTTGTACTGACACCGTTGACATCGACTACGTTCGTCCCCAAGTTGTCCAGCCTCGCTCCTATTACGATGTAACGGTCATATTTGGTGCGGTCATATCCCTGCACAAACCCGACAACATTGCGGGATGTCAAAGTATCCCCACCGGGCTGGGATATGCCGAAAAGGTCGCCTCTGTCGCCGCTCAGAATATCCACGCCATATTCCTTGAACATATCACGCACATACTCGGCCGCAGAGCGCTCGCCTTCGGAGCCCGCCTTTCTGCCTTCGAGCGAATCTGAAGCAAGATATGAGATATGGGATTTCAATGATTTTGTGACATCGCTGTCATTGAGGTCGGAATAACCGCCGACATATTGTGCGCTGACATTCCATCCAAGAAAAAACATCGTCAGAGCCAAGAAAAGCACTTTCCTCTTCATAATCAGCTATTTTGACAAAATCCACTCATCCTTAGGGCTGAATGGTTCTTCTTTCACTTTTTTCAGACTGTCGAAAGCCTCCACTATGTTGTCGGAAGGGCATATTCCCACCGCCGTATAGCCGTTTCTGAAATTTATCAGCGTAGCCTCATAGCCGTGCTTTTCAACTTTCTTCGCGAGATATGCTGCATTCCCTTTGTCCATAAATGAGCCGACGACAACATAGTAACGGTGCTCCAGCATATCAGTATCCAAACCGCCGTTGATCGCAGGGCGGCTGAGAGTAATCTTCAATGATTTCAGGGAATCCAAGACAGCCAACGAGTCAGCCACCTGTTTCTCAATCCGCTTAAGAGAATCCAGACGTGCCTGATGCTCTGCTTGCTGCACAGCGAGAATCGCAGCTTTTTTCGCTTCGATTTCAGCCGACACAGGCCGACCAGCCAGCCTGCGGAAAGCATCGCAGCCCGTAAAAAGCACTGTCGATAAAATCACCAGCAACAGGAAAGACCGTCTCATTCGCAAATACTATCTAAATTGGTACAAATTTAACAAATATAATTATTTTTGCAGTTCGGAAATTAAAAATACTCTATTGAAGGAAATATTGATATCAGCACTTACAGGATTGATATTCGCCGCAACAGGTTTTACTCTGAAAGCCCCCGATTCCAGGCTAGCGGCGGATGAATTTCTGAGGCCTGCATTGCCGCTTTACGGTCCCCCTGACACGGCATCTGTCATCGTGATTGGAGACATTATGCTTCATTCACGTCAAATGGAGTATGATTATCAACCGTTTCTCGAAAGAATCAGGCCAATGCTGGAAAGCGCGGACCTCAGCATAGCCAATATGGAATTCCCGCTTGCAGGCGAACCTTACACCGGATATCCTTCATTTTCCGCACCCGACAATTATGCAAAATACGTGAAAGAATGCGGAGTCGACATATTCCTTGCCGCGAACAACCACATTCTGGACAAAAGCGACAAGGGACTTGAACGCACCTGCCGGATTTACAGGGAAATGGAAAATGACGGGCAAATCAGGTTTACCGGAATCAGCGCCGACAGATCCGACGACAGATTGCGTTACCCGCTGATAGTCAACATACGGGGCACCCGCATTGCGTTCCTGAATTTCACCTACGGGACAAACTGCGGAAGTTCAAAAGAGTGGCCGAAGGTCAACAGGATGGATACCACCGACATATCAGCCGCCATATCAAGGGCTAAGGAGCAGAAACCAGATTTCATCATCGCACTGCCGCATTGGGGCACAGAATACAATTTGAAACATTCATCACGTCAGGAAACACTTGCAAGATGGCTGGCTGGCAAAGGAGTCGATGCCATAATAGGGGCGCATCCGCACGTTGTACAGGATTCCTGCGACATCGACGGCGTACCGGTGTTCTACTCAGTGGGCAACGCGGTTTCAAATATGAGCGCGGCGAACACACAGATTGAACTCGCAGTAAAGCTTCAGTTCGCAAGAGACTCCGACGGAGACAAAATTATGCTGAAGCCGTCAGTCACCTATCTGTGGTGCTCTCTGCCGGACAGATTTTGTGGAAATTATGCTACAATTCCAGTAGCAGAATACATAGGGAAACGGACTCTCTGGAAGAATCCGGCTGATTACGACAAGATGATGAGCACTTACAGACGAGTAAAAGCAACTACAGGAGTGGACGACGGATTGAATTAAATCAGACGTCATCAAAACAGGAAGATACAGATGAACAAGATTATTACATTGGAGGCGATTGACCCCATCGAGATTTATGGAGCCGGAAACAAGATTCTGGAGGAATTCTGTTCCTATTTCCCGGGGCTTAAGGTTGTCGCACGCGGAAATCAGATAAAACTGGACGGACACGAAAACCAGATAGAAGAGTTCAGCACCAAACTTGACGAACTCATCGAGAGACGCAAGCACAAGATGAATCTTACGAAATTCGACGTTGAGGACATCTTTGACGGAGAAACTTCGCCGGACAGTTTCGTGCTCAACGGGGATGCTGTAATCGTGCACGGTACTGACGGAAAGCCTATACGCGCAAGAAACAGGAATCAGCAGGAGATGGTAAAATCGTATTTCGCCAACGACCTCACATTTGCTGTCGGACCGGCCGGAACAGGAAAGACATATATAGCCATCGCATTGGCAGTCAGAGCATTGAAAAACAGGGAAATCAGGAGAATCATACTGACCAGACCGGCAGTTGAAGCCGGCGAAAGACTCGGATTCCTGCCTGGCGACCTGAAGGACAAACTCGACCCGTATCTTCAGCCGCTGTATGATGCGCTTGGAGATATGATTCCTGCCAGAAAGCTGCAGGAATTCATAACGGAAGGCACGATTCAGATTGCGCCTCTTGCCTATATGCGCGGACGCACCCTCGACAGGGCGTGCGTAATCCTGGACGAGGCCCAGAATACGAATCTCGGACAGCTGAAGATGTTTCTGACGCGTATGGGACCCGATGCCAAATTCATTGTCACAGGAGATGCAAGCCAGATAGACCTGCCGCACAAGGAAGATTCAGGACTGCTTAAAGGCATCGCACTTCTTAAAAACATCAAGGGCGTCAGCACCATCATCTTCTCCAACGAAGACATTGTGCGACACCCTCTTGTATCAAAAATCGTAAAAGCTTTCGATTCTGAAAAATCCGAGTAGGAAACTACTTCACGAACACCACGTGACCCGGAATATCACCCGTACGGACGCTCCACTTGTGTTTTCCATCGTTCGAATAGCAATGGAGTTCACCGCTTGAAGTGTAGTTCTTCGCATCTGTTATCATAATGTCTCCGGTCGAAGGATTGACTGCGATGCAATATGGAGCGGTAAGGTTACTCTCCGTGCCGTCGGTGATGATTCCGTCAGTATATGTTCCTGTTTTGACGTCAACCACGGCATAAGAGTATGTGGACGTATAAGTCTCATAACTGAACGTCGAATTGTATGTATAGAGTTTGTCATTGTACAGGGC
>CAVKAQ010000032.1:0-25358 GCA_963654225.1 Butyricicoccaceae bacterium | reverse complement strand
CCGCTGATTTTGAGAGCGTCAGTCACTGTCCCGTCCGATTGTTCCCCGTCTGAGATGCCAGCGATGAGACCAGAAGACTCCACCCAATACCATGCGAAACTCAAACCGGAATCCGACCCGTCAGCGAGAGCTACGCTGAACACGCAGGCCGTGCCCTTTGCCAGCTTGGCATCCGAAGGCTGCGTCTTTATTTTCGGAGCGGCCTCGCAGTACCAGTCGCACACCACCTTGGAATTCGGGTCAGTGGGGTCAAGCAGCCAGTTGCTGCGATCCGGCCAAGTAATGATCGAGTTGTAAACCGTGAACCTGCCGTCCTTGCCCGGATTGCCGTCGGCGGAAAAACTTTTGATTCCCTGCGGGTTGTAAACGGCGATTTCCGTCAACTGATTGTCTCTGCAGTCAAGAGTCTCAAGTCCTTTGCTGCCGGAAACATCCAGCGTGGTCAGCTTGTTGGAAACGCAGTGCACAAAAATGAGTCCGTCGCAACTCTTGGCGAATGTCAGACTTGTGAGTTCATTGTTGGGCACATAGACGCTCTGGATAGCCGGGCACCCGCTCAAGTCAAGGGAAGCGAGACAGTTGCCGTTGAGTTCAAGCTTCGCCAAAGCAGGACATTCTCCTAATTGGAGTTCTTCAAGCACGGTGTCCTCTATCACGACTCTGGTAAGTTTCGTGCAGGCCGTGAGGTCGAGCGAACTTACGGCTCCGACTCCGGAGTCAATCCAGAGAAGCTCGAGATTCACATTTTTCGAGAGGTCGAGCGTGGCGAATTTACCTGCTCCCAGCTGGAGTTTCTTGAGGTTCACGTTCCACGAAAGGTCAATCGAAGAAAGTCCAGTGAACTCATCAAAACGGATTGTCTCAAGAGCCGTGAAATACTCTATGCCGTCCAGCGATTCGACTTTGCTGTCGTATATTGTCGCGCTCGGTCCGTCCTCAAGCGTTTTCACATCCTTCACCTCGGAATACTTGATGCTGTTCTCGTCCTTCACGACTCCCCTTGCCTTCAGATGCAGCGCGAAGTTCTTGTCGAAGCGGGAAGTGATGTCGGTGTCGTCCGTGACATCCCCCTTGACCTTCTTGACGGTGACGGCGCACGAAGCTCTCTTGCCCCCGTCCACGGTGGTGACAGTGATAGTGGTCTCACCCCATTTAACTGCGGTGACAAGCCCGTTCTCATCGACTGTTGCGACTTCGATGTTGTCAGATTTCCATTTCACCGTCTTGTCGGTGGCATTTTCCGGAAGGACAGTGGCGGTGAGCTGCTTTGTCGCGCCCTCGTCAATGGTGACGGCAGTCTCGATGCTGACGCTCTCCACCGGATTTTCGATATCCTTGTTCTTTTTGCATCCGGCGGCAAGCAAAAGAGCCGCGCAGATGATGATTGAAGTCTTGAGTAGATTTTGTTTCATGGCTATATGATTTAGTTCGCAAATGTGGGGAAAATTAGATTCCGGAGAAATAGGTAATTCTACCTATATGGATTACCTAGATGAACTACCTATACGAACAATTTCCGGCAATATCTACAAAAATGGCTTACTTTTGCGGCAGGAACGGCTGAAACTGATACACTTTTCAGTTACTACATACAGACTGTGCGAAAACAGAAAAAAGGATGGCCGGAAATGTTTCCGGTCATCCTTTTTTTTGTGCGGAAGCGGCAGGATTCGAACCTGCGAACCGCTTAAGGGCGGTCAACTGTTTTCGAGGCAGCCTCCTTCAGCCACTCGGACACGCTTCCTTGTAAAAGTTGAGATTGACCGGAATGGCTTCACAGTCAATCTCCATAACTTTCGAGGCGTAAAATTACGGCAACTCTACGGATTTAACAACTTTTTCCGCCAAATTCAGGAATGCAAGTCCGTCTGGCCTGGTTGAAAGTGCAGCCGGTTCGCCTGCGTCTCCGTTTTCGCGGATGCTTTGCACAATCGGAATCTGCCCGAGCAGAGGAGTGTTGTATTTCTCCGCCATCCTTGCGCCGCCGTCCTTTCCGAAGATGTAATACTTATTATCAGGCAATTCTTCCGGAGTGAACCACGACATATTTTCCACGATGCCGAAAATGCGTCTGTTGATATTCTTGTTGCGGAACATATCCACGCCCTTCTCGACATCGGCCAGAGCGACATCCTGAGGCGTTGTCACGATGACAGCACCTTCCATAGGGATGTCCTGCACAAGGCTTATGTGAATGTCGCCTGTTCCCGGAGGCATATCAATCAGAAGGAAGTCCAAGACGCCCCAACGGACCTGAAGAATCATCTGTTTCAGAGCATTGCAGGCCATCGGGCCCCTCCATATCAAGGCCTGTCCCGGTTCTGCGAAATATCCGATTGACATCCATTTGACGCCGTATTTCTCGATAGGCATTATGATCTCGTTGTCCCCCTCTTTGATAGCTTCCGGCAATGCGCCCTCGGTAGCTGTCATTTTAGGGACCGACGGACCGTACACGTCCGCATCTGCAAGGCCGACTTTATATCCGAGTCGTGCCAAGGCTACTGCCAGGTTCACTGCAACAGTAGATTTGCCGACGCCACCCTTGCCGGATGCTACGCCTATGATATGGCGAACATTATTGAGCTCATCCAATGACAAATTCAATCCTGTCTGCTTCTTCTGAGCCGGAGCATTCTCCTCTTTTACTATTGTCTTGACTTCCACATCCTTGACTTCGGGTGTGTGTCTGAATATAGCGGCCTTGGTGCTGCTCACGATGTATTCCGTGAGCGGGTCCCGATGCTTTGGGAATGCCAATGTCACCGTGACTTTGTCGCCGTCAATCTCGACTTTGTCCACAAGCCCAAGCTCCACGATGTTGCGGTCTCCCTTTGCGGGATGCGTAACATCATAGAGCATTTTCATTATTTCATTTTCCTTCATACTGTCAAAAATCCAGTTTTTCGCAGAAAGTTTACTTTACGATATTCATTTCTTTGAGCAGATATCCTGCGCCGCCGAATTTGTCCATCATAAACAGGACGTAATGGATATCAACGCAGATACATCTCTGCAGGTCAGGCTCGAACATCACGTCACTCGACATTGACTCCCAGTTTCCGTCGAATGCAAGACCTATCAGGCGTCCCTCTGCATCGAGCACAGGGCTGCCGGAATTTCCTCCGGTAATGTCGCAGTTTGTCAGGAAACAGGTAGGAACCTTGCCTTCGGCATTGGCGTACTGGCCGAAATCTTTGGCGTTGTACAGTTCCTTCACTTTTGCAGGAACGCGGAACTCGTAATTGTCAGGGTCTTCCTTCGCGATGACTCCTGCCAATGTCGTATAATATTTATAGTCAATTCCGTCTGCCGGGGAATATCCTTTAACTGTACCGTATGTCAGTCGCATAGTGAGGTTTGCGTCAGGGTAAGAAGGCTTGCCTTTCTCCCATTCGAGCAGACCTGCAGCGAACTTCTTGTGTGCCTCGGAGATGACATTTTCGCTAACCCTAAGTCTTTTGTAAATAGGCAGATATACGGATACGACGGCGTTATACAGCGTAACTGCAGGGTCGTTTGAAAAGTCTTTTAAAGACGAGAGATTGCTGTTCTTCAATTTTTCCTCTGAAGCTAGAAAACTGTTGTCAAACAGATAATCAACATATTTGTCAATATCCATTGTTGCGAAGTCGAAGCCTTCGACTTCCAGATAATCTGATGGTCTTGCATTGTCTCTATAGAACTTCAGCAGTCCTGCGGCCATCTTGCGCTCAAGAGGTTCGTTGTAATCTTTGTAAGACGGCAGAACCGCATCTTTACCGGCCTGAATGGCAGCTGTAGAGTCATCAGGGTTTATTTCTCTCTGAGACATAAGTCCTTGAGCAAAGTCGCCAACCAGATCGAGAAGCCCTATGTTGAACGGAGCCTCAATCAGCAGTCTGTATGCCAATGCGTCGGCTGTGGAACTGTCAACTGATGCCTTGATGTCACTCAGCGCAGAACCATATTCTGCGGTCCTCTTCTTGTTGGCGTTGACCCATTTCATAAACGCTGCTTCTTTCTCTTCTTCGCGTCCGATTATGTTGAGGTTTTCAAATGCTTTTTTCTCACCGATCCACTTCTTCCAGCCGTTTGAAGAACCGGCATATTTGCTGGCATACTGGAGACGTACTGTCGGGTCAGCCTCCATTCCCTCTTTCATAATATCCTGTCTCAGAGTCCTGGCTGCAATGCTGACATCCTGCTTCTTGATCATCTCCTGCAGGCTGGCTGCGGACTGGAATCTCTGCGTGTGTCCCGGATAGCCCATTATCATAGCGAAATCGCCTTCATTGACACCCTTGAGCGACACCTTCAAAGCTTGTTTCGGAGTATATGGGATATTGTCCTCAGCGTATTCTGCAGGCTCATTGTCCTTGCCGGCATACACGCGGAACATCGAGAAATCGCAAGTGTGGCGAGGCCACATCCAGTTGTCTGTCTCGCCTCCGAATTTACCCATAGATGCAGGAGGAGCACCAACAAAACGCACGTCTTTGTAAATCTTGTCGATGATGAGGTAGAATACATTATTGTTGTAGAAGCTGACAATTCGCACATTGCAGTTCGGATTAGCCTTCTTGGCGGTCTCGATGAGCTGCTTGTGAGCTGCGGAATATGCCTTGTCTGCAAGTTCTTCCGCATTAGTGCTGTCTTTGAACTCCTTCAGGGCGGCAGTGCGTGCTTTCTCGAGAATGTCTGTGACATCTGTCATACTTTGCAGAAAACGGACGGTAAGTCCCGGTACAGGTATCTCTTCCGTATTCTTCATTGCCCAGTATCCGTCCTCCAGATAGTTGTGCTCCGGTGTGCTGAGCTTCTGGATGGAGCCGTAGCCGCAATGGTGATTGGTCACAAGAAGCCCCTTGTCGGAAATGATTTCACCTGTGCAGCCGCTGCCGAACTGTACGATGGCGTCCTTGAGTGAGTTATGATTGATGTCGTAGATCTGTTCCGGGGTAAGTCTGCATCCGATGTTTTCCATCGCCTTGCTGTTCATCTTCTGCAGAAGCGGCAACAGCCACATTCCTTCGTCCGCGCTTGCGCTGAATGCAAGCATTGCCATCGCGGAGAGCGTAAGAAAAATTTTCTTCATATAAAATTGTGTTTTCATTTCAATCGTTTGGAATCCGCATAGAGATAGTTCTGGAAGTCTTCAATGCGACCCGGCATTTCGTTTCGTATGCTTTTGCCCGAAAACTCCGCAAAGATACTAAAATCAGAACAATGTAGGCTAAAGTTCTTTGGGGTGGAAACTCATCCTGTGATAAGGTGTATAACCATACTGCTTTATAGCTTGGATATGCTCCGGCGTGGGATAGCCCATATTTCTGTCCCATCCGTATTGCGGATATTCCAAAGCCAGTTTTCGCATAAATTCGTCCCTGTGAGTCTTGGCGAGGACTGACGCCGCCGCGATTGATGCGTAAGTGGCATCTCCTTTCACAACTGTCTGATAATTGGCTTGTCCGTAGGTGTCGAAAGGGCGGAATTTGTTGCCGTCAATCAGCAGAAACTCCGGCTTCGGTGTCAAACGCAAGACTGCGCGCTGCATCCCTGTAACCGATGCCCAGAGAATATTCAATTCGTCAATCTCTGCGGGGCGTACTTCCTCCACAGCCCAGGCAATGGCTTCTTTCTCGATAACTTCCCGGACAATATCTCTGTGCTTTTCGGTCATTTTCTTGGAATCATTCAAGAGAGGATGATGAAAATCCTTTGGCAGAATGACAGCCGCCGCAAAGACAGGACCGGCCAAAGGACCTCTTCCCGCCTCATCGCATCCGGCTTCGAGCAGGTTTTCGTTCAGGAAATTTTTAAGATGTGGAGTGTTCATATTTTTGACGGAGTGTTTCCGTTATTGTGTTTGGATATGTTATTCAGAGGCGTCCGGTTGGGCCCGGTACGCGAGAATGGACACGAATTTAATCAAAATATTCCGGAAAATAGGTCCGGAGGCGCTTGCTCTTGGTGATTGTTCGTGGCCGATCATCGTGCGGCTTGATGCTTAGGTTAAATGGCAGTTTGGCGGTAGCTTGGTATACGAGGTCGGTGGCCGGGCAATCATCTCATTTTAGTGGCAATAAATAGTTGCCATACCTTGAGCGCCTCGGTGTTTAAAAATCGTAAACATTCTACGCATTTTCGGCGTTTTCTACCACTTTTCCTTGATTTGCGGATATCGCTGACTTAGTTTTGCGGAGACAATAAATTTTACCGTTATGGCAACAAATGAATATCAGATGCTGGCAACTTATCGTAAGCTGGGACAGAAACTTGTGCGGGAAAAGATTTACCGGGACAGGAAAATTTCGTTCGCGTCAATATGCAGAGAGTTGGGAGTCTCGTCGAAGTCTATGGATGAACTGCTCCTCCAGGAACTCGGGATGACCGGCAGGCAGCTGATGCGAGCTTTCAGAATATCTTCTGGCAGTTTTTGAGGCCTGTGGCCCCGTGAGGGTATTTGTCAATAGAAATCCCAAGCCTCGATTATCTAAGATACTAGGCGACGCACAAAAGTCTGGATAGCCCCTCGGTAAAATGTTTTAACTTTATATTGACAATGCTTTTATATTTTATTAGATTTGCGTTAGAAGCCTTCCGGAAAATTACCTGGCGCGAAAACTCAGGTATTGTTTCAGACAGGTTTCCTGGCGTGATGCGAATCCGCCTGCACCATAATTATAAACTAATAACACTCTAAGGTCATGAAATCCTATTCTACTAAAGACATCCGGAACGTGGTCTTGCTTGGCAGTACCAAGTCAGGCAAGACCACATTAGCGGAAGCTATGCTTTACGAGGGTAAAGTCATTGACAGACGCGGCACAGTTGAGGCCAAGAACACAGTATCCGATAATTCTGAAATAGAGCAGATGAACCAGAGATCAATATTCTCCACTCCGCTTTATGCAGAATTTATGGACACGAAATTCAATATAATCGACACTCCGGGAGCGGACGATTTCGTCGGCGGAGCAGTGTCTGCGTTCAAAGTGTGTGAGAATGGTATTCTTGTCATAAATGCGCAGCAGGGCGTGGAAGTCGGGACTGAGATATTCGCTCGCTACGCGGACAAGTATAAAGTACCTATAATAATAGCTGTCAATCAGTTGGATACTGAGAAAGCTGATTGGGACACTGTTCAGGCCAACCTGAAGGAGGCATTTGGAAACAAGCCTGTGATCGTGCAGTTCCCTGTCAATCCGGGACCGTCGTTTGACGGATTCGTGGATGTGCTGAAGATGAAATACTACCATTTCAAAGACGAAAATGGTACCAGGGAAGACCTGGAAATACCTGAAAATCTGAAGGATGAGGCGGAAATTCTGAGGCAGACGCTTATTGAAACTGCTGCAGAATATGATGATACGTTGATGGAGAAATTCTTTGAGGCGGGTTCTCTTACCGAAGATGAAATACGTAAGGGATTGGGCGTCGGAATCAGAGAAGGTAAAGTCCTTCCTGTATTCTGTCTCTCGGCTAAAAAGGATATCGGTGTCAAGAGGCTTATGGAATTTACCATCAGGACCTCCGCGTCACCGGAAATTACCAAGACATTGACAAGAGAAGGCGAAGAAATTGCCTGCAAGCAGGAAGCGCCGGTTTCTCTTTTCATATATAAGACAGATGTCGAGTCGCACCTTGGCGAGGTTTCTTATTTCAAGGTGATGAGCGGCGAGTTGGATGAAGGTATGGACTTGGAAGATGCCGCTACAGGCAACAGAGAGCGCATATCGACAATCTATGCTGTGGCAGGCTCAAAGAAGGAAAAGGTTACGGATATGAGGGCCGGTGATATCGGTTGTACAGTGAAGTTGCGTGCCGGAAAGACAAACGTGACATTGTCGCAGCCTGGAACCGGAATCGTTTATGAAAACATCAAGTTCCCTGCACCTAAATACCGCACGGCAGTCAAGGCTAAAGTTCAGGCTGACGAGGCTAAGTTGGGAGATGCTTTGAACAAGATCTCGGCACAGGACCCTACAGTAGTGGTTGAATACTCCAAGGAGTTGAAACAGACGATATTGAGCGGTCAGGGCGAGCAGCATATCAATGTTGTCAGATGGAGACTGGAGAATGAATTCAAGGTGGATATTGAGCTATTCCCTCCGAAGATTCCATATCGCGAGACAATCACCAAACAGGCTACAGCTGAATATCGCCACAAGAAGCAGTCTGGCGGTGCCGGCCAGTTCGGAGAAGTTCATCTGCTGATATGCCCGATTGTCGAGGGTGTGCCGTTTACCAATAAGTTCAAGATTGACGGCAAGGATGTTACTCTCAATGTGAAGAGCCAGGAAGCCTGCGACCTTGATTGGGGCGGAAGACTTGAATTCTATAACTGCGTGGTAGGAGGTGCGATTGACGCACGCTTTATGCCGGCCATCCTGAAAGGTATTATGGAGAAGATGACAGAGGGCCCTCTCACCGGGTCTTATGCGCGAGACATCAGGGTGTTCGTCTATGACGGCAAGATGCACCCGGTTGATTCCAATGAAATATCCTTCGTTCTTGCGGCCCGCAACGCATTCAAGGAAGCGTTCCGTAATGCCGGTCCTAAGATTATGGAGCCGATATACAATCTCGAAGTGCTGACGCCTAGCGAATATATGGGTGCTTGTATGTCTGACCTGCAGAACAGGAGAGCCATAATCGAAGGTATGGGAAGCGACAAGGGCTTTGAGATTATAAAGGCCAGAGTTCCGCTTGCAGAGCTGTATAGATATTCGACCGCGTTGAGCTCGCTTACCTCAGGCAGCGCGACATTCTCAATGCAGTTTGCTGATTATCAGCCTGTACCTGGAGATGTTCAGACGAAACTCCTTGCAGAGTACGCTGCTAACGACACGGAAGAATAAATCCGACGACTTGAAAATATGAGGAAGAATGTTTGGTTTAGTCCGAAAAGACAGAATCAGACATTCTTCTTGATTTTTATTGCCGATTGTTGAGGAAAAAGGGTTAACTTGCAGAAGATAACCGGGGCGGAAAAATGGCCTGGTAAGAAATAAAAAAAGGATTAAAGACTGATTCAAAGAACACTAAAGGACCAAAATTTTGACAGAATGAAGAAGATACTGCTAGCAGTCACAGCCTTGACGATGATGTTCCAGGCTTGGGCATTGGAGAGACAGACCGTCATCAATATCCGTACTGATGACGTTTCACTGGTTATAAGGGTAAACAAAGATGGGCATTTGAACACCCTGCATTTCGGCGGTGCGATTGAAGACGCTTCGATTTTTACCGAGTACAAAAGCGGAATAACCGGCAATCACGGGACGCCGTACGAGTCTTATCCGACGCAGGGAACCCGGAACTTCAATGAGCCGGCGTTGGCGATGACTCACAAGAATGGCGATCTCAACACTGATCTGCGTTATTTCAGCCATGAAGTCAAGAATCTGGATGCCAACGTGACCGAGACTACCATCCGTCTGACCGATGATGCTGAAGGTACTGAAGTGGACCTTGTATATACAGCATACAAGAAACAGAATGTGATTCTTTCCCATTCCGTCATCAAGAACAATGAAAAAGGTTCGGTCGTTCTCAGAAATTACTATTCTTCCGCAATGCCGATCAGAGCCGAGAAGTATATGCTCACACATCTTTACGGCACTTGGGCGCACGAGAACCGTGTCGAACATATTATGCTCGACCACGGAACCAAGAGTATAGAGTGCAGGAAGGGCGTCAGAACTACACATTCCGAAAATCCTGCATTTATGCTGAGTTTGAACACAGACTCGTTCAGCGAAAACACCGGAGAGGTGATTGCGGGCACGATGATATGGAGCGGCAATTTCAAACTCAACTTTGAACTTACTGAATTCAATATCCTTAATGTCCTTGCCGGCATCAATCCTTATTCCGGAGAATATACATTGAAGAAAGGGGAGTCCTTTACGACACCTGATGTCGTGTGGACTTGGACGGATGAAGGTGCAGGTCAGGCCAGCAGGAATCTTCACAGATGGGCCCGCGACTATCAGTTGCATAACGGCTCGAATATGGCTCCTACGCTTCTCAATAGTTGGGAAGGCGCCAGATTCGATTTTACGACCAAGACATTGACTGATATGATAGACGATGCCGCGTCTATGGGACTCGAGATGTTCGTGCTCGATGACGGATGGTTCGGAAATAAATATCCGAGAAATTCCGACAAGGCCGGACTGGGAGACTGGCAGTTGAATGCGACGAAACTTCCGGAAGGCATCGATTACGTTGCGTCTTATGCACACGACAAAGGTTTGAAGTTCGGAATATGGATTGAACCTGAGATGGTTAACCCTAAGAGCGAACTGTACGAGAAACATCCTGACTGGATTGTGAAGGACAAGGCTCACGACACACCTCTTATGCGAAATCAATATCTTCTAGACCTGACGAACCCGGCAGTGCAGGATTTCGTGTTCAGCGTCTTTGACAACACGATGAAGCTCTCGGACAAAATCGACTATATAAAGTGGGATGCCAACAGGCACGTGGAAAATGTGGGTTCCGCATATCTTCCTTCTGATGAGCAGTCTATGTTCTGGGTGAAATATACGCAGGGATTCTATTCCGTTATGGAGCGTATCCGCAACAAATATCCGCACGTGCTGGTTCAGGCCTGCGCATCGGGTGGCGGACGTATCGAATATGGCGCGCTCAAATATTTTGACGAGGTGTGGACCAGCGATGACACTGAGGCGCTTGTAAGAACGCAGATTCAGTACGGATTCAGCTTGTTCTATCCTGCCTGCATTATGGGCTCGCACGTGTCCGAGGTGCCTAATCAGCAGAACAAGAATGTGACGCCTATAAAATTCCGTTTTGACATCGCCGCTTGTGGCAGACTGGGTATGGAACTTCAGCCGAAAACGATGAATGATACGGAGAAGGCATTTGCCAAGAGGGCGATAGAAAGCTATAAGGGATATCGCGATATAGTTATGAACGGTGATTTGTATCGTCTCGGTTCACCTTATGACAATAACGGAGAGTTCGGTTTGATGTATGTTACTGAAGATAAGCGGAAAGCTGTGCTGTTTATATACAGGATTGCTTATGATTCCCGTTGTGTGGCTGCCCAGATGCGTTTGGCCGGTCTTGATGCGGCGAAGGACTACCGCGTGACAGAGTTGAATGTCGATAAATCTTCAAGCTGGTTCTCCGGCAAAGTTCTCTCCGGCGCAATGCTGATGAATAAGGGTGTGAATCCGCCGTATAGGGCTATCTACGAGAGTGGTGTATTCCTGCTCGAGGCAGAATAAAAAAGCGGCCCTCGTGAGCGGATTCCGGAGGAATTTAGTTCCAGAGGGTTGATGGCGCAAAGCGAAACTCCGTCGGAGCCTTTCGACAACTCTACATTATCCTGTATAAACAAAGAGACCAACCCTTTCGGGTCGGCCTCTTTGTTTTATGTGCTGCTTGTTATTCGCTCTTGCGGATGTCAAGATGGAGTTCGTCCAACTGAACCTGATCGATGGTTGAAGGAGAATCAATCATAACATCGCGGCCCTGATTGTTCTTAGGGAATGCAATGTAATCGCGGATTGAGTCGCTACCTCCGAACAGTGCGCATACACGGTCAAAGCCGAATGCCAGACCTCCGTGAGGCGGTGCTCCGAATTTGAAGGCGTTGATGATGAAGCCGAACTTGTATGCGGCCTCTTCCTTGCTTATGCCGAGAACTTCGAACATCCTCTCCTGAAGCGATGCCTCGTGGATTCTGATTGAACCGCCGCCGAGCTCCGTTCCATTGAGAACAAAGTCATAAGCATTGGCGCAAACCCTCTCGAGGTCTTCTTTCTTGTCGCTGTAGAACAAATCCAGATGCTCCGGCTTTGGTGCTGTGAACGGGTGGTGCATAGCATAGAATCTCTGTGTCTCATCATCCCATTCGAGAAGAGGAAAATCGACAATCCAGAGCGGTGCGAATACCTTAGGATCTCTGAGGCCGAGTCTGTTGGCCATCTCCATACGCAGAACACCGAGCATTGTCTGAGCCTTTCTCTTGGCTCCGCAAAGAATCAGCACAAGGTCGCCTGCTTTCGCGCCTGCAGTCTCCGCCAGTTCCTTGACTTGCTCAGGAGTATAGAATTTGTCGATAGAAGACTTGACTGAACCGTCAGCATTGAACTTGATGTAAACCAAACCTTTGGCTCCCACCTGAGGGCGTTTTACCCATTCTGTCAGTTCGTCGAGCTGCTTGCGGGTGTATTCTGCCGCGCCCTCCACTGTGATGCCGCCGACATAGTCGACAGAATCGAATACTGAGAATCCGTGACCTTTGGCCAATGAAGTCAGTTCGTGAATCTTCATATCGAAACGGATATCCGGCTTATCTGAACCGTAATTGTCCATCGCGTCATACCAGCTCATGCGTGGCAGCGGATTAGGGATATCTACGCCCAGAACATTCTTGAACAGGCCTCTCATCATATCCTCGAATGTGTTGAGAACATCTTCCTGCTCAACGAAAGACATTTCGCAGTCAATCTGAGTGAACTCAGGCTGACGGTCTGCACGGAGGTCCTCGTCACGGAAGCAGCGTACAATCTGGAAATATCTGTCATATCCGGCAACCATAAGGAGCTGCTTGAAAGTCTGAGGAGACTGCGGCAATGCGTAGAACTCCCCCGCATTCATTCTTGAAGGCACCACGAAGTCCCTCGCTCCCTCAGGAGTCGATTTGATGAGATAAGGAGTTTCGATCTCCATAAATCCTTTGGCGTCCAGGAAGTTACGAACCTCGTGCGCAATCTTGTGACGAAGCACGAGCGCATTCTTCAAAGGATTTCTTCTCAGATCAAGATATCTGTATTTTGCCCTGATGTCGTCGCCACCGTCACTTTCATCCTCGATGGTGAAAGGTGGGGTGACTGATTTGTTGAGGATATGGATGGAACTGAGTTTAATCTCAATTTCGCCTGTGTCAATCTTGGCGTTTTTGCTTTGACGCTCCACTACTTCGCCCTCTACCTGGATAACGAATTCACGTCCAAGAGAGTTGGCGGCATCTACCAATTCTGCCGGAGCATCTGCGCTCACTACAAGCTGCGTTATTCCGTAACGGTCGCGCAGGTCGATGAATGTCATTCCTCCAAGTTTCCTTGAACGCTGCACCCATCCGGAAAGCACCACTTTTTTACCGGCGTCACTGAGCCTCAGTTCGCCGCAAGTGTTTGTTCTGTAATACGTGTTGAACATAAATATGCTTGATTTATTATTTTCTTAATTCCCAAAGCCTACAAATTTAGCAATTTCTATTCAAAATAGTATCGCGGAGAACTGGCTCGGCGAAAAGGTGCTGAAAAATTCCTTAACTTTACCGCAGAAAACGATGTCAAGTATGGAAGTCAGGGCGAAAAAAGCATTGGGTCAGCATTTTCTGACAGATCAGAACATAGCGAAATCGATAGTGGAGGCGTTGCAAGATACTGCGGCTGATTCTGAAAATGAAACGATGGATGTTTTGGAAATCGGGCCGGGAATGGGAGTGTTGTCGCAATATCTTCTTGAAAGACAAGATGTTGACCTAAAGATGATAGAGATTGACACGGAATCGGTGGAGTATCTGGAAAAACATTTCCCGAAGGCGAAAGGAAGGGTTATCTATGGAGATTTCCTAAAACTGGACATAGAACACCTTTTCCCCGGAGAATTCAATGTCATCGGCAATTTTCCCTACAACATATCTTCGCAGATTTTCTTCCGCATATTGGATTATCGTAACAGAATACCTCAGACTGTCTGTATGATACAGAAAGAGGTGGCTGAACGAATTGCGGAAAAGCCCGGCACCAAGACATACGGTATCCTGTCCGTGTTGTTGCAGGCGTGGTATGATATCGAATATCTGTTTACAGTGGGTTCAGGAGCATTCGCCCCGCCTCCGAAAGTGCAGTCCGCCGTCATCAGGCTTACCCGCAACAGCCGAAACAAACTCGATTGTGACGAAGCGGCTTTCAAGAATGTCGTGAAAACATCTTTCGGACAGAGGCGTAAGACTTTGCGCAACTCATTGAAACCGCTCATTGCAGCCAAGGCTGAGCGTGAGGGCTGGAGCGCGGAGGCGTTGTCTTCTTTTGTCTCCAATCCTGTGTTCGAACTGAGGCCTGAGCGCCTTAGCGTGGATGAATTTGTCTCGCTTACAAATCTGCTGGCGTAAGGAGGCTGAGGGCCTTTTCCCAAGACGAAGTTGTCCCGAAATTGCCGAATAATGGATTCGAGAGGACGGGATAAAAGTGACTTCTTAAACGAAATATGTAAAATTTCAAAACGAAACTGATAGATATTGCCTTTAAATTGTTAAATTTGGCTTCAGATAGATAACCTGAGCCGCGTAATGACGGATGATTACGGGCCGTAAACAATTTACTGACAACTATGAACGTTCACAATTCACACAAAGCTCACCCGTGGCACGGAATAGATCTTGGAGAAAATGTGCCGGAAGAGGTAAGAGCTTTCATTGAGATTGTCCCGACTGACACCGTAAAATACGAAGTGGACAAAGAATCCGGATACCTTTCGCTTGACCGTCCGCAGAAATTCTCCAATATTGTACCGTCTTTATACGGCTTTCTTCCGAGAACATATTGCTCCGTCAAAATGGCCGAGCTGACCAATAAGGCTCTTGCACGCTATGACATTGAGGGTGACGGAGATCCTCTGGATATTTGCGTGCTGACTGAGAAGGATGTCACTCACGGGGATATCATCGTGAGGGCAAGACCTATCGGAGGATTGCGTCTGCTGGATCACGACCAGGCGGACGACAAAATCATCGCAGTCCTGAAGAATGACGCCGTATATGGTCATCTGACCGATATTGACGAACTCCCAAAGGATATTATCCGCCGTCTGATCCATTATTTTACGACGTATAAAGATATTCCTGGCGAGAATACACAGCGAATGAAATTCATAAGCATCTACGGCGCGTCTGTCGCTCACGATGTGATATTGAGGTCTATAGCTGATTATCAAGACCTTGTGTCCAACAAACAGATTGCGGCGAAATCAAAGAAATAGGGTTGTAACGTTTTTACCTACAAATGGTTATTGCAACCTAGAGGGCAATTGAATACCTTTGTCAATTCAGGCCGGTAAAGATAGGCTTGAAGATTATTCAGGGGCTTTATGTTCGGCAAAAGGATTTCGGTTGTTGCTTTACTTCTTTCGTTGGCGCTGTCTGTTGCTGCTCAGCAATATAAGGTGTCCGGAGTAGTCGTTGATGAAGACGGCAAGCCTTTGGGATACGCTTCGGTCGCAGTCGAGCAGCCTCCTGTCGGAACATATTCCGGCAATGATGGCTCATTCACATTGAAAATTCCTTCCGGAAAACATACCATAGCAGTCGGCTATGTCGGTTTCAGAACAGAAAAGAGAGAGATCGATGTCACGAAAGATGTTGATACTCTCGTGTTTATCCTGAAAGCCGAGTCCTTGCGGATGAAGGATGTAGTGGTCACGGCAAGGCAGGTCGAGAGCAAGGAGGGTACCAGTTCGTACAGAATCAACGATCAGGCAATCAAGCAGATACAGGCGATGAATCTTCAGGACGTGTTGTCTCTTCTGCCCGGAAAGAAAATGTCCACGTCGAATTACAATACGGTTCAGCAGGCGGACATCCGTTCTGCAGTCAGCACCTCTTATAACAATATAGGAACATCAGTCATTGTCAACGGAATGGCTATGTCGAACGATGCCAATATGCAGGTGAGCAACCCTGCGATGTCCCAGACTTCAACATATTCTTCGGCAGGCAAGGGATTGGACCTGAGGAATATATCGGCTGCCGGAATTGAAAGCGTGGAAGTGGTGACAGGTGTGGCGTCCGCGAAATACGGAAACCTGGCCAGCGGTGCGATTATCGTAAAGAATAAGGTCGGAAGTATGCCTCTGACCATATCCGGCAACGTCTCCTCAACTTCATATCAGGGCTCTGTGTCCAAAGGATTCAATGTCGGACGCAACGGGGGAGTGATGAATACGGATTTCTCCTATACATATTCCAAAGAGAGCCCGATTCAGAGGAAGAATTACTATCAGAATATCAATTTCGGACTCCGCTGGATGAAGAAACTGTCAGAAAAATTGGAGTGGAACAACACCGTGGCCTTCCAGACATATATGGGATTCAACGGGCAAAGACACGAACCGGAAGAGAAAGTCGCGAACTCGACGAAGGTCAACAACCAGAATTTCAGTCTGAATGTTTATGGTTCAATGTCGCTGGGCAAGGTCGGAGACCTGGATTACTCGATCAACGGCAGCCTGGACAACCAGTATTCAAGATATATGTCCTACGGTACAGGCCCGCTTCCACTTATAGAAGCCTTGCAAACAGGCACTTACACTACGACATATTCGCTTATCGCATTCCAGCAAGTCTCGGAGATGCGCGGACTGCCTGTGAACGGGGCTGCGGACGTGTCCCTGTCAAAGACGTTCACTGCGGATTCGTGGACATTCTCTCTGAGCACAGGATTGCAAGGCAGCATTGACAAGAATTTCGGAAAAGGAAGAGCTGTGTCCGGAGGCGTGGCGGAGTCGGCAGGGGGAATAGGCGCAAGAGGTGCGGCATTTCATAATGTCCCGGCATCCAAGACCTGGTCGGCATATCACGAGAGCAATATCAGGAACAAGGCCGACTGGGCGGAAACCAGACTGAAACTCGGTGTGCGATACGATTATATGCTTGAGCGTTACCATCTTGTCTCGCCGAGGCTTTCCGGAACTATGAAGTTCTTTGACAAACTTTCCGCAAGGCTCGCGTGGGGACTTGCCTACAAAGCGCCTTCGATGATGCAGATATATCCGGATCCGGCATATTATGACTACACGAACCTGAGTTATTATGCTACGAATCCTGATGAAAGGCTCGCGATTGTGACCACTTATGTCTATCGTCCGAACAACAGCCATCTCCGGCCCAGCCATACAAACACGGTTGAGGGTGGTCTGGACTGGGAGTCCAATTGGCTGAATGTGAGGCTGACCGCTTATCACAAGAGATTGTCGGACGGCATCGCCCTGTCTCCGGAACTGCTTCTGCTTGAGAAGGTCAACTATAAAGTCGTCGAGAAACCTGAAGGAAAACAACCTGTCGTTGAACCGGACGGCACTACGTCCATTCTGGCGCGCGAGAAATATGTTATGAAAAATACCATAACCGAGGTTACTGACGGAGTGGAACTTTCGCTGATTCCAGCGAGAATAGAGAAAACGCATACGGAGTTCAGTTTCCAGGCAAGTTATATGCGTACAAGGCAGATGGATGCAGGATATTCTATGCAACTGTCCAAATATACGATAGCCGATTCCAAGTCAAGGTATGGCGTGTATGAGCATACCGAAACCATTACTAGATACAGTTGCGGACGATTGACAATCACGCAGCAGATACCTTCGCTGAGACTGATTTTTACGGTGAATGCGGACCTGAATTTCGTCAATTATCAGGAGCCGAAGGCGGGGAGTCTTTATCCTTACGCATATTACGACGGCCAGGGCAATTATCACGAAATCCCGGCCGACAAGAGGGAATCGGAGGAATATGCGGACCTCAAACTTTCGGAGAGCACGTATGAGATTCTGGACAAGAAACCGTTCTATCCTGATTTCCACCTTCAAGTGAGAAAGGAGACTCGTGCCGGACATTCTTTCAGCCTGTATGTGAACAACTTCCTGTGGTATAACCCCACATACGAATACAAGTCAAAACGTTCGACACTCAACGAAACCATCTGTTTCGGTTTCGGAATGTCATTCATAATAGGAAACAATAAATAATCATAAATAAAATGGACATGAAAACAAAAAGCACATCAATGGCTGCAAGACTCCTTTCCGGAGTGCTTGGCGTTGCCGTTCTTGCAGGGGCAGTATCCTGCAACAAATCCGAGGATTCGTATCTCGGCAATCTTTCAGTGACAGTGTCGGCTCCGTCAGGCGAGACGGTCAGCTTGGAGCAGGTGCAGATAAGTGTGATAAGCACCGCGGACCAGGTTTCTTCATCTGTAATGGCGGATGAGTCAGGTGCAGCCACATTTATGGGTATCGTGGCTGGGACGTACAATGTATCTGCTTCAGTCAGAGGAACTTCTGCAGGCACATCATACTCTGCTGTAAAAACCGATGTAGTCGTCGAATCCAAGAAAACCACCAAGGTTGAGCTTGTGCTTCAGGCTGTAAACGCTTCTCCGGATCTTGTAATCAAGGAAGTTTTCTACTCCGGTACAAGTATGGATTATGACGAAATGTACGGTTCTATGATGAAAGACAGTTTCGTTGAAATTTTCAACAACAGCGCATCACCTGTTTCTTTGGCAGGACTCTATATCGGTCAGGCCTGGTCTCCGTCCAAGGTTGATACCGATGTGACCGTCGAGAAGTCTGTCCTGGAAGACGAAACTCTGGATCACAGCTATATCTATTTGGATATGTTGGCTCAGATTCCTGCTGAGTATGACTACATGCTGGCCCCGGGCAAGAGCTTTGTGCTTGCTATGAATGCCATAAATTTCCGTCAGGAACTCAAAGATGCCCTGGTTGCGGCAGAAATGACTGTCGATGAAGACAAATTGACCCACGTTGTTGACTTGTCAGTCGCAGATATGGAGACTTACACAGTTGAATGGTGGAACGAGCAGGGCGGAGACCCTTCTTATGCCGAGGTGTTTGACCTTGACAATCCGGATGTCCCTAACGTCAAAATCATATATATATCTGCTGAACGCGGAGCATTCTTCTGGAATATGAACGGCGGTACTCCAGTCATTTTCAGACGCGGTGCTGCATTCGGCAAAGACGATATGATTACTTACAAATACGTGTCAAACGGCACTGATGTGGAGCAGTCGCTTGTCAAAGTCCCTGTAAACATCATCATCGACGGCGTTGACTGTGTGGGAACAGTAAGCAGCTCCAAGTGGAAATGTCTTCCTGATGCAATAGACAAAGGCTTCGGATATGTCCCTGGCGGAGATAACGTGTTCACTAACTACAGCGTTCGCCGTAAGGTAGATGAAGAGGCAACAAAGAATGAGGGACGCCTTGTGCTTGCGGATACAAACAATTCTTCCGCTGATTTCGTTGCAATGGATCCACCTGCACCGAAGGGCGGATACACGGGATATGATCTCAACTAAGCGCATATATAGCAGTTTTATTTTATTGGCTTTTCTGCTTCCGGGCATAATCTCGGCGGCGGAAAAGCCTGATTATCTTGTCTCCTCTTCCGGTGACAGGGAAAATAACGACCGGATTTACAGCTCTGTGTATGACAAGAATCCGTCTCTGCTCACTTGGTGGAATTACGGAACTTGGTCGGTCATAGGAGTTGAAGGCTATTCCGACAAGGGAATGCTGCATTCTCCGCTGTCTCCAGACGGCTCAAGAGGACTGAAAGTCGAGACGCGGTCGATTCTGCATCAGAAGGATAAGGGATGGTCGTTCAGCGGAAAATTCTCCTACAGTATAGGGATTACAGACAGTCTGCGCTCGACATTGTCCTATAGGAGAAAGCCTTATGGCTCTCCGTCGTTCTTCTATTGCCAAGTGCCGGCTAAGACTTGGGAAGTTCAGCAGTATGCGCTGTCTGCCACTGCCACCAAAAACTTCAACGGAAAGTGGTCTGTGGGAGCGCAGCTTGATTATACCGGCGACAAACAGTTCAGAAAAACCGACGTCAGAAATGACCAGTCCTCATTGGAAATCAATGTTTCTGCGGGAGCGAGTGTTCTGCTCGATAGCAATATACTTTCCGCTGGCTTGACCTACGAGCGCAACAAGGAGCAGCCGAATTTCAGCATTCTTTACAATTCCGGAGAGCGCTATACCATTTATCTGATGAACGGAATGGGTACTCAGATGTCCAATTTGACGCAGCCGGTTTGGCAGCAGAATGTGCTTGGCGGCTATGTCGGCTGGGTTTGGCGCGGGGGAAAGAACCGTATTGCGGCAAGGGCTCATTTCAAGAGCGGTAAAGACTACACCGAGGACAAATCCACGCAGATTGCCTCCAGACAGGAACGTTGGACGGAATACAATTTCGCCGATTATGGCATTTCCGCGACGGATATACTGCATTTGTCCGCGGAGAAAGATTTGATATTCGATGTTGAGGCTACTCTGACATCAGGAAAGAGTTCCGGTTGGAATCAGGCCTCCAAGAAGTTCATTCAGAACTATAACGAGGATATGTACGCTGCTTCTGCCGGCGTAAGATATGTCGCACGAGGATGGTTTCGGAAAGCCGGCTTGAATGTGGACCTGAACGGCGAGAACAGGCTTGACAAAAATTACGATGCCAGGCTGGACTATATGACATTGTGCGGCAATATCATTGCAGGCTTTGGAACGAAGGTCGGCAAAGTTGATATCGCACTTGACTTGAACGGTGGGCTCAGCAATGGCCTTTCGGTTGATTATCAACCCAATGCGGCGAAAGACGGTACTAACCCTTATACGACTAGTATCGGTCGTAAAGAAGAGTCCTGGCTTAAAACAGGGATGTGGAACTCAGGAGCTAGCCTCCAGGTCGATATCCCGATACGCAAAGTCGTGCTGAATATCGGCGGGCGTTATCACTATGCGGGCGCGTTCTCGTCAGATGCGTTCAGCGGACAGAAATGGCAGAACGGCTCAGTGTTTCTGAATGTCTGGTTTTAAGTTTTATATGCGAATGAAAACAATTTTAAAGGCTTCACTTATAATCATAGGGCTTCTGGCAGCTTGTACGGGTTGCCGCAGCCAGTCCTATACCGATGACCATCCGTCTTATGTCATTCTGGACAGATCGGGAAACAAGGTTGAATATTCCCAGATGCTCAAAGCATTGAGCAAGAATGATATATGTCTTTTCGGAGAGATGCACAACGACCCGATTTCCCATTGGTTGGAATTGAGTCTTGAAAAAGATTTCTTCAGGATAAAAGGTGAAAGGCTCAAGGTTGGGGCCGAAATGTGGGAAAGCGACAATCAGCAGGTGCTTGACGAGTATGCCAAGCTCGGCCTGATAGATGAGCAGACCTATGAGGAGAACAGCCATCTGTGGACTAATTTCTCCGACTACAAACCTATACTTGAATATGCTGCGGAAAATGGCATTCCATTCGTGGCGACCAATGTTCCGAGAAGATATGCAAGAATGGTGTCCGATTTTGGAGTTGAGGTGCTTGACTCCCTGGATTCCGCTGCATATCAATGGCTTGCGCCGATGCCGTTGAATGTCGATTACACAGAGACGATATATATGCTCATAGGCGAATCTTTCAAGCAGATGGGGAGCGCTCCGATGATGAAGAAGAATGTTCAGAATGTGGTTGCGGCCCAGGCTCTGAAAGATGCCACTATGGCTCATTTTATTACGGCCAATATGGCGCAGGGCGACTTCTTTTTTCATTTCCACGGAGAATTGCATTCAGCATTTCATTCAGGCATAGAGTATTACCTTAAGCAGAACAATCCTGCGCTCAAGATAGGAACTGTCTCCGTGATAGCCGACGAGAACCCGTTGAAATACAAACAGTCCAAGGTCCGTGCAGACTTTACGGTTGTGGTTTCAGACAGTATGACTAAGACGTATGAAGAATAGCGGAACAGTTTCGGGCAAAATCAATCCGGAAGATATAAGCATAAAGGTCAATCATATAGTCCACAGTTATTCCGGCACGTTCAAGGCTGTGGACGATGTGAGTTTTGACCTTTCCGGATGCAGAATCACAGGCCTTCTGGGAGCGAACGGAGCCGGGAAATCCACTTTGATGAACATTATGTGCGGAGTGCTGACGCCTACGTCCGGAGATGTACAGATATGCGGACACAGCATTCTCGGCAATCCGGTCGAGGCTAAGAAACAGATAGGATTTCTTCCGCAGAAACCGCCTCTGCTCACAGACCTCACAGTCGAGGAGTATTTGCGTTATTCAGCGAATCTCAGGCTTGTCCCGAATGTCAGCAAGGCTGTTGACGAGGTGCTGGACAAATGCCAGATCAGCCATTTCCGCAAGAGGTTGATAAAACATCTTTCTGGAGGTTACCAGCAGAGAGTCGGCATAGCTCAGGCGTTGATACACAGGCCGTCCGTCGTGGTCCTCGATGAGCCTACCAACGGACTTGACCCTATGCAGATTATAGAAATCAGGAAACTTGTGAAAGACATATCCGAGGATTGTCTTGTGCTTCTGTCAACTCATATATTGCACGAGGTTCAGCTAGTCTGCGAACGCATATTGATGATGTCTTCCGGCAATCTGATTTTCAACGGAGATATAGAGACATTCAATCACAGTATCAGGCCAAGTTCGTTGCTCGTGTCTATGGCGAATAAGCCTTCTGATGAAGATTTATTGTCCGTGGAAGGCGTGAAAGCCGTTGAGAATGCTATGGAGCATCCGGGCTTTACCCGACTTTCGATAGAAGGTGACGCGGATGCGATGTGCGAGCGTCTGATTGAACTTTCCGGTAGCAGAGAGTGGCATCTGCGTGAAATTATCAAAGAGATGCCGTCTGCAGATGACATTTTCAAATATCTTAACACAAAGAGTACAAAATGAAACAGACTTGGTCTATCTGCAAGGCTGAATTGAGCCAGCTTTTCTTCTCGCCGATAGCGTGGCTGATACTGGTCATCTTCAGTTTCCAGACATATCAGACGTTTACGGCAATATTGTCCAGTCTGGCGAGCGATATGGAACTTTACGGTGCCGTGGAAAATGTGACGGACCGTCTGTTCTCCGGCTATGTGAGCATATATCCGGTAATCAGGAATAATCTGTATATGTTTATTCCACTGCTTACTATGGGATTGATGAGCAGGGAGTTGAACAGCGGTTCCATAAAATTGCTGTATTCTTCTCCGGTCACTTCTTTCCAGATAGTCATAGGAAAGTTCTTGTCTATGGTGATCTTTTCCGTGGTGATGCTCGGAGTGACTCTTCCCGCGATTCTGTTCGCTTCGGTAAATGTGGAAAATGCGGATTTTGGGCTCATATTCAGCGGATTGGCGGGCGAATTTTTCCTGTTCTGGGCTTATGCCGCCATCGGTCTGTTTATGTCCTGTCTTACAAGTTATCAGATTGTCGCGGCGCTGCTGACTTTGGGCGCGTTGGCATTTCTGGACCAGATTTCAGGTATGGGGCAAAGCATTGACTTTGTGAGAGATATCACGTACTGGGCGGCCATTTCCGGAAGGACGTCGCAGCTTACTGCCGGTCTGGTGTCTTCAGAAGATGTGATATATTTCGTGATTGTCATAGCTCTGTTCTTGAGCTACAGCGTTTTTCTTCTGCAATATCGCAAGAATCCTCGGAAAGGGCTCTGCGCGCTGAAATATGTCGGGATGACCCTGCTGGTGCTGGCCATAGGATATGTCTCCTCCAGGCCGGCGCTCATATATTATTATGATGCAACGCAGATTAATGCCAACACCTTGACGGATAATAGTATAAATATCGTGAAATCTGTCAAGGGAAGCATTGACATAACCACATACGTCAATCTTGCCGATTATGAAAGTTGGTCAGGAGCGCCGGAATCGACCAACGATGACCTGAACCGCTACAAGAAATATATCCGTTTCAAGCCGGATATACATCTGCATTCGGTGTATTTCTATGATGAGGCATATCATAATCCCGATTATGGCAGTTCGACATATTCCACAAAGGAGATGGCGATGAAGCTTGCTGATGGGTTTAATATTCCTTGGCGCAAGGTGCTGTCACCTGAGGAGATACACAAGATGATAGACCTTTCGGGGGAGCAGAACCGAGTTGTCAAGCAGCTGGTTACGTCTGACGGCAGGAAGTCCTGGCTGAGGCTCTTCAATGATATGACGAGATTCCCGGAGGAGGCTGAGATTACGACAGCGATGTATCGTCTTGAGAATGATGCTCCTATGGTAGCCTTTCTCAAGGGACATAATGAAAGGAATATTTACAGGTCGGAGGACGGGGACTATAGCGGATTATCGTCTTCGCTTGACACCCGCAATTCATTGGTTAATACCGGATTTGACGTTAAGGAGGCTGTTGCCGACACTTCAGTGAGTGCGGATGTCCTGGTTATCGCGGACGCGAGAAAGGAGTTTACTCAGCAGGAGAAGGATAATGTGCTCCAATATCTCGAAAAAGGCGGAAATATGCTGCTGGCATTCGAGCCGAATCGCGTGGATGTGGTTTCGGATATCCTTTCATATCTGGGTGTGCCTACATTGCCCGGAACTGTCGTATATCCTAAGAGCGCGACTGCTCCGACTCTTGTTCCCGCTGTGGTGACTGATTATGCTTCTTCGGTGAGCGATTATTTTATCCCGAATATGCGCGTAGCTCTGCCTACGGCAGCCGCGATAGATTATGAGATAGCTTCGGAGTGGGATGCGGTGCCTGTTCTGGCGACTCCTGGAACTGATTGCTGGAACGAGACTGAGATTTCAGACTTTTCTGCGGTCGCTGATTCATCTGAGCTTGTGTGCAACAGGGGAGCGAGAGAGTTCAAGAAGGCTCACAGTCTGGCGATAGCATTGAGTCGGCAGGTGAACGGGAAGGAGCAGCGAGTGCTAGTTGTGGGCGATGCGGATTGTTTCTCAAATATGGAGATGGATGCGGAGCGCAGGTCGTTCAAGTCATTCAATGAAAGGTTCTGCACAGGAGTATTCAATTGGCTGTCATACAATAAACTTCCTGTCAGCATCGTCCGCCAGGACCCTATCGACAATGCAATAAATATAGACAAGTCCAGCGCCTATACTTGGACCATATTGCTCAAATGGGTTCTCCAGGCCCTCCTCGCTGTCATCGGAATTGTTATCATTGTTTCCAGACAACGGAGATAATTCCGAAGTTATTTTGCACCTTTGTGTCAAGGACGAAAATAAAAAGAGGGGATAGAGTAGAGTGCCTTTTTAAGGCGCAAGTTTAAGGGCTGTCGTTGATACCCTTAATATCGGCGATAGTGTCCTCTCACCTTTTCAATCTTGTCGAGGCGAAGGCGTGTATACGCCTTCACCCAGACAAGCCTGAAAACCTCCACTCCAATGGAGATTTGTACTACTGTGGAATATTTTCTTTTATTCATAAATGATAGGATTAGTTAGGTGAAAGAAATATTCGCGTGGTTCAAGCACCTCCCCTCTAGGATACAAAAAAAGCAGGTACCCATTTAAGGGATAGATACCTGCCTTGCTTTCCTAACTATCATAAATCATTTATGATACTGCAAAGGTATGAAAACTTTTCGTAATGCCAACACCTTTGCGAAATAATTTTCTATTATCCAGTCAATCAGTAGGTTATAATGAAAGAGTGCTGCTGAAACTCGGAAGTTTGACACTTCCATAGGCTAAAGATTTTCATAAATATTTGATAGAGTTT
>CAVKAQ010000031.1:0-25916 GCA_963654225.1 Butyricicoccaceae bacterium | reverse complement strand
CCTCACCGAAAAACAAGAAAAAGGGGCTTGACTAATACTTTTTAGTCAGCCCCTCTTCATTTCTGCACCCTCGTTCGCTAATGCGACACCTCCGGGCGAGATTATGATCCAGATCGCCTATCGTCCGCCTATTATCTCAAGATCATATCATTGATTTTAGCCGACTCCGCTGCGTCAAATTATCTCCCCATTCCAAAGAGACTTAAAAAAGTCAATCACATAATAGAGATCAACATCACCGCTGCGACGACTTATCCGGTCCTTTGATACGAGAATCTGCTTAGTATCAGGGTGTTCCTTTGCAAATTCAGTTAAACCTTTCTTATCATCATTGTCTATATGGTCCTTGGATTTTATTTCAATAGCCACTCGTGCATCCCCTAAAATAGCATCTACTTCTAGATTCTCGTATGTGTGCCAATAAGTCAACTCTTCTTCACTTCCCATATAGCCAAGATACGCGCGAATTTCTTGAATGACAAGGTGTTCAAAGGCGTGACCATACTCCGGTGTTTTGGGGGCAAGATGATATCTTTTAGTCAAATGATTGACAACACCTACATCGAAATAGTAAAATCTTGGAGATTTATAGAGTTTTCTCTTGATAGACTTCCTATACGCCGGGACCTCAAATCCCAACAACGTATCAACTAGAATCTTATAGTAAGTTTTGACTGTATTGGCTGAGACTTCGCAATCGCTCGCCACGTTCTCATAATTAAGGATTTCACCATCCATAATGGCCGCCACTTCCATAAAACGCACAAAGTCATCAACATTCTGAACAAGAGCTTCTTCCATA
The DNA here is from genome assembly GCA_963654225.1 of Butyricicoccaceae bacterium. Classification (GTDB taxonomy): domain Bacteria; phylum Bacteroidota; class Bacteroidia; order Bacteroidales; family UBA932; genus Cryptobacteroides. Next base: position 25,114 of record CAVKAQ010000031.1, on the reverse strand, counting down.
ATCTCTTCCTTAAGATAAAGGTCGATGTACGCTCTCATACGATTTCTAGCATTATCCACCACATAATGTCGGGGAATCATTCCATTCTGAATAGCCCTCTCAAGGTCAAAATCAGGGATTTCCGCACTCACCAAAGGATATAAGTTCTCTGGGATAGCACGACCGCCAAGGTTATTTGCTCCGCTACGCTTGATTTTCCTAGCGCTGGAACCACTTAAGATAAACCATAGTCCCTTTTCAACCATCAGCCAATGAACCTCATCCAGCAGATCAGGCACCTTTTGGATTTCATCTACTATTATGAGTGTTTCCGGAGGGTAGCGTAGGAGGCTCTCTCGGAATTCCTCCGGATGCTGTTTGAATCTATTCCTCACCTCAGATTTAAGAAGATCTATAAATACAGCTTTAGGGAAACGCTCTTTCAAAAGGGTTGATTTACCCACCTGACGGCCGCCAAAGAGGAACATTGCCTCATCTAGCCGATTCTCGATATCAAATATTCTATGGTACATAGCAACACAAAATTTCCGCAGAGTCGTTGCGGATTTTCCGGGAAAATCCGCAACGACTCTGCGAATTTAACAAACTTTATTTGAATATTTTGCAAGCCACTGAAATTTTCGCGCGCACAAGATCAATTATCTACGCATCTGCAAGATTTTTTTGGCAATTTTGCCAGAAAATTATTGCGACATCTTATTTATTAGAAAGATTAGCGCTACATTTGCAATAATAATATGGCAATTTTGCCAAAAAATTATTGCAATATGATAATTTCACGTGATTTTTATCTCAAGCAACTGATAGACGGCAAGAGCAACGGGCTCATAAAGATAGTGACCGGCATACGCAGATGCGGGAAATCCTATCTCCTTTTCAAGCTCTTCTACAGTCATCTGATTTCATCCGGAGTTCAAGAGGACCATATCGTACGAATTGCTCTGGATGATATAGAAAATTCACCCCTTAGAGAACCGCTTGCTCTGTTCAGAGAGATTAAATCACGAATGACAGATAGCGACACTTACTACATTCTTCTCGATGAGATACAACTCGTTCCGAAATTCGAAGAAGTATTAAACAGCCTCTTGAGGTTGGATAACGCCGACATATACGTGACGGGCAGCAATTCTCGATTTCTATCCAGCGACATCGTCACAGAATTCCGCGGCCGCGGCGATGAAATCCGAATCTATCCTCTCTCGTTCAGCGAATACTGCATAGGTGCGGGACTATCTCCGCGAGACGCTTGGCGAGACTATTACACTTACGGCGGACTGCCTCAGATTCTATCCCTCGAGTCTTCGAAGAAGAAAACGGATTATCTGACCAATTTGTTCGAAAGTGTGTACCTTGTGGATATCATCGAAAGGCGCAAGATCAAGAACACAGCGGAGTTCCGTGAGCTTGCCAGTATTGCGGCCTCCTGCATCGGCTCACCGACAAATGCCAACAAAATATCCAACACATTCAGCAGTCAGAAGAAAATATCCATCACCCCTGCTACTGTAGATAACTATTTAGGCTATATGGAAGATGCGTTCCTACTTGAGAAAGCCGTAAGATATGACATAAAGGGACGGAAATATATCGGAAGTCTTGCGAAATACTACTTCACAGACATAGGCATAAGAAACGCTTGTTTAGGCATGCGTCAGATGGAAGAGACTCATCTGATGGAAAACATCATCTACAATGAACTGCGTCGCCGCGGGTGGAAAGTAGATGTGGGGACATTGGAACAGCGCTCTGTAGACAAAGAGGGAAAATGGACCCGCAAGCAGCTCGAGGTGGATTTTGTCGCCAATGATGGAGGAGGAAAAAGGTACTATATCCAGTCTGCTCTTTTCATCCCGGATGACGAAAAAAGAAGACAAGAGACGGCATCACTCCAACGTATTGAGGATTCTTTTCAAAAAATCATCATAGTCAGAGATGACATAACCCCTTGGCTTGACGACAACGGCATCTTGACCGTCGGTCTCTTCGACTTTCTAATGAATAAGGAGTCATCTATTTCGTTCTGAGATAAAGACAGATGCGCAAGTGATGAGGAGAGCGGCATGGTTCTATTTCCTCTCGGGGATGAAGATGGAGGCGCAGATGCTGACGAGAAGGACCGCAAGGATGAATATGAGTGAGCTAACGGCATCGATTGCGAAATATTCGTGGATAAGCATCTTCACTCCGATGAATACAAGCAGAACGCTGACTCCGATTTTCAAGTAACGGAACTTGTCGGCGACTGCAGACAGCAGGAAAAACAATGCCCGCAGGCCAAGTATCGCGAATATGTTCGAGAAGAACACGACATAAGGGTCAAGAGTCACTGAGAACACGGCCGGAATACTGTCGAACGCGAATATCAGGTCACAGAACTCAATGAATATCACCGTTATGACCAACGGACTCAGGCGGAAATACTTGTGCAGGAACTTCACAACAGGATGATCCAGAGTATTCATCTCCTCTTCCTTGTTTCTGTCGATGAACATCTTGACGCCGCTGTAAAGCAAGAATGCGCCGAATATCAGAAGTATCCAGTTGAAGCGGCTGATAAGCGCAGCTCCTGCGAATATGAAGATGAAGCGAAGCACGATTGCGCCCAGAATGCCCCAGTTGAGGGCATGCTGATAATCTTTCTTGTCAATTCCGAACGAAGCGAATATCATCATCATCACAAAAAGATTGTCAACGGACAACGTCTTCTCTATAAGATAGCCGGAGATATATGAAACCGTCATATACTGGCGGTATTGCTGCAGACTCGCCCCGAAATCATCCGGATTTAGTGTCAGATGGGAAGCATAGCGCGACGCCACGGCCACAAGGTCTTCATAATTGTGGATGCCGTGCACCATATCGCCGTGAAAATACAGGAATCCGGCAAACGCAAATGCAAGAACTATCCACACGCAAGTCCAAGCGCAAGATTCTTTGATGGATACGATATGCGCCTTGCGGTCGATGACCAGCATATCCAACACAAGTATGGCCGCGATAAATATCACGAAGCCGACCAAGAACAACGCTTCCGTAGTTATCATATTCCTTAGCACTCAGATAATTCGGGTGCAAAGATGGTCAATAATATACTTATAGGCAACTTTTATCGACTATAAGTCAACCCCGCATTATCGTCATCTTAAATCGAATATCGACCAATACGTCAAGTCAGCAATAAAAGAAAGCAGGAGAGGACAGTGCAGGAGCGCTCCAGTCACTGCCTTATTCCGTCACTCTGACAATCAGTTTACGCTTGATATCGTCCGACGAGGCGCCTACTGAAATCTGAAAATCGCCAGGCTCCACAACATAATTCATATCGCGGTCATACAGGGCGAAATCCGACTTGTGCAGAGGCAGTGTCACCTGAGCAGTCTCACCGGACTTGACATTAACCCTATTGAAAGCCCTGAGTTGCATCTGCGGCCGGCTTACGGACGCCACAAGGTCGGTAACATACAGCTGCACGACCTCATCTCCGTCAACGCCACCGATGTTAGTAACCGGAACCGTTATACTCAAGAGTTTATCCTCCATCGCCATACCAGAAACTGACACCACTACCGTATCACAACCTTCCGCAACAGAAGAATCTTCTGACGCCGGAGTTACCCTCAACTTGCCGTAACTGAACTCAGTATAGCTCAAGCCATAGCCGAACGCATAAAGCGGCGCTGACGGCATCTCCACGTAATCGTGGCCTGCAGGGAACTTCTTGTTATAATAGACAGGCAACTGACCGACCTCACGAGGTACGGAAACCGGCAGACGGCCGGAAGGATTGCAGTCTCCGAAAAGAACATCCGCCAGAGCATCTCCTCCTTCTTGGCCGGGATACCACATTGTCAACAAAGCATCCGCATTATCTTTAGACCAACGTTTGTCCAACGGACGTCCTTCAACATAGACCACAACCATCGGCTTGCCTACTGATTTCACGGCGGAGAGCAATTCCTGCTGTCGTCCTAGCAATGTCAAAGTTGCACGGTCAAACCCTTCTCCCGATTCCATATCGCTCACAGATTTCGAATCAACGACTGCCGCTCCTGTGTCTATATACTTGGTCTTGAAGTCTCTTGCGCTGGAGCCTCCGACAACAACCACGCTGACATCAGAGGCTCTCGCAACACGCACAGCCGACTGGATATCGGCAGAATTCATATCGCGCACGGCGCAGCCCTTGGCATACGACACATTGGCAGCCCCTACCCTCGCTTTGATTCCGTCAAGCATTGTCTTGACATTCGACCTTTCCTGAGGCGCTGTGTAATCTCCCAACTGATTATACATATTGTCAGCATTCGGACCGATTACTGCCACCTTCATAGAAGTCTTGAGCGGAAGGATGCCGTTATTTTCGAGCAGCACCACCCCTTCTCTTGCAACCTTGCGCGCCAGGTCGATATGTCCCTGAGTCCTGACAGATGTCTGAACCGCATTTTCATCTACGTAAGGATTGTCAAAAAGCCCCATCCGGAACTTATATAGCAGCACATTGCGCACAGCATCATCCAACACCTTTTCTGAAATACGCCCTGACTTAACAGATTCCGCCAGCAGAGAGAAACAGTTGGCGCCCAGATCCACATCCACGCCGGCATTCAATGCCAATTCTCCCGCCTCACGTTTGTCTGCCGCAACGTGATGGCTTCCGGCAAGGCCGTCAATGCTCTCCAAATCCGAAACGACAAATCCGTCAAAGCCCCATTCATCACGCAGAATTTCTCTGAAAAGATGCGCATTGGAAGTGCTTGGAACACCGTCAAGCGAATTGTATGATGTCATAACAGACAGTGCACCTTCATCGATGGCAGCCTTGAACGGCGGAAGGAAATTTTCCCGAAGTTCACGCTCCCCCACAAAAGAAGGATTGCCGTTATGTCCGCCTTCCGGAATGCCGTAAGCGACAAAATGCTTCAATGTCGAGATAATCCCCTTCCCGTATCCGTTGTGCTTCGGACTTGTGCCTCTAACCATTGCCGAAGCCATTTCTGAACTCAGAAACACGTCTTCACCATAAGTTTCCTCCACACGCGACCATCTCGGCTCACGCGCAAGGTCAATCACAGGGCCGTAACCGATATGACCGCCCTGAGCTCTGAGCTCCTGCGCAATGGTTCGTCCAACCTGAGTTATCAGCGTGGTGTCCCAAGTGGACGCCATACCCATGCTGGTTGGAAAGACGGTTGTGCCGATTGCCATATGTCCGTGCGGCGCTTCCTCAGCAAGAAACACAGGAATACCCAGCCGGCTGTGTTCTATCGCATAACGTTGCAACTTGTTGTACACCTTTGCCGCAAGAGACGGATTCAGTCCATTCTCAAGCGTTTTGCGAGTCCACGGGTCTGCCCTGAAAGTACCCCAAAGCATACCTCCGTGACGATTATCGATGAAATCTTTGTACTTTTCTGAAATGTCGACCGAATCCGCACTGTATTTTTCATACATAGGCCATCCTAAAGGACAAATGATCTGACCTATCTTCTCATCCAATGTCATCTGCTTCAGCAAAGACTCTGTACGCACTTCGGCACTCAATGACGAATCTTTATAATCCGGTGCGGAACACGACACCGCCATTGACAGTGCAACAAAGGCTGCTGACACCAGTCCGCTATTCATTTTCATACTCGATTTCATCAACATCTACTGAAATTATCTGTCGTCTAAAATATTAAACAATCTGATCACTCCCCTGCCATCACTTCGTCCAAAGTTTGGACATCTCCTCCAGGCTCTTACCTTTAGTCTCGGGAACCCATTTAAATACGAAAACAGCTGAAAGCAAAGACATTACAGCATAAATCGCATAAGTACCGCCTACGCTCCATCCGCTGAGAGACGGGAAGGTCGAGGACACCAGGAAATTGGAAATCCACTGCGCCGCTACTGCAATTGCGACAGCCTGAGAGCGGATTGTATTCGGGAATATCTCCGAAATGAGCACCCAGCAAATCGGGCCCCAGGACATCATAAAAGAAGCCGTATAGATAATGATAAATATGAGTGCGGCTACTCCGATCGCATTGGTGAACGACAGAACTGAAAGCGCGAGCATTCCGATGAACATTCCTATGGAACCGATGATAAGCAACGGTTTGCGGCCGATTTTGTCAACTGTAAAGATTGCGACAACCGTAAAAATTATGTTGACCACACCCATTACAACAGTCTGGAGCATAGAGACATCTCCGGTCGCGCCCATACTGCGGAATATACGCGGAGCATAATACAGCACTACGTTGATTCCGATCGCCTGCTGAAAGAATGAAAGAAGCACGCCTATCACTATCACTGCCACGCCATAAGAGAACAGTTTCTCACGTTTCTCGTTCACCGTGCCCTTTATCTCGGCAAGAATGCCTTTCGCCTCCACCGTGCCGTTTATCCTTTCGAGCACGCCGAACGCCTTTGTATCCTTTCCTTTGAGCACAAGCAGCCTCGGAGTCTCCGGGACGAGTGTTATAAGCACAAGGAATACACCTGCAGGGAAGGCCTCACTGAGGAACATCCTTCGCCAACCGATCTCCACCATTGCGGCATGGATCGCTTCTGATGTCTCGCCCAAGTCATTGCGTATCATATAATTGATAAAATACACGACAAGCATTCCGAAGATTATCGCAAACTGGTTACAAGAAACCATTGTGCCACGGATACGGGCAGGAGATACTTCCGCTATGTACATTGGGCCGACTGCCGAAGCCAATCCGACTCCTACACCACCGAGTATCCGATAGAAGTTGAATACCACCAGCAGAGCCAATGAAGGCTCTCCGTAAGGAAGGATTGCGCTTTCAGGCCACCAGGAGCCTACTGCTGAGATAAACAGGAGGCAGGCGGCAACCACGAGAGACCATTTGCGCCCAAGCCTGGACGCAAGGACTCCGGAAATCGCTCCGCCTATCACGCAACCTATCAGGGCGCTTGACGCCGTAAATCCGTGAAGCCACGAAGTATATACGAAGTCTTTTGCCCCCTGAAAGAATTTGTCCAACGCCTGCTCGGCACCGGATATCACAGCAGTGTCATACCCGAAAAGCAGACCGCTTATCACGGCGACCAGCACTATCGAGAGCAGATAAGCCCTGCTGCCTTGTCTATTGCTATCAGTCATCAATTTCAGTATTTGTCTAGATGTAAAGGTTAATCAAAGTCTCGTAGAGTTCCTGTTTGCCGCTAATCTGGCGAGGCTCGTGATGTTTCGCATATTCAGCCACCTGCTCCAGAGTCAGTTTCCCCTCTTCGAACGCCTTGCCTTCACCGCTGTCGAATGAAGCATACCTTTCAGAAAGCATCTTCTGGTATGGAGAATTGTCAAGTATGTCAGCAGCGACGAGTAGAGCTCTTGCCATAATGTCCATAGCGGAAATATGCGCGATGAAGATATCCTCAAGGTCGGTAGAGTTACGCCTGGTCTTGGCGTCAAAGTTTGTACCTCCAGTGGTGAAGCCACCGCCGCGCACAATGACAAGCATAGCCTGCACAAGTTCATATATATCCACAGGGAACTGGTCCGTATCCCAACCGTTCTGATAGTCGCCTCGGTTGGCATCGATACTTCCGAGCATTCCGGCATCCACCGCGCACTGAAGTTCGTGCTCGAATGTATGTCCAGCAAGAGTAGCGTGATTGACTTCAATGTTCACTTTGAAATCCTTGTCCAGTCCGTGAGCGCGGAGGAACCCTATAACAGTCTCAGTGTCAACATCGTACTGATGTTTCATCGGCTCCATCGGCTTAGGCTCGATGAGGAATGTTCCTTTGAAGCCCTTGCTGCGGGCATAGTCGCGCGCCATCCTCAGCATTGTAGCCATATGCTCCTTCTCGCGTTTCATATCGGTATTGAGCAATGACTGATAGCCCTCTCGACCGCCCCAGAACACATAATTGGAACCGCCAAGTTCGATTGTAGCATCGATGGCGTTCTTAATCTGCAACATAGATCTTGCGGCCGCATCGAAGTCCGGATTTGTGGAAGCTCCGTTCATATATCTTGCGTGACCGAACACGTTTGCTGTACCCCAAAGCAGTTTGATACCTGTTTCCGCCTGTTTCTGCTTCGCATAAGCGACAATCTCCTTCAGATTCTTCTCATATTCCTCCGGACAAGGTGATTCGTCAATCAGGTCAACATCGTGGAAGCAATAGAACTCTATGCCTATCTTCTGCATAAATTCAAATCCGGCATCCATTTTCGCCTTCGCCCTCTCAAGCGGAGTAGCGCCCTCGTTCCAAGGGAACTCCTTTGTTCCGCCACCGAACTGATCCGCACCGGCAGCTCCCAACGTATGCCACCAGGCCATAGCGAACCTGAACCAGTCTTTCATCTTTTTACCCTTCACCACTTTTTCAGGGTCATAATAATGGAATGCCATAGGATTTTTGGAATCCTTGCCTTCAAATTGAATTTTCTCCACTGTAGGGAAATAAGATTTTGTGCTCATAATATCAATTAGTTTTGTGTTGTATAATTCTATTTCTCGGATACTGTTTAAAGCGTGCTTTCAACGATGGATTTCCAACGGGAATAAGCCTCTTCCAGGACTTCTGAATCAGCGGCTTCCGGAAGAATGGTATCCTTCAGGGTAAGCCCGGAGAATGTCTCTGACCTGGACTTATAGAGTCCTGCGCTCAAAGCGGCTCCTCTTGCGGCTCCGAGAGAGCCGTCCGTATTGTAGAGTTCAATCTTCGCTCCCGTCAAGGCAGCCAAAGTCCGTGTAAATACAGGCGAAAGGAACATATTGGCGTAGCCTGCACGTATCACATTGGGTTTCAAGCCCATACCTTTCATTATATCAATCCCGTATCTGAACGAATACGCGATTCCTTCCTGCACGGCACGGAGAATATGCGAAGAAGTATGTCTGTTGAGATCGATGCCGAACAGACCCGCACCCGGGCAGGTATTTCCCAAAACACGTTCAGCCCCGTTTCCGAAAGGAATGGACAGCAGGCCCTCCGAACCGGCAGGAACTTCCGCCGCCATCTCATTCATCCGGCGATAATCAGCACCGGACTGCATCACATTTTTCCGTATCCAGGAATTCATGATTCCTGTCCCGTTTATGCAGAGCAGAATACCGTAACGCGGAGATTCCTTCGAATGATTCACGTGCACGAACGTATTGACTCTGGACTGCAAATCCGCTTCCGGAGTATCCACAACCCCGTAAACCACGCCGCTTGTTCCTCCTGTAGCCGCTATTTCACCGGCATCCAACACATTGAGAGAGAACGCATTGTTCGGCTGGTCACCGGCACGGTAAGAAATCGGTGTGCCTGACGGTATGCCCAGCAGTTTCTCGGCTTCAGGCGCAGTCACACACTGAACACCGATTGATTTGCAGGCTTCCGGAATCATATCTTTTGAGATTCCATAATAATCAGCCACGAAATCAGCCCGGCCGTTCTCCTTGAAATCCCACAGAATCTGCTCTGAAAGTCCGCTCTCGGACGTAAGCATCTGCCCGGACAGCCGGTAGGCTATATAGTCGCCAGGAAGCATGAATTTATAGATTTTCGAGAACACTTCCGGTTCATTCCGCTTCACCCATTCCAATTTTGAGGCGGTAAAGTTCCCGGGGGAATTGAGAAGATGCTCCAGACATTTTTCTCTTCCGATTTCAGCCATAGCCTTGACTCCGATCTCTACTGCACGCGAATCGCACCATATAATTGATTTTCGCAACGGACATCCGTTCTCGTCCACAGCTACAAGCCCGTGCATCTGATATGTAATGCCCACAGACGCGACTTCGGACATCGGATGTACGGCGCCTATCTGGCGTATGCCTTCGCAGACATAATGCCACCACATTTCCGGATCCTGTTCAGCCCATCCGCTTTTAAGCGCCTCTATAGGCATTTCCGTCGACGGATTTGTAGCTGACGCAAGGCAGACATTACGTTCTATATCAAGCAGGGACACCTTCACAGAAGAAGAGCCCACATCAATTCCAAGAGATGTCATAGTGTTATCATTTAGCGGTACGTAAATATACAGAAAAGTTGGTTCAAATGATTTTCAATGCCTGAAACTTTCTTGTCCGAAAGGAAGATGATTTCCCTGAGAGTCAGTGATTCCCGCTTCCAGCACACCTCCGTTCGAATCGAAATATCTCAATGTAAACTTATGCCATCCTTTCCTCAATGCTACAGAACCTGTCTTCTCCGTTCTGGAATGCAAACCGTCATTGTCAACGACAAGGTAATCGTCGATTGACAGCGTACTGCCGTCATCCGAGTATGTGTAGAAAGCATAAATTCCGTCTTTTCTCACCTGGAAATATCCGTTGAAAATCAATCCGATATCTCCGCTCACATCCTCAGGAATCGCGATGTCGCGCAATATGAAGTTATCCTTGAGCGGTGCCGAATCAATATCCGAACAGGAATCACCCTTGAAGTCGTACCATCTCACAAGCAGACCCGGAAACATTGACGACACATTCGATACAGCCGGCAGATAATCCTTCATAACCAGCAGCGCTTCTTTCAGTTCGTCCGCCACAAATCTGCCGTTATAGCATCTGTATCTCAGCAAACAACTGTCCTTCACGGATATGAAACCGTCATAACGCAACGAGGAGGTGTCCGGAACACTCCCGTCGAGAGTATAGAACATTGTCGCGCCTTCCGGAACAGAAAGCGCAATCTCAGACGGACCGACAAGCACATTCCTGTCATATATTCCGTTCACATCTGCCATCCTGTATTTCCAACCGGCTTCATCAAGTTTCCTCAGATGTCCGGGCAGACGCTGTACGAATGATTCGTAATCCTTATCTTCAGGTGCTGTCCAGGCGCTTTCCGCAATCGCGAAAAGCCTCGGAAACATTCTCTCACCTGCTCTTTCGATTGTCGGAGCTTTTTCGCACCACAGATTTCCCTGAACTCCGATGATATTGCCGGAGCAGCTGTCGAATCTGCCGTTGTCCGGTTCATAATCATACACCTTAGCCAGGGAATTTCTATCCTGTTCGTCAACAAGATAATAATACTCGCTCGGACATATTATGACCGGATGTCCGTCAGTAAGGGATTTTGTCAGAGATGCCGGACTCCAGCTACGCCACCACATAACCGCGCTTTCTTCCGACAGTCCGTCATAAGCGATCTCATCCCAACCGATAACTCTCTTTCCGCGCGATGCGCAGTATTCATCTATCTGTCGCGAAAACCACGCCTGCAGATTCTCCGTTCCGCCCAAATTCTCTTTCTGCACCCTCGCCTGGCATTTTGCGCAATGCTCCCAAGCGGTTCTTTCAACCTCATCCCCTCCGATATGCACATATTCCGACGGGAACAGATCGAACACTTCACCAAGAACGGATTCGCAGAAAGACAGGACATCATCATTGCCAAGACAGAGCGGAGTGGAGAAATTCTTGCCCCAGGCACCGCCCTTACCGTCACAGGACAATTCCGGAAAACTTTTCAGTACTGCCAGCGAGTGTCCGGGCATATCTATCTCAGGGATAATGTCTATGGCTCGAACTTTCGCATAGCCGATGATTTCGCGCATCTCGTCCTGCGTATAAAATCCTCCATAAAGGCCGTCACGCATACGGTCAGCCGGAAGGAGGAATTTTGCGTCCTTCGTCTCCTGCGCAATCCTCAGGCAGGTGCTGTCCTGACTGTTCAATGTACGCCAGGCGCCCTTCTCCGTCAGTTCAGGATGGGACTTGATTTCCAGTCTCCATCCCTGGTCATCGGTCAAATGCAGATGAAGACGGTTAAACTTGTAGAGAGCCATTACGTCTATCAGAGACTTGACTTCATCTACAGTGAAGAAATGCCTGGAAACATCCAGCATCACTCCGCGCCAGGCAAACCGCGGAGAGTCGGTAATTTTCATAAAAGGAATACGGTTGCCATTCGTCCAAAGAATCTGGCGCAGTGTCGCCACAGCCGATACCACGCTCCCGTATGAGCCTCCGTTAATTTCAATTCCATATTCATTGACCGTCAGTCTATAATCGGCCGGAGCAAGGTCTGCAGTGATTGACATCGAGACAGAAACAGTTCCATCTGCATCAAAGCCATCTCCGGCAAGAGCACCTTTCAGATAAGAAGCAGCAGGTGAGAGTGCTGAATCTACGGCAATGACATCAAAGCCCCTGCTCAGGTCCAACGAGCCGTTTTCGGACACTATTTCCTTGGGGCGCGGTATTATATTAAGGTCCGGTCTTTTATTTCCGGTGCAGGAGGACGCCACAAGCACCATCGCAAGCACGATGAATTTGGAGGCAATTCCGAAACAGTTTTTCAGATACGAAAATGATATGTTGTACTTGCGTGGCATTTCCATTCAGAATTATTCCACGACGCCCTTGAGCTTAACCTCAGCCTTGGCGCCATTTGCATATATATAAAGGGATTTGACAAATTCTCCCACAGGCAGTTTTTCTGTATCCAGCAGGACTTTCACTCTTGCAGACTGACCTGCAGCCAGTTCAGAAGGGATTTCCGCTTTGACACCGTCATAATCCGAAGACCATTTCAGGGTCATAGCATTCCTGGAGTCATTGTAAATCGAGAACTCCTTTTCCGACACGTCACCCTTCTTGTTGAGTCTCATTCCCAGCACATTCACTTCAGACCGCAGTCCATTGGCAATCTCGTGCGGATAACGCGCCTCCGCTTCGGTCACATCTCTCTTGACGTACCCGTGGACGGTTATTGTATTGAATTTACGATAATCCCCGTTGGTCGCTATGACCGTGAGATGCCTGTTCTGCTCGGCAAACAATGTTGACGGGTCGAACACCACCTCCACCGTCGATTTACCGCCCGGCTTGATGGGAGTTCTGGGGAATGACGGCTTGGTGCAGCCGCACATTGAATGGACATCGAGAATCGTCACCGGCTTGTCGCAGATGTTCGTACATTCGAAACGCACAGTGACCGTGCCCGCATCATAGCGGACAGTATCGATTTCCATTACAGGAGATTCGAAAGATAAAATACGTGGCGTCTGCCCCGCCAGGGTATGAACCCCGGCAAAGCACAACGCCAACGCAATAAAAAGTATTCTCAGCATTTAATCAAGCGGAGAGATTAGTCAATTACAGGACATTTGAGACCTTCATACCACTTCACGGAAGAGGATGGCTCGCCATCGTTTCCGTTTCCGGTAAGGTCCTTGAACTTGCCGTCAACGAGCTCATCAAGTCTCCAGTAACCGATCAGGCCTTCCGATGCAGGATCCACATAGCACTGGTTGTTCTCAAGTTCTATCACATTGAGAGCCCTGTTCCACACACGGGCCTCACTTACGATACCATTCATAAGACGTCCGCGCTCTGAGCGGCCGATATGGAATCCGTCCATATAATCCCAAGCGAGGTTGATTGCGCTCTTGCCTGAAGATTCTACCGAACCCTCAACATTTCCGTTCACGTAGAGCGTAAGGTTAGAACCGTCATCAACAACCGCGATATGATACCAAGTACCGGTATTGAAATGGCTTGAAGATGTAATTGAAGCACCGCGTCCCGCATACTGCAGCTGGTTCTTGTCGCAGGAAATGTCACCGAAACGGAGAAGGAAGTTCTCCTCGACGCCCATTACAGAAGCAATTCCAGGATTGGAAGATGCGGAATAGAAGCTGTTCATCAGCACCCTGATTTCCATCGTACAAGCCGACATATTGTTGTACAGCGAGTTGTTGATGATTGTAGGGAAACTGATATAATAGCTCTGACCAAGGTTAGGACCCTGAGTAGTGATAATTTGATTAATCACCACATAAGTCGTCTTGGAAGCATTCAGGATGGACATTCCGTTGGAGGTTTCCGTCAATGTGATAGGAACGCAGTACAATGCTCCGTCCTCAAAATCATCCATAGAAAGGATTTCAAATTTTACAGGGAGGGACACATTCTTGCCGGCTTCAATCTTGAAACTGTTTTCGTCCAGTTTGTAACTGCCGTCAGGAAGCATCTTGTATTCGATACCCTGGGACTCGCTGAATGCCGGAAGCGCTGAAGGGTCAACCTTCACCCCGACTGACATCTCAGACTCAAGCTTGTTGGAAGAGGTGACCGTAAGACCGAGTGAAGTCGGGCCTTCCACATACATACTTGTGACGGCACTGCTCTCAGTTCCGGTAAAATATACCACGTCCTTGTATTCTATCGATTTCTGGCAGGCTCCCGCTGCAAGCGCAGCGGTTGCCAGAAAAAGTGATGTTATTTTATTAAGATTCATACTATCAAAATTTTTCACGTATGTTTTCATTGATTTACGCAAGCGTTACTTTGCATAGATGTTGAATTCGGCGGCACCCATATTCGAGCCATAGCTTGCCTCTATCTTCAGATACCTTACCTTCTTCGAGCCATAGAACGAAACGTATGATGACGGAACCGAAGCCACCATAGTGCCCTCCGATTTCACAGCCGTTCCGAGATCCGTGTAGTCAGATCCGTCCAGACTTGACATTATCTGCACCGTGTTAGGCTGATAATTTGAATAGCTGCTTCTGTCTGTCCTCGCAGTTATGACAAGGCCTGTCATATCGTATTCCTGTCCAAGGTCAACGGTGAATGAAACAGGACCGCCCCACGTTCTGATATAAGTCGTGGTATTTCCGTCAAAGAGCAAGTCATACGTTCCACTGTATATTCCGCTCTCGTCGCACTCAAGAATCTTCCAACCGCTTCTGTCCGCAACCTGTGAGCCTTCGATAGAATTTATATCAAAGTTGTCCTGGAATACTGACGTACTTGTCTCGACAGAGATAGCCACGTATACAACTCCACGTCCGGTACTTGTCACCGCTCCGTCAGCAGACAACTTCACAGGAACAAGGTAGCCGTTCTTATTGGTCAATTTCGAAATGTCACCTGTAAGGCTTACTGAAATCTGGCCAGCTGACTTATTGGAACCTTTTGCTATTTCGCAAGGGCTGCCGTTTATCTGGACGTAAGAGGCATCCAGAGCAGCATAACTAGTCTTGTGGCTTGAATTGTATGAATTGACAAGCGAAGCATCCATCGATGCGCTGACAGAGTAGCCGGAATTGTCGGTTGACATCACATTGAACGATGCGCTCACGTTAGCCTTTGAACCTGCGACATTGTGATGTACAATCTTTCCGGTGAACACGTTGTCCGTGCCGCATACAGCATAGATTGTAGGATCCGTGCTCTCGATTTCATAGGCGTCAACCTCGCAAAGCCGACAATAATAGTAACCTGTGAAGTCAAATGTAATCCTCACGGACTGAGACTCAAGAGCCTCTCCGAACGCCATATAATAGTCGCCCATGCCCCACTGGGAACCGCTGTTGACAACATCAGAATCGTCAGCCGTACCGGCAGTTTCCCATTTGACGCCGTCCGCAGTGTATTCTACGCTGACATTTGTCATTCCGTATCCGTAGAAATGCAGACCTGTTATCAGACGTTTGCCGCCGAAATTGACAGTGAAAGTATTACCGTTCTGCTGCGCGAACTGGACCGAAGTAGAATTGCTGCCGTCAAAGAGATTTGCATAGTTGTCGCAATCTGCTGACCAAGTGCTCTTGCCGCCTGCAGGGAATCCGAGAATATCATCAGCAGACGTGATCGGCTTGATAAGCTTGTTCTCTGAGGTAATGACAGCATAGACTGTTCCTCTGCTTTCGCTTGTAACCGCACCGGAAGCTGAAAGTTTGACAGGAACAAGATATCCGGTCTCATTTGTCAATCCGCTGAGGTCACCGGTAAGAGAGATTGTCACGGATTCTGACGTCACATTTTCTCCTGCTGCGATTGATATCGAAGAATTGTCAATAGATACATTTTCAACCGGCATTGCCGCATAAGATGTACCGTGTTTGGTGTTATATGCCTCAACTAGAGAATTGTCAACGCTTGCAGTCACATCATAGCCCTTGTCTGACGAAATTGTGGTGTAAACCTTGAATGACGAAGAGAAATCCGACTGTGAGCCTGAACCCTTCACGTGAACCACCTTGCCGGACACAACATTGTCAGCGCCGGTGATTGTATAGATTGTCGGATCAGTGCTTTCAATCATATAGACATAGATGTCGTTTATTCTCTTGTAATAGCCGGTCATCGTGAAAGTGAGACGTAGATAACGGGCCTGGAAATAATCATAGACTGCCGCATACCAGTCGCCTGCACTCCAGCTGCCTCCGTTGTAAATATACTCACCGGACTGAGGAGTTCCCGCCTGCTTCCATTCCAATGCATCCTCACTATACTCAATTGACAGAGAACCGATAGGGTATGTATTCAATCTCAAACCGGTCACCATTATTGATTTTTTCATATCTATGGTGACGACATTGTCTGTTTCAAATGTCACGCTGGTACTTGAATTGCCGTCAAAGAGGTTGGAAGCGTCCCCGCAGTCGGCAGTCCATTCCGACGTACCGCCAGCAGCGAATCCGACCATATCGTCAGCCGATTCAATCGGACGGATGAGGTTTGTCTCGGTATTCACGATAAACCAGAGATTTCCCATCTGGGAACTTGTCTGAATACCTTCGGACTTAACCTTGAACGGAGCCAGATATGTACGCTCGGTAAGAGCCGAAAGGTCCTGCTCGGCATTGAGGTCAATCTTCACAGTATCTCTTGAAGCCGTCGTATCTGCAGGAATGACCACAGATGCGTTGGTAAGCGTAATATATTTTTCCGGAAGCGCCACATACGCAGTCCCGTTCTTTTCGTTGTAAGAAGCTACCAGGTCGGCGTCATACTCGATTCCGACTGTAACATCACCGTGGTCAGCAGTGTTGCAATTCGGCTGGAATTCCGTATGGAAAGAGCCTGTAGAGCCTGTCGGACGATGTACGATAAGGGTAGAGAATGTATCCCCGCTCTTAGGATGTACATAAGCAAGCTTAGGGGCGGCATCGATGGTCTTCTGATAGTCCTCCATCTCTTCGCAGGAAGCGAACGCGAGAACCGTCATAAAGGCAGATGCAGTATATTTCAATATATTTTTCATATTCGTATCCTCCTGATTAATAAGTTACAGCCGGATTCTGAAGTTGGATCGCACGGCGAAGATGGCCGTAAGGCGTCTCTTTGTCAGCACCTGAATCGGATGTATTGTAGTCGCGCTGGCCGTGGAAAGCACCGAAACCGCCCTTGCGTCCTCCAGTGGAAGGCTGGAAAGCAGCCTGCTGCTCCATATTTCCTCCGGTTTTCCAATAGTCACCGATATTCTCGGTAAATATCAACTGCGAATTTTTCCATCCATTCTTGTTGAAATTACTGTCGGACAGAGTAGAACCGTAACTCTGTGAAATATGGTATGTGCAATACGGAGCCATAGACGCACCAGGGGAATTACCGTCAACAGCAAGAATAGTCTCAGGATTAGGTGACATCGGTCCTATGTACTGGGAGAGATAATAAATGAAAGTGTTCATACACTCACCGCTAAGGGCATCTCCTTCCGGCTCATAGTCAAGGTCGTATCCGTCAAGATTATTGTCCTGAACTTCCTTGATGATGGAACCGCCGGCATATACGCACCATTCAGGATATTCCCATTCCGGATTATCTTCGGTAGAGCCCTCCTTGAGAGTTCTGGACGGATTCGCCTGCATATCGGCAATGAGTGCTACTGTGCCGGCCTTTCTTGCGGCAGATTCAGCCGCCGCGGCAGCGACCGTCTCGCTGTCTCCTGCTTCAATACGCTCATCATAAGTCGTCTTATATGTGTCGTTATAGCCTTTATAATCGCCATAGCCGTTCATATAAGAAGGCACCTGGATTTCCAGAGCCCAGGAAGGAAGGTAAGTGGTATGTGCAAGACGGATAATCTTCACACCCACTATCTTAGTGCCTTTCTTATCCCTCATCTCGTACATTTCCTTGCGGTCGAGAGTTCCTTCTTTAGGAATTCCGCCCCAAAGAGACACTACATCGACGCTGTCCGGAATACCTGCAAAGCGGTATGCCAACGTGGAAGGAACGCCATAGTCTGCAAACCAGAGATAGCAGATTGAGTGGTCGCTCTTCTTGTATGCACGCAGAGCCTCGTAGTAGGCTTCCGTGTATTTGTATTCAGGCTGGAGGTTCAAAGCCTCAGTTTTGGTGCAGGAAACCGAAACGGCGCCCGCAGCCAATGTCGCAGCCAAGATTATTGCTTTTATATTCATAATTTTCAATGTCATTGATTATTAGAATCTGGTATTCTTGTCCCACCATACACGCGTACCGCCGTTGTCGCCTGTTCCGAGCGAAGACTCGTTGTTCATAGTCACGACAGCCACATTCACGTTGGAAGAGTTTGTACGATATTCCGAGGCCGGATAGTTCAGACGTCGTATCTGACGGGTCGTGCTGATCTTTCCGCCACTCTCGTTGCGGGAATAAGGAACGATGCTAGGATAGCCTGTTCTTCTGAATTCAGACCACGCTTCCTGTCCCTCCGGGAATACTGCGATATATTTCTGGGTGATAATCTGTTCAAGATTCTTTTCGAAAGAACCTGACGCATTCCATGCCGGAGTGATGTCGGACAATGACGAATTGTAAGAATTGCCACCGTTGACTACATCTTCAAAACCGGCCGGAGTACTTGTATTGTCCGCGAGATAATCATCAACGCCTGAAGCGCCCCATACATCGAAAGAAACCTTCACGCCGCTCTCGTAGCACTCCTGCGCCTGTGTCTTGTCACCTTTGCGAAGCCAGTACTCTGCCTTCAGGAACCAAGCTTCTGCAGGATTCATAAGAAGAAGGCCGTCATTGTTGGTACAGTTGAATCTTGAAAGGAGACCGGAATTCTGATAGTCTGAAGTCAGGCTGATACCGTTGCGGACGCCGTGATATTCTCCGTCAGAACCAGCAGTGAGATATTTCGATATACGTGGATCGTTGAATCCTGACATATAGGAAACTATTGTCGCGCCGGCCCTGTCGTCATCGAAGCTGTACTGGATGACATACAGAGGATTTTCCCAAGCACCTGAGTTAGGTTTGTTGTACATGGCGATGTCTGAAGACGCAGTCATAAGTCCTGCAGGATTTGCAAGGGCGGCGTCTGCCTGAGACATAGCCAGAGTCTGGTCGGCATATACCACGCGCATTGCGAGACGCATACGGAGGGTATTGGCGAATTTAAGCCAATTGCCGACATTACCGCTGAAGATGTTATCGTAGTCCCCGAGGAGTTTCGTGTCAGGCTGTGCCTGCCAGAATGTTGTCAGAGTTGAGATCGCAGCGTCAAGTTCACTGAAGAAACTTGCATAGATGTCTTTCTGCGAATCATACTTGAGGGTCACGTTTCCGGAACCGATTTCGCTGTAAGGTACAGGTCCGTAGGTGTCGGTAACTCTGTGCATGACAGCCACTTTGAGGATATCTCCCATAGCCGCCGCTTCCGGAGATTCTTCCCTGTGAAGATTCAAAGTCTCCCAAGAACCGGTTGCGCGCACATAAGCGTCATTGAACATTGACTGATACCACTCTCTTGCTGTGATATTGTAGATGTTGTTCGCATTGAAACCGGCATTCACGACGCCGATGTAGTTTGCGAAAAGGTTACCGGTAAGGTCCTGTACAACCTGGAAATTGGCACTTCCGTATTCTTCCGTGCCGATGAGCTGATATGTCGGGATAATGTTTCTGGTCATCTGTGCGAACGCTGAACCTGCGCGAAGATTATCCCATCCGAGCATCTCGTCGGTCGCTTCTTCCTGATTGGTGTTCCTGTCCAGGAAACCGTCAGTGCAGGATGCGGCTACGAATGCTGCCGTTGCTATAAATATATATTTCAATTTCTTCATAACTGTCAACGATTAGAAGGTAACTTTCACTGAGAAACCGAGGTTTCTTGTAGAAGGCATTGAGAAATAGTCAATACCGGTTGAATAGTTGCCGGTACCTGACGCCACCTCAGGATCGAAAGGAGCTTTGCAGTAAAGCATTGCAAGGTTCTTTCCTACAAATGACACGTTGAGTCCTTTGAGAACATTCTGCCATTTCTGCACAGGGATGTCGTAGCCGAGAGACACCTCGCCGAGACGGATATTCGTCATTGAATATGTGTAGTATGCACCGAGAGCGCTTGAGCCCTTGCCACCGATAGTCTCATAATAAGCCTGGGCAGGGATACGCTGACCGTTCACGAGTGCGCCGCCGTTGTCGCGGGCATCAGCCGTACGCTGAGACATACCGAACGAATCCAATGTCGCTTCTGTAAGAGATACGCCTACGCCTCCGACACGCGCAGTGATCATGACTCCGAGGTTGATGCCTTTCCAAGAGAAATCATTTCTCCAAGAGCCGGTCCAGCTAGGGTTGATGTTTCCGGCATAGATAAGGCTTTCGAGACCGCCGGTCACGTCTGCAGGCACAACAGTCGATGCAGTCGGTGACACCCAGATATATCCGTGCTCGTCAGTCTTGAGTCCGCGCACATAGAGGTCACCGATGCTGTGGCCCTTGATAAGCCACATCTGGACACCTGTGGTACCGCCGACAGAAAGTTTGTCACTTGTAAACTGAGTACCGTTGAATGTAGCGTCGAGCATATCCACGATCTTGTTCTTGTTCCTCGAGTAGATGAGATTCGATGTCCATTCTACGGGTCCGAGATTCTGATTCAAGGTTAGTGAAAGCTCAACACCCTTGTTGTCGATTCGACCGGAGTTCATATAGATGGTACTGTATCTGAACGAAGAAGGGACTTCAGGAGTGAATACCTGATTATAAGTCATAGAGTGATAATATGTTGCACTCGCGTTGACCTTGCCGTTCCAGAGTCTCACGTCTGCACCGACCTCGAATGAACGTGTACGCTCAGCCTTGAAGTCATCTGAAACCGCATAAGTGTTCTCGGTAGGAGAACCGGCAGTCACAGGATATGTAGGCACTGTGAGGAAACGCATAATAGGGTTACCTACCTCAGCATAAGATCCGCGGATCTTCGCATAAGTGAACCAGTTCGACTTGATATTGAAAATATCGGTCAAGATTGCTGAAAGGCCGACTGAAGGATAGACAATCGGAAGTGACTGAGTATTAACCATCTGAGTATTCCAGTCAGAACGCACGGTAGCATCAAGGAACACCATATTCTTGAATCCGAGCTGGGCAGTGGCGAACAACGACTGGCTCTGGTCTCTGTAAGTATTCTTGTAGAATCCCTTGTCTGTGTTCATATTGGTGAAAGTGAACAGGTTAGGGACTCCGAGAAGATCGCCTGCAGTGTAAGTCTGGCGATAGTTGTAGTCTTCGATTGAAGCGCCCACATTGGCGTTGAGCTGAATCAGATTCTCGCCGAATGTCTTGTGGATATTGAGGAGCACGTCGGCGTAAGTCTGGCAAGTGGTGCTCTGGTCGTGCATATAACGGCCCTTGGTGCTCGCGAACAGACCGCTGGTGGAAGCATAATTCTTCTGCTCTGCCAACGTATTGTTGTAATCCATTCTCGCACGTGCGGAAATATCCATCCAGTCTGTAATGTCATATTTGAGAGAAGCGCCGACGAGGAAACGGTTCTTGTTGTTGTTGAACATATTCCTGTTCACAATCCAGAACGGGTTCTGCATCTGGAGGTCCTGGCTGCCCCAGTCCCAATACTGGATAGGGAAATTCCTCTCTGCATCATAGCGCTCGTAAACTGAATATTTCTCCAGATCATCACTCGGAGACATCAGATAAAGAGGAATGAGCGGGTTATAATACTGACCGCCGGCAAGCATATTCTGCTCTTTCACATTCATATACATAGCCAACAGTGAGAGGTGCATCTTGTTGTTCAGGAAGTCCTCCGAATGGTTTGCAGTAAAGTTGTAACGTCTGTAGTCATTGTTCGGAATGACACCCTGAGCGTCATTGATACCTGCGGAAATGTAGGTGTGGCTGTTCTCTCGGCCGATTCCGAGACTGATCGTATGCTGCGTATTGTATCCGGTCTGGAAGAAATCCTTTACTGACCAGTTCTGTGAGCTGAGAAGTTTATTGCCCCAAGAAGCATAGACACCGCTCTTGGCGCCGTATGTGCTCTGAAGTTCAGGCAGCATTACAGGGTTGGAGAATGTAGTGTTGGTGCTGTAGGACACGTGCACGCCTTCTTCTGCTGTCCTTGTGGTAAGCATAAGGATACCGTTCTGAGCTTTGTAACCGTAAAGTGCGGCTGCTGAAGGTCCTACGAGAGCTGTCATACTGCCGATATCGTCAGAGTTGAAGTTCGAGATACCGTCACCGGAGATAGCGCTTCCCGCATAGATTGAGTAGCTGTCTCCTGGAGTCGTCATTGACAGGGTCGGAAGAGGAATTCCGTCAAGTGTATAAAGTGCGTTGTTGGAATTGGTGAGAGATTTCGCGCCACGCATTACGACCTTTGTCTCCGCACCAGGACCTGCACCTGTTGTATTTACCTGTACACCTGCAAGTTTACCCTGGATGCTGTTCACGAGGTTGGCGTCACGGGTCTTGAAGATGTTCTCGTCCATTGTCTGGACATTGTAGGTCACAGAGCGCTCGGACTTCTTGATACCGAGAGCCGTAACTACGGATGTCTCAAGCAGTTGAGTGTCCTCCTGAAGAACGACCTCTACATTGCTTCTGCCATTGACCGCGACAGACTGCGAAACATAGCCGAGGAATGAAACCTCAAGTGTCGCGTCAGCCAGCTGACTGCTCCAAGGAAGCGAGAAACGTCCGTCTATATCGGTAATCGCATACTGCGAAGCGTTTCCGCTAACAACGACAGCCGCTCCCGTTATAGGAGAACCGGTCCTGTCCAGGACTGTACCTTCGAGTTTGTTGTTGGTCGGAGTTTTCGCAACGACTTGCGACTTGGAGAGAATGACGTGTTTGTCTTCAATTGACCAGGTTACGTTTTTTCCTTTGAACAGCTGATTCAAGACAGTTTTGAGATCCGCATTCTGCAATGATACGGTGACATTTGAATTCACATTCACATCATTGTTGTAGAAGAACGTGTAACCGCTCTGCTGCTCAATCTGCTTGATAACAGACGTAATCGGAACATTATCAGCTTTTACGCTGATATTTTTCTGTTCCTGCGCGAACGCCGGGGATGTCAACAGCGCAAGTGCGAAACACCAGGACACTATGTTCCTGACGAACGACTTGCAACTTCCCCACAGAAAAATTTCTTTGTGGTTATTTTTTTTCATAAATTAGAAAATATTGTTGGATTTATCACGGTATTGGGAGATTCCGTGTATTTCTAACGTTTTATGCTGTCATATCAAACTCTTTAGGGTTATTAATCTTTGGGTGGTTATATTACTTCATAGACGCTTCTGCCCGAGGTGCCGCCTTTTCCGGTCTCGGCAGAGCTAATCTGTCTGAAATTTATATTTGATGAGATGCTGAAGTAGTGCAGGATGACATCCAGACTCTGATTGGAGAATGTTCCTGTGAACTTATAGTGTTTATGTGAGTCATCACTGATGATGAAACGCGCATTATACTTGTTACCGATCAGACGCAGAGCCTCATCGAGAGAAGTATTGTCCAGAACAATCTTGCCATCCTTCCAGGAAGTGTTGCAACGGACATTCTCCTCACTCAAGTGCATCAGGCAAGTCTTGGTATTGTAAACAGCCTGCTGAGACGGCATAAGCCTCAACGCCTTGCGATGATGGTTCTGGTCATCGTAACACATATCGACAACTCCAGACACCAGCGTTGTACGTACATACTCGTCATCATAAGACTCCACATTGAATTCAGTACCGTGAACAACTATTTCGGAGGATTTAGCCTCGACAATAAACTTGTGTTTAGGATCTTTGGAGACCTCGAAATAGCCTTCGCCGTACAATATGACCCTGCGTTCCTTGCCGAATCTGGACGGGTAACGCAGATATGAATCGGAATTGAGCCAAACCTTTGAATTGTCAGGAAGCGTCACGCAACTTACCATTCCCGCTGCGGAACGCACCTCCTGCGTAGGATTGAACTGCTGAGAAAGATTGAAGATCAAGTACGCGGTGAGTCCGATGAACGGAATCAGAAGCACAGCCGCGACACGTTCGAAATAGCGGAACGCATTACGGAATTTCTCCGCCATAATATGCCTGCGGACTTTCTCGAATGCTTTGCGCGTATCGACAGTGGTTTTCATTTCATACGCATCAGCGGCGAAGCAGATATAATAAACCTGCTCTGCCAATTTCATATTTTCAGAGGAAGCCTTCATCCAGGACTCCACCTCTGCTATTTCATCCGCATCAAGTTCGCCTCCGTAATAACGGACGAGCATACTTTCGATCTGATTATCCATCATAGTTACGCAAACGTTTTAAGCGCGTTCACAAGTATAAGACCTCTCCCGATGAAAATATCCTAAAGGTTTTTTACACTTTTTTGCAATTTATTCATAAATCTCACGTTATCAATAGAGGAGGAGGCTAATGTTTCCCAGAATCCATACCGTCGAAAATTTCAATACAGCCAGCCGCTCTCCGCTCTTATATTGGAATTAGTTTATATATTTGCGTATGCACATAAACGACAATAGCACGGACACGCTTCTTCTGGAGAGGCTTAAGCAGGGGAATATCTCTGCTTACGAGGCTATATTCACCAGGTATTATTCAACCTTATGCGCATATGCGAAACTTTTTCTGAAGAGTTCGGATGTCTGCGAAAATGTCGTACAGGAGCTGATGTTGTGGATATGGGAACACCATTCCGAGCTGCGCATCACCGATTCGCTTTCAAGTTACCTTTTCATATCGACAAGAAACCGGGCCTTGAAGCACATCAGCCACGAGATGGTCGAGCGAAGGATTCTTGACGAATTGCACAAGAAATTGCACGGCCAGTTCGAATCACCCGATTTCTATATAGTCAAAGAATTGGAATCGAGGATTCAGGCAGCCGTCGCCCAGCTTCCGGACACATACAGACAGGCATTCGAGATGAACCGCTACGAAAAAAAGACATACAATGAGATTGCGGTTCTGCTTGACATATCACCGAAAACAGTGGATTACAGAATCCAGCAGGCACTGAAAATCCTGCGCACCACATTGAAAGACTACCTTCCTCTGATAACCGCATATATTATCATCAGATAAAATGAAATACAAACCGGCCTTACTCACATTACTCATTTATTGTTCAGTGTCCGGTCAGCAAATATC
>CAVKAQ010000030.1:8377-26668 GCA_963654225.1 Butyricicoccaceae bacterium | reverse complement strand
GCATTCCAGATTGTCGAAATCAAGAGAACGCTGTAGAACGTCTTAGAATTTAAAAAAGAGGTAGCGGCCTTCGCTCAAAAATTCAGGAGAAATTCGCTCCGGCCATCTACCTCTTTTTTATTTTCGAAGAACTATGCAGAAATTTCTTCGGAATGTAGCTGAAAGCAAAACATACGAAAAGAGGATGACTAAAAAGTGTTTTCAGTCATCCTCTTTTATAATATTCCAATCGCGGTTGTCGCGCTATCTGCGATGTTTCTTGCCGGATTTCTTGCGGCGGCTGAGAATTGCGGCGGCGATAAGTACGACCAGAGCGGCGCCTATGCAGATATATGTAAAGTAGCTGGCGTTGTCGCCCTTGACACGTGACCACATCTTGAGGAGCTCCTCTGTGCGGTCACCGCTGTCGTGCATTGTTCCGCACTTTGCGATTATTTCTGCTGACGGGTACAGAATTGGATTCAGACACGCATTCTTGCCGTTTTCTCCAAAGAAATAACTTGCATCTTCCGGAGCATATTCTGTAGAATCAGACATCGCTTCCAGAATTTCATCGCCACCGATTGCGCTCACGTATCCGATTGCATCCATATTGCGCAGAGCATTCTCCTCCTGACAAAGGAAGTTGATGAAATAACGTGCAGCCTGCACATTCTTGGCATATTTAGGGATTACCCAACCGTCGAACCATACTGCACTACCCTCTTCAGGGACAGAATAATCCAGAGTGACACCTACTTTGGCAGCCTCTTCTTTTGCCCATTCCGCATCACCGCTCCACGAAAGATTCAACCAACCCTTCTCCTTGGTCATAGACTCCTTTCCGAAGTCAGCCTCCCAACCGAGGACATTATCCTTTATGCTGTTGAGATATGCTTCAACCTCAGCGATAGCCTCATCAGAATAATCATTGCAAACATCCTGAAGCGTCCTTTCGCCAGACGCTATCTCATCCTTATGAAGAGCTATGATGAGCGATATGAATACATCCCTGAACGCATCTTTTATGAATATCTTTCCCTTGAACTCAGGATTTTTCAGACAATCCCAACTGCTCGCCTGCTCTGGCGTGACATATTTAGGATTGTATAGAAGCCCGACTGTTCCCCACATATACGGAACGACGTACTTCTCGGGAGCCTTGTCTGTAACCATATTGTTGACCATTTCCGTCATAAACGGCGACACGTTCACCGTATAATCCGGCACATTGCCGAAATCGCGGTCAATCGGAAGAAGGAGATCAAGATGGAGCATACGCTCTATTATATAGTCAGACGGACATACGACATCGAAATCTTCGTGTCCGAGTTCAATCTTTGAAAGCATCACCTCGTTGACATCGAAAAGCTGATAGATGATTTCGACTTCCTCTCCAGTCTGCTCTTTATACCAGGACTTGAATTCTTCGAGAAGATCCTCGTCAATGTAGTCAGCCCAGTTGTAGATCTTGAGAGTGTGCTCCCTGTCCGCAGCACTGCAAACTACTGTTGCGCCGAAAAACAGGCACGCGATAAAGGTTAAGATTTTTTTCATTTCTTGTTTGGATTGTTTGATTTTATTGATCTGATATTGATGATTATAAGTAGCAGAAGCACCGCAAGGAAAATAAGCGTCATTATCGGCCTGATTTCCGGAGTGAGACCGCCTTTTCTGGCGTCCGCATAAATGTATGTTGACAATGTTTCCAACCCGCCGTTGCCCTTGGTGAAGAGCGTGACAGCAAAGTCGTCGATTGACAATGTGAACGCCAATATGAATCCGGATATCATACCCGGCTTCACCTGAGGCACAATCACTTTGCGCATCGCCTGACTCGGAGAAGCGCCCAAATCCAATGCAGCCTCATAGATATTTGCAGGCATCTGACGGAGCTTCGGCATAATGCTGAGAATCACGTACGGAGTACAGAATGATACGTGAGCCAGAATCACGGTAGTATAGCCCTGGGACACCCCTATCGCAACGAACAGGATGAACAGGGAAATACCGGTGATGATGTCAGGATTGAGCATCGGTATGTCATTCAGGAATGTCATAACCTTGCGGCTGCGGTTCTTCAGATTGTATATGCCGATTGCCGACACAGTCCCCAATATTGTGGACAGGAACGCAGAAACGACACCTATAAAGAGGGTGGATTCGATTGCACGTATCAAAGAATTGTTCAGACCGCCGCCGAACACGTTCTTATAAAGATTCAACGAGAATCCGGTCCAGTTGCCAAGCACCTTAGCCTCCGTGAACGAATAAATCGCAATGATGACTATAGGCGAATACAGCATTATCAGGAGCAGCCATATATATGCCTGAGCTAAAAATTTCTTCATTACAGCAGCCCTCCCGTTTCATTTGCCTGTTTCTCGTCATTGCTGGAGAACAGTGTTGTGATACCGATAATTACAAGCATAATCAAGGCAAGAGTAGAACCGTAATTCCACATTCCGTTGTTGATATTGTCCTGAATCGTCGTTCCCAACAGTTTAACCTTGTTGAGAGTAAGCAATTCCGATATGGCGAAAGTCGATATAGTAGGCATAAACACCATCATCACGCCACTCATTACTCCTTGCATCGAGAGCGGCACGGTGATCTTGGTGAACACTTTTGTCGGACTTGCGCCAAGGTCCTGAGCCGCTTCCAGATAGGACTTGTCCATCTTCTCGAGAGTATTGTAGATAGGGTAAATCATAAAAGGAAGGAAGTTGTACACCATACCGAATATGAGGGCACCCTGCCCGAGCGGAATTCTGAGAAAATCGAAAAGAGCCACAGTCGCAAGCGTACGGATAAGCATATTTATCCACATCGGCAGGATGAACAACATAACCGTCACCTTGGATCTGTTCAGTTTCGCATTGCTGAGAATCCACGCCGCCGGATAGCCTATTACAAGGCATAGAATTGTCGTAATCATCGCCACCTCAATGGAATACGCAAACGTATTGATATCGTCTTTCGATGTGAAGAAGCGCTTGAAATTGGCTAAAGTGAAAGAGCCGTCAGCATCCGTGAAAGCATAAATCGCAATCATTACCAGCGGCATTACCACAAACATCAGCATAAAGATGAAATATGGTATTGACCAGTATGACCTTTTGAATGTCTTCATTTCAGTTTTCTCCCTCCTTTGCGCTGTCAACCTTTCTGAGCTTGATATTTTCAGGTTTTATCCTGATGCCGACAAGGTCGCTCTTGTCCCATACATCATCTGTCTGGACAAAGACCTTGTCTCCGTCGTCAGTCTTCACGGTAAGGAAATAATGATTACCCTTATATAATATGAAGAATACGCCTCCGCTTACAGTGCCGTCATCCACTTCATCCATAAGTTCCACATCACGGAATTCGACTTCTGCTTTCAGCGCATCGCCTTCCTTGAGGCCTGCAAGCACTTCCGCATTGACTTCAGGGCTTACTTCCCAATCTTCACCGAGGAAGTTGACGGTGTTGCCTTCGACAAATTCCGCGTCAAAACTGTTCCGCAGACATTCCTTGTGCATAACGTGAATGTCATTCGGGCGGATGAGCATACCGACTTCGCTGCCCACTTCAAAGGCGTTGTAGTCCTGAATCATTATCTCATATCCCTCCTTTGTCATCACGGTCATCTCATAATGGACGCCCTTGAAGATGCAGGACTGCACTGTGCCTGTGAACTGCGCCTTGTCCAAATGCTCGTTGAATATGTATATATCCTCAGGGCGGATTACGACATCAACGTGTTCATTTGCGGCAAAGCCTTTGTCAACACATTCAAATTCGTGATAGATGAACTGAACCTTTCCGTCAGACGGCATAATGCCGTTAAGGATATTGCTCTCGCCAATAAAGTCGGCGACAAATGAATTTGCAGGCTCGTTGTAGATGTCGGCAGGAGTTCCGATCTGCTGAATCACGCCTTCATTCATCACAACGATAGTGTCTGACAGAGTCAAAGCCTCCTCCTGATCGTGAGTAACATAGATGAATGTTATGCCGAGTTCCTTGTGCATCTCCTTGAGTTCCATCTGCATATCCTTGCGCATCTTAAGATCAAGGGCAGAAAGAGGCTCGTCCAAAAGCAGAACCTTAGGCTGGTTCACTATGGCACGGGCAATCGCAACCCTCTGCTGCTGACCTCCGGAAAGGGAATCCACGTCACGTTCCTCATAGTCGGTCATTGTCACCATCTTGAGGGCTTTGCGTACGCGTTTGTCTATTTCTTCAACAGGCAAATTCTGCAACTTCAGACCGAATGCAATATTGTCATACACATCCAGATGCGGGAAAAGCGCATACCTCTGGAACACCGTGTTCAAAGGGCGGTGGTGAGGCGGAACATCCGTTATATCTTGTCCCTCCATAAAAATCTGCCCTTCGTCAGGCTGTGTAAAGCCAGCAAGCATACGGAGCATCGTGGTCTTGCCGCAACCTGACGGACCAAGCAATGTAACGAACTCCCCTTTCTTGATTTTCAGATTGATGTCTTTGAGCACCGGCACATCATCAAAAGACTTTGAAATATGCTCGATGTCAATAATAATATCGTTTGCCATTATTATAGTTTTGTCTTTTAGAAACAGTTTCGAAGCAATCGTGCGGACTATTTATTCCAGAAATCGCTGAGACACAGATTATATGTCACGCCGAGATTGACCGACAGCTGATTGTAAACATTGTTCGCCGCTACAACAGCGTGTATTCTCAAGGCCTGTGAATCTTTGAGCGGATACCAATGAGCGCCTATGCCTCCGAATCCTGTGTGGAAAGGCTTGACTGAAGAGTTCTTGTCATAGCCGAACATTTCCCATCCGCCTTTTGCGAAGAGAGAAAGTTTCTCGCCGAAATCATATTGCACTCTGGCTGTCGCGAGCGTTTCCTGAAATGGATTTTCCCAAGTCGTGCCGCGCATCATAGCATCCACGTTTATGCTCAAGTCACCAAGGTCAAAGGTCTCGCCTATGGCAAGATAACGCCACCAGCTTGTTCCGAACGGATTATCGTCTGCGTCGTAGCCCTTATATCCCTCTACGGCGTTTACTGAAAGACGTCCGTTCCAGCATCCTGCACTCTCGTCCCATTGGAAAGCAAAGGCTTTCTTGAAATCCTGGTAAGGACATACTGAATAAGGCGATGAGCTCATTTGGAATTTGAATCCCGTGGACTCGCTCGGAGACAGCCAGGCGACACTGCCGCCCCACTGATAGACCTGCATTCCGTTGTCGAACCAAGTTCCGTTATCCGTTTCCAAAGGATAGCCGTTCCAGAAAAATGATGACAGGTCAAAGTGACAGTCAACGTCATAATCATCCAGCTCTGTAAGTCCGATTGCCATCATATCCTTGCCGAGAGTGAACGACCAAGTCCCGGCATTTTCCGTCTCCAGTTCGTAACCGATTGTAGCCCAATCGATCCAGTTGGTTTCATCAGAATGCCAGGTGTTGCTGTAAAGCGGAGAAAGCTTGTCGTCGGGCGAATTTTTGTACCAATCGACTCCAAGCCAGTGATTAGAGATGGAATAGGACCATCCACGACCGAAAGTTCCGTCTATGAAAGTATAGACAGACGTGTTTCCAAAACTGAAATCAGTTTCAGAGCCGCTTTTTACCGGAAAATAGGGGTTTACATCGAAACGTGCGACAGCACTTACCTCGATGCCGTTTTCAGACGCAGAGCTAGCCTCTTGAGCGGAGGCAGCCAACCCACAAAGTGTAGCGGCGGTAATTGAAAATATGAGTCTTCTCATTCCTCATAAAAAGAGAATTAAGTTAAACATACGATGTGGCTGCCTAAATGCCGCAATCGTTGATGCAAGGAAGGCTTTTGGCGGGTCTTTCCCACCTCACCGACACTTTTGCGGTGCAAATGTAAAAAAAAATAATTTCCTACAATTATTTTGGGCTTGATTTTTGTCGAAACGGTGACGGTTTGCGAGATACGGATTATGAGATACATAGTTGCAATATCAAAATAAAACAGTTGCATAATGACATCATAATTCATACATTTGCATATAAAACAACAATAGCTATGGCACAAACAGCAGTAACTATCAGGATAGATTCGGACATAAAGAAAAAATTCGACATCCTTTGTCAGGATTTCGGGATGAGTGCGAATACAGCATTCAACATATTCGCGCGCGCCGTGGTGCGCAGCAACGGAATACCGTTCGCGATTCGCGCAGAAAAAGATTCTGAAGTCATTGAAAACGCACGTAAAGCTATAAGTCAAATGCGCGCCATATCAACAGACAATGGAAATACCGAAATGGGCATTGATGAGATCAATGCTGAGATAATGGCATCTAGGGCTGGGCGCGTTTAATTATGACATACTACTTTGCCGTTATTGACACAAATGTTCTTGTATCAGCCTTGTTAGCTTCGCTCAAGGCTAAAGATACACCGCCGACTCTGATTTTGAATCATATTCTCAATAGGGTGATAATCCCTATATATAACGACGAAATCATATCAGAATACTCCGAGGTGCTTCGGCGCAAGAAGTTTGACTTTCCAGAAGCCGCTGTCTCGAATATCATTAAAGCTCTGACAACATTGGGAATAGAGTCCGGACGTTTCTCTTCTGGAGATGAAACTTGTTCCGACCCCGACGATGCTGTCTTTTACGAAGTCACATTGTCTGTCGAAAACTCGTTTCTAGTAACAGGAAACATAAAGCACTTTCCATCAAAGCCATTTGTCGTAACGCCTGCAAAAATGGTGGAAATTATAGATAACGAAGAACTCAAAGTAAAACAATAGTTAAGAATACAGATATGAAAAAGATTTTTATTGCAGCGATACTGCTTTTTACTGCGGTGCTGGCATTTGCCCAGACCGACAATGGAGACAAACTGGTAGGAACATACCTCTCCGAGGATGGCACCGGAAAGATACAGGTGACGAAAGAAAACGGAAAGTATGTGGGAACGCTTGTCTGGACAAGTTATACTGACGGCAAAGATGTCAGAAACAAGGACGAGAAATTGAGGAGCAGGCGTCTGGTGGGGCTCAAGATTCTTAACGATATGGTTTACAGCAACGGTGTCTGGAAAAACGGAACAATCTACGACCCTGAGAGCGGCAACACCTACAAAGCCACTATCAAGATGGCGCCCGACGGAAATCTGATGTTGCGCGGCTACATCGGCGTCCCTACCCTCGGCAGAAACTCCCTCTGGAAACGAGTCAAGTAGCCGGAGAACACAAGCTATAGGCTGACTATACGGAATCAAAAAGAGACAGTGACCTCCGCTCAGAAGCACAAGAAAAATTCGCTCCGGCCATTTGTCTCTTTTTGATTTACTGCAGAATAGTTAAAAAAAACATTCGGAGCGTAGCGACCGAAGGGGTATCGGGGAATCCTTTCCCCGTGCTCTACCGCACCGGAGGTGCGAGATGTCCCTAGGAACAGCAGGCGTCAGCCTGCTGGGGTTGAAAGTCCGTAGGATGGTGGTACACCATCCTGTCGCGAAGTGACTGAGGGTGTGAAGTATTCATCTTTATTCGCGTAGTTGAAGTGGCTGAATAATAGATGGGATACAAGGCTCTCGACGCGACCAACACCGGAGCAACCTTTCGGTTGTGAGGATTTGGGCAAGGAGAACAACGCAGTAGACCGCTATTTATTCAGCCGCTTCGCTTCGTTCCAGATTTCATTCATCTCATCTAACGTCATCTCCGACAACTTCCTGCCCTGACGGATTGTATGCTCCTCGAGATATGTGAATCTGCGGCGGAATTTGTCGCAAGCCCGGTTCAAAGCAGTGTCCGGATTAAGTCCGTAAAGTCTGGCGGCATTCACAACCGAAAACATAAAGTCGCCCAACTCTTCCTCGGCCCTGTCACGCGCTGACCCCGGGACTGGCGTCATCGTGTATCCTGCCGGAGCCTTGTCGAGAGTACCTTCCTCTTTGGCCATAGCGTCCAGCTCAGCCTGGAACTCGCCTTGCTCCTCCTTGACTTTATCCCACACCTGAGAAGGACATTCCCAGTCAAATCCTACCCCGCGAGCCTTATCTTGCATAGAATAAGCCTTGAGAACAGGAGGCAAAGAATCCGGCACACCGGAAAGAATACGCTTGTTGCCACCTTTTTCCTTCATCTTCATAATTTCCCAATTCTCGGAAACCTGTTCGGCATCAGTGGCTTCAGTATCGGAAAACACGTGCGGATGACGGAAAATCATCTTCTCACACAGCTTATCAATGACATCAGCGATGTCGAACTTGCCCTGCTCCTCGGCAATCTTCGAATAAAAGACAATGTGCAGAAACATATCACCGAGTTCCTTCTCCACATCCTTATCCGACTTCTTCATCACCGCATCGCTCAGTTCATAAACCTCCTCGACGGTCATCGAGCGGAGCGTATCCCAAGTCTGAGCAGCATTCCACGGGCATTTCGCCCTGAGTTTATCCATTACGTCCAGCACCCGGCTGAACTGTGCAAGTTTTTCTTCTAACGTGTGTGCCATATCGGCAAAATTACGAATTTTCCGCGAAAAAGATTACCTTTGGAGAATGTGATATCCGCTGTAGCCGAATGCCGGAACAAGCAATTCTGCAGTGAGATGTTCACTCCACATAACAACAAATTGAAGAAAGCATGAAACACCCGATTTACGTCTCGGCGGATGAAGCAGTCAAAGCAGTGAAATCCGGAGACCACATCCACTTGAGCAGCGTAGCCAGCGTTCCCCACGTACTGATTCAGGCATTGTGCAGAAGGGCGGACGACGGCGAAGTCAAGGACCTCCATTTCCACCATTTCCATACAGAAGGTCCGGCCCCATATTCAGAGCCGCGCTACGAAGGGATATTCTTCGACCAGGGATTCTTTCTGGGACCGAATGTCCGCGCAAATGTCAATGCAGGATATGCAGATTATCTTCCGGTACATTTGGGGGAATCTCAGAAACTGTATCGCAGCGGAGCGCTTAGATGCGATGTCGCAATGGTTCAGGTGTCATTGCCGGATGCTGAAGGAAAAGTATCGCTCGGAACGTCTGTGGACTGTTCCCTGGCCGCAATAGAAAGTGCGAAAACCGTAATAGCCGTGGTAAACGAGAATGTTCCTTATGCCTACGGAGACCTTGTTGACCCGGGATTGATAGATTATTTTGTAAAGGACAACACTCCCCTTGTCACTAAAGATTTTGCAGAACCTAATGAGACAGAGAAACTCATAGGCAAGAATTGCGCGGAGCTTGTTCCTGACGGGGCGTGCCTGCAGATGGGCATCGGAGCGCTTCCGAACGCATTGGCAGTAGCATTGGCAGACCACAAGAATCTCGGACTGCACACTGAAATGTTCGCGGACGGCATCCTTCAGCTCATCAAGAAGGGTGTCATCAACGGAAAGCACAAGAAAATAGACACAGGAAAGGTTGTGGCGTCATTCCTCCTCGGTTCCGAGGAAGTATATAAGTTCATCGACCACAATCCGGATGTGCTTATGAAAGACATCAAGTACACTAATGATCCGTGGATAATTGCTCAGAATCCAGATATGATGGCCATAAACTCGGCCACAGAGGTCGATTTGACTGGACAGATAAGCGCTGATTCCATCGGCACAAGAATATTTTCCGGCACCGGAGGGCAGGTTGATTTCGTGAAGGGAGCTACAATGTCAGAAGGCGGAAAATCAGTAACAGCCTTTGCCTCAAGGACCAACAAAGGTCTGACCAAGATTGTGCCGACACTTAAAGTCGGTGCAGGAGTCGTCACTCCGAGAGCTGACGCTCATTGGATTGTAACTGAATATGGCGCCGTGGATCTCTACGGAAAATCCCTGCAGGAAAGGGCGAAACTGCTCATAAGTATCGCGCATCCGGACGACAGGAACGAACTGGACCGTGCCGCCTTCGAAAGATTCGGTCCTCATTATCATAACTTTTCCGTATAAAACCCTTGGAGCAACGCGACCGGAACTGAAAATATAAAATCATATCTTATGACAACCCACCTTCGATTGGCACTTGCCACTGCACTCGCTCTGGCTGTTGCATTCCTGACAGGCTGCAACAGCCAGGAAAAGCAGGAACGCAAAGCAATGGAATTCCTATATAAATATATGAGCATTGCCGATCAAGGTGACTACAGCGTGGATTTCTTCAGGCAAAATGCGCAAGTTGTTCTGAAAGCAAGGAAAGAAATGCCTTGGGGAAACGAAGTTCCGGATGACTTGTTCAGACATTTCGTTCTGCCGGTCAGGGTCAACAATGAAAGGCTTGACAACTTCCGGATGATGTATTATGACACCCTGAAGGCCCGCACTGCCGGTATGTCAATGCACGATGCCGCGTTGGAAATCAACCATTGGTGTCACGAGAAAGTGACATATACCCCTTCCGATGCCAGGACGTCATCCCCTCTCGCAAGCATTCTCAATGCCGAAGGCCGTTGCGGAGAGGAATCGACCTTCACGGTCGCTGCGATGCGCACTGTCGGCATTCCTGCACGACAGGTATATACCCCGAGATGGGCGCACACCGATGACAACCACGCTTGGGTCGAAGTCTGGACCGACGGGAAATGGTCATTTCTCGGAGCCTGCGAGCCAGAACCGGAACTCAATATGGCCTGGTTCAATGAGCCAGCGTCCAGAGCTATGCTGATGCACACTCTGGTATTCGGAGACTACAACGGCCCGGAAGACATAATCAGGCGCACTCCCAACTTCACGGAAATCAATGTCATAGGAAATTATGTAAAGACCCGGCTGAATACCGTCAGAGTGCGTGACGACGCAGGAAATCCCGTGAAAGGAGCAAAAGTGGAATTCTGCATATACAATTACGGTGAAATGTACCCGGCGGTCACTCTAACGTCTGACAGCGACGGGACGGCGTCTCTTCACAGCGGTATCGGAGACCTTTTCGTATGGGCAAGCCACGGCGGAAAATACGGTTACGGCATTCTTCGTTCGAGCGGTTCTGAAAAAGAGGCAGTCGCAGACATTGTCCTTGAGCAGTCTTCCGACGCTTCAATATCATTGGACATCGACATCAATCCTCCGGCAAACGGCAAGATACCGTCCTACGCAAGTGACGAAGCAATCGCATTGAACAAATCAAGGCTCGAGCAGGAGAATGCAATCAGAACGGCATACACATCGACATTCACAACGGAGTCGAACGCGGTTGAAAGGCTTGGTCTGACAGAATTGACTAAAAATCAGGAAAAAGAAGCCTGCCGACAGATTATCGATGCAAAAGGCAACTGGAAAGACATCCGGCAGTTTTTAGCCCAAGCTTCAGAGAACGGCAAGATAAACGAGGCGTTGGCGCTGCTTAAAACGCTGAGCAGAAAAGATTTGCGCGACACGGAATGTTATATTTTGAATGATGCGCTCAACACTGCCGCTCCGGCAAGCGATTTATGCCCTGACGCAGAGACATATTACGATTACGTTCTCTGCCCGCGCATCTATGGGGAATTCATACAGCCATATCATCAGATGATACGCGAGTCATTGAATCCGAGTCTATCTCCCGACACCGTTTCAGGCAAGGAAACTCGCGCCGAAAAGATTGCTGAAGAAATCATATCCTGGACCGGCCGATATATACAGCTCGCCGACAGTCTCAATTCCAGACGTCTGCAATGCACGCCTGCGGGAGTTCTCAGGATCAGGGTCGCTGATGCACGGTCAAGATACATTTTCGTTGTCGCCGCCTTGAGGACATACGGACTTCCGGCCAGAATCGACCAGATGACAGGAAAAGCGCAATACTTGTCCGGGAGGGAATGGCTTGACATTTCGCTTGACAGCACGGAATCAGAAGCCTCATCCGCCGGCAAGGTTTCATCGAAAGGGACGTTCACGATGCACTACGAGAAAGGCAAAGGCACGTTGGACAATCCCGAATACTACAGACATTTCACATTGAGTCAAATCATAAACGGGACACGTCATCTGCTTGATTTCGAGGGCGGTGACGCTACCGAATTGGGCGCCGACGCTTCAGCCGAAAGTTTCAGCAAGCCGTTCACTCTTGATGCCGGGACATACCTGCTTACCAGCGGAACTCGACTGGCAAGCGGAAGCGTATTGGCACGGCTCATATCCTTCGAAGTATTGCCCGGCAAGAATACTGATGTTGAGCTCATAATGAGACAGGCGACCTCGGAAATCTGTGTAATCGGTTCTATGGATCCGGAGGCAATGTATGACGCTGTAAATCAAGATGGTTCAACCCATAAAAGTTCCATCTTGAGCACTACTGGAAGGGGATATTTTCTGCTTGCCGTATTGGGGGAATCCGATGAACCGAGCAATCACGCCCTAAGGGAGCTTCAGTCGCTCGGCAAGAATCTGAATGAATGGAACCGTCCGGTCATCATTTTCGGAGAGTCTAAGGAGGGGGCCAGGTCTGTTGCGTCCAAAGTCACAGGCTCAGAACTTGGTGACAATTCCAATCTGCATTATGGGATCGACCCGGAGAATGCTGTCCGTAATATGCTTTGCGAGGGATGCCACTGCGAATCCAAGACGCTTCCGGTCATCGCGGTCTGCGACAGTTTCGGCCGAATCGTCTATATCTCAACGGGATACAACACCTCGCTGGCAAGTCAACTGAGCAATGTCTTGAGAGGGATATAGTCTTGTTCTGCTTTCATATAATCAAAAAGAACCAGCGGCCTCCGCTCAAAAACACAGGAAAAATTCGCTCCTGCCATCTACCGCTTTTTAACATTCAGAGATTAACCGCCAACTTGAGCGAAGCTATTCTAACCTATGACACTACGCCAAGAGAACTCAATAGACCTCTTTTTGTCACACCTCTACCAATTGCTTGACGACATCGCGTGACGTGCGCAGAACGTATCTGACATTGTCGTCAACGGCGCCAACGGAATCCGCAGAAACGGATGGAGGCATCTTTGCAGAAGGTTCTTCAAATCCAAGTTCAGGAACGTGCAGCCTCGACAAGTCACGCACTGCTTTCCGTGCGGTGGAATGAAATTCACTGGCGCCAGTAGCACGTTCTATTTTAATAATATTCTCCGGATTTATTCCGGAGCCCGGCATTACAGAAATACGTCCTTTACTCCGGGAGACTAACTGAGCTATAAGTTCCGCTCCCCTCAACGCGTCCGCCCTCTGTCCTGAAGTCAGCAGTCTGTCGCAGCCGAGAGATATTATCTGTTCCAACGCATTGAACGGGTCCTGGCACGCGTCAAAGGCCCTGTGAAATGTCACGCTCATACCTGTGGCTGCACTGACCAGACGTCCGCACACATCAACATCCACGTCACCTTCCGGCGTCAACGCCCCGATAACGACTCCGTCCACGCCCAGGTCCGAGCAGAAGCATATATCCTCAATCATTGTATTTATTTCAGAATCAGTGTAGCAGAACTCCCCTTCACGAGGTCTGACAAGCACATTGACAGCAAAACGCCTATGAGCGGCGGACCCCGAGTTTTCACTCCCGCGAGTCTCTGATAAATGCAACAATTCTTTTACTGTACGGACTACATCCACAATCAGTCCGTAGCTAGGCGTCACTCCCCCGCAACTTATCGCCGAACACAGTTCTACCCTGACCGCTCCACCATACCACGCTTCCAAAACATCATTTACAGATGTACAGCAGACTTCAATATTTCTATTTCCCATAAACAGTTCAAGTTCCTAATTTATTATGTATCTATCTCTTATTCTCCCGAATTGCTCTCGCACGAAATGCTCCGTTTACGAGGCGAGGCAAAATGATTCCCCGTCATACACCTTGGACAATCAACGCCACATCCGCTATTGACAATCCCGCAACTTCAGCAAAACTGAAGTACGAACTCTGAAAGTTACAAATTTGTAATAATTCTTTAATGCCCGCAATTATGTAATATCGTCTTTTATCAATAAATTTGCGCAATACCGATTGATGGACACTATGCCAACGAAACAAGAAGAAAGACTGCTGATGGAACGCACTGCCGGTGGCGACAGACGCGCTTTCAGATGTATATTCGACGCATATTATCCGCAAGTCTATGGATTCATACGTAGCATACTCAAGACTGAAGAAGATGCTTCCGATGTAGCCCAGGAAGTTTTCATCAAACTATGGCTGATGCGTGCGGCACTGCCGGACATATCCTCTCTCAGTTCCTATATATATAGAATGAGTCTGAACCAGACCATCAGCTATCTCAGGAAAAACAGAATTGAGACACCCCCTACCGATATTGACATCGCATACGACCAGCTGGTCGAGAATCGGATTGATATGAAAGACAAGGAATCAGTCATATCAACCCTTGTATCGAAAATGCCTGAGCAAAGACGCAAGATATTCGTTCTGAGCAGATTGGAGCAATTGAGCAACGATGAAATCGCGTCAAAACTCAATATCAAGAAGAAGACGGTGGAAAACCACCTCAATCTCGCCCTGCGTGAATTGCGCACCGCGCTGTCTATTCTCGCAATGCTGCTCATCTCCATTTTTATCTTGTTCTAGGAATCCCCGTCACATTCCATATAGGATTTACACGTGTACCGACAAGAACAAGTCGTTATACCGGAGCCGAGACGCCTCAAAAAAAATTTCAATTTTCATTGGGTGTAAAACAATTTTTCCTCGTCATATAGTTATATAAATTGATTTAAATATAACTAGAACCACATATATGACAGAAAACAATATCCGCGAAGAATGGGAAAAACACTCTGACGATTCACTT
Source organism: Butyricicoccaceae bacterium (assembly GCA_963654225.1). Classification (GTDB taxonomy): domain Bacteria; phylum Bacteroidota; class Bacteroidia; order Bacteroidales; family UBA932; genus Cryptobacteroides. Next base: position 11,988 of record CAVKAQ010000030.1, on the reverse strand, counting down.
TCAAAAGAACATCTGGACAACGCATTCGGCCGGATTATGGCCCGTGCAGAAATGTCAGAACAGGCATATAGGCAAGCGGCAGTCAAGGGAACCAGGCGCAAGATAATGCGTGTCGTATGGACTGGAATCGCAGCCGCAGTCACATTCATACTTGTTCCGCAAATCACCCTGCTCATACACAAATCCATTGCAGATAAAGAGAGTGGCGCTATCATAAATGAAGCATCAGCAGAACCTGTCCACCTTTGCGAAGTTTACACGCACAACGGAGAGACCCGTGAGATAGTTCTCCCGGACAATTCCACAGTCAAACTCAACGCCGGTTCACTTCTCATCTATCCCGAGAAATTTTCGACATCTGAAAGGAACGTATATCTCAGCGGCGAGGCCGTTTTTGAAGTAACACACAGTGACGAATCGGCATTCACCGTCAGCACATCGGACATCGACATAAAGGTGCACGGCACGATATTCAACGTTAATTCATATCCTGACGAGAACTGCACCTCCGCGACATTATGTACCGGAAGCATCTCGGCTAAGACCAAGAGCTCCGGCAAGAATATCCTGCTTATACCCAATCAGAGAATCACTTACGACAAAGAAACAGGGAAGACCTCGGTCAGCGAAGTGAATCCGTCAGAGGACACTGCCTGGACGAACGGCGATTTGTGCTTCAGATCCGCCGACATCCATCAGATTACCAGAGAAATCGAACGCAAATACGGAATAACAGTCTATGTCACTTCCGGAAAATACGACGCTATGATATTGACCGCGAAATTCATACACGGAGAGTCTCTGGAACAGATGCTGAATGCCATAAGCAAACTTATTCCGGGAATGAGCTACAGTCTTGAAAACGGAAGCGTTTACATACAGTAACATTTACATAGAAACTAATACAACAATAATATTCAAAATCAGTCTATGAAGCAATTTAAACATTATCTTGTTGCGCTGGCACTGGTTATACTTTCCACAACAGGACTTTACGCCCAGAATCAGGTCGTAAATTTCCCTGCCGGAGAGATGACAATAAGGCAAGCGTTCGAAACAATCGAGCACCAGCTTGGTGTAACAGTAGCTTATAATGAAAGTCTTCTCGACGTGAACAAGATGGTGACACCTCCTTCAGGCAAGACCTTGCAGGAAGCAGTCAACGCCATTCTTTCCGGCACCGGTATGAAAGCCAACCTCAACGGAAAGATGATTCTCGTCGTCAAAGACCAGCAGGACAAGGGAGCCGCGGTGGAATACACCGGTCAAGTGCTCGACGCTATGGGACCGGTTATCGGTGCTATGGTCATTCCTGAAAACAAATCAACCGAGTCTGTGGCAATGACGGACATTGACGGAAATTTCACTGTCAAAGCCACTCAAGGATCAACCTTCACTGTATCTCTGATGGGATACAAGGAGTACACCGGTACGTTCGGAACACAGACTTCCGGACTCGTGATTGTTCTCCAGGAAGATGTTGACATTCTGGAGGAATCGGTCGTTGTCGGTTACGGCGTCCAGAAGAAGGTCAACCTGACCGGTGCGGTCGGAGTCATCAGCGGAAAGGACCTCAACAACAGGCCCGTCACAAATGCTGCACAGGCGCTCCAGGGCGCAGATCCTTCACTCGTAATGAGTATGGGCAACGGCTCTGTCGAGGGTAAGGAATACAGCGTCCAGATCCGTGGACAGGTTTCCCTCAACTCGGGCAGCCCGCTCATTCTCGTGGACGGTATCGAAGCTTCACTGTCTCAGGTAAACCCGAACGACATCGAATCGGTATCCGTGCTTAAGGATGCCTCAGCGTGTTCCATCTATGGTGCAACCGCATCTGCCGGAGTAGTCCTTATCACTACGAAAAGCGGAAAATCCGGAGACCTGAAGATTAATTACAACGGTCGTGGCGGTGTCGCATTCAACACGACGAAAACTGACTTCATCACAAGCGGTTACGACTATGTGACATTGTCCAACGAGTTCACTCTTCACTCCAACAAGGGTTACAACGCCTGGAACTATACGGATGAAGAGATGCAGATGCTCTACGAAAGACGTAACGACAAGACCGAGAACTCAAGCAGACCGTGGGTTTACACCAACGAAAACGGCAAATACCGCTACCTCGGAAACTTCGACTGGTACAACTACATCTTCAAGAAAGTTCGTCCCGAAAGTGAGCACAACATCACCATCAACGGAGGAAATGACAAGATAAACTATTATGTAAGCGGCCGTTACCTCTACCGCGAAGGAGTTTTCGACAACGCTTCCGAGGATATAATGAACGGATATTCTTTCCGCGCGAAAGTAAATGCTCAAGTCAAGTCCTGGCTCCGTTACACCGGTAACGTCAGCTATGAGGGCTCATCTTATGACTACGGCGGATACTGGGAGCAGGACGGTTCGGAAGGACTTTCATCTCACGGTATTCTCTGGAACATCACCCAGAATATAAGCCCGACCCTTGTGCCGGTAAACCCTGACGGGACTACGACAATGTACACCAACGGCATTCAGTTCGCCGACTCACCTATCGCATCAGGACGAGGCGGCGTGCTCACAGACGGAAGGAACAAGAACTCCCGCAAAGTGAACTACCTTATGATGACCAACCGTTTCGTATTCGACATCACCAAGTGGCTGAATGTCACGGCAGATTACACCTACCGCCTGAGAGACAACAACAACAGCTACCGTTCTTACCCTACGGCCAACACCTGGGACAAGAATATGAAGAACATCGTGGACTTCACCAACGGTTCCATCTATGACTTCTATCAGGAGGTCCGCGGACGCCTCAACGCTCATATCGCGAACGCATACGTCAACGTGAACAAATCCTGGGACAAGCACAATCTCACCGCTGTAGCCGGTGCACAGCTCCAGGACTATCATACTTCCACCCTCACTGTACGCCAGAAAGGCTCCATCTCCGACAAGCTTGCATTCATCAATATGGCCCAGGGAGTAATCGAGGCCTCAAGTGAGTCCAATACATCTTATAGAACTCTAGGTTTCTTCGGCAGAGTGAATTACGACTACGCCGGCAAATATCTTTTAGAGGTTTCAGCCCGCGAAGACGGTTCTTCAAGATTTGCAAGAGGCAACAGATGGGCATTCTACCCGTCAGCGTCAGCCGGTTGGAGAATGTCTGAGGAGAATTTCTGGAGTCCGCTCAAGAACTGGTGGGATCTTGCCAAGGTACGTTTCTCCTATGGTTCCCTCGGTAACCAGCAGGTCAGCAACTACTCTTATATCAGCACTCTTACGACATCAATGATGTCCTACACATTCGACGGAAGCACACAGGCACCTAAGGTCAGCACTCCGGGAGCGATCACCGACGGCCTTACTTGGGAAACCGTAGTGACCTACAACCTAGGTTTCGACTTGGGATTCCTCAAGAACCGCCTCACTGCCAACGCCGACTTCTACATCAGGGACACCAAAGATATGCTTACTTCATCTCAGGAACTTCCTGCAGTATTCGGTACAAGTTCGCCTAAAATCAACGGAGCAGACCTCCGCACAAAGGGTTACGAAATTTCTCTCGCCTGGAAAGACCAGGTCGTAGTCGCAAAGAAACCTCTTTACTACTCCATTTCCGG
>CAVKAQ010000030.1:0-8367 GCA_963654225.1 Butyricicoccaceae bacterium | reverse complement strand
CGACTATGTGACGACCATCACGAAATTCGACAATCCTAACAAATCATTAAGCCAGCACTATGTCGGCAAAAGACTCGGTGAGATTTGGGGATACGAAACTGACGGACTTTTCAAGACAGATGCTGAAGCGGCTGAATATCAGTCAAGAATCAACGACACGGCCGTAAACAAAGGCGTTTACGAGTTTGGCGTCGCATCCGATGCCAAACTTCGCGCCGGCGATGTCAAATTCGTTGACCGCAACGGTGACGGCGTCATCAACACAGGTTCCAACACTGTTGACGACCCGGGTGACCGCAAAATCATAGGTAACAGCCTTCCGCGATACACCTATTCATTCCGTGGAGACATCGACTGGTACGGATTCAACCTTTCCGTATTCTTCCAGGGCGTAGGTCACTGCGATTGGATGCCGTCAGCTAACTGCTCATATTTCTGGGGCTTCTACGGATTCCCGGCATCATCATTCGTTCCGACCGATTTTGCATCGAAAGCGTGGAGCACGGAAAACCGCAACACATATTTTCCGCGCCGCAGAGGATACTCCACATCGAGCAACAACGCCCTCAACGTAGCTACTGACCGTTACCTTCAGAACGCCGCATATCTCCGTCTGAAGAACGTCACTCTCGGATATACTCTTCCTCTCAAGAAGAACAAGGCCGTGGAGAAAGTCAGATTCTACCTCACGGGAGAGAATCTCTGGTACTGGTCTCCGATGAAGAGGCACACCAAATACATTGATCCTGAAGTGGCTACAGCTTCGTCATCTCAGACTGATGACTGTATCTATCCATTCTCCAGGACTGTGTCTTTCGGAGTTGACATTACCTTCTAAACGAATATGAATATGACAAACACATATAAAATTCTTGTAGCTGGCTTGTCCATTCTTACCGCGGCATCCTGCAGCGGCTACCTTGACAAGTTCCCGGAGACTGCTCTTTCCCCGGAAACATTCTACACCAATGAGAATGAACTCAAGATCGCGACAAACGGCTTCTACGCTATGTTGCCGACTCCTGACGACACCCAGGACGGTGCACTTCAGGACAATGACCTTCAGTATCACGTTTCTCTCAACTCTTACCAGAGGGGAACCCGTACTGCAGAAACGGAGACCTGGAGTTCCAGCACCTGGTCAGACCTCAGAAACCTCAATTACTACCTCGAGCATTCAGTGAAATGCGAAAACGAGAGCGTACGTGCCAAATATGACGGTATCGCCTATTTCTTCAGAGCTTTGTTCTACTATGAAAAAGTGCGTAAGTATGGTGACGTTCCGTTCTATGACAAGGTGATTTCCGACAAGGACACAAAGTCTCTGTACCGTCCTCGCGACAGCAGAGGCTATGTAATGCAGAAGGCGATGGAAGACCTTGACAAGGCCATCAGCGGGCTTCCGGAGACTTGGGATGAAGGCGTATATCGCATAAACAAATATGCCGCTTACGCGCTCAAATCCCGTATGGCGCTTTTTGAAGGCACGTGGAGAAAATATCACGACGTAGCCGATGAAAGTTACTCTGAAGGAACTACTGAAGCCACGCTTTCAGCAGAATATTTTCTAAGACTTTCCGCAGAGGCCGCAAAGGCTATAATGGACAGCGGAAAGTACAAGATGTACACTGGCTCGACACTGATAAAAGACGAGCCTTATCGCGATTTTTTCGTACTTGAAGATGCTGAGACTGCGGAGACTATCCTTTCCAGAAGATATGTCTATTCAGATGAACTCAACATCCGTCACGGCGTGCAGTTCAAATACAAGAACCAGAGATACTCATTGACCAGAGCCCTGGCATACCACTATCTTATGGCTGACGGAACACCGTTCCAGAATCAGGATGGATGGGAGACAATGCAGTACAACAAGGAGTTCACCGGACGTGATCCGCGTATGGCCCAGACAATTGCGGCTCCTGATTATGTAGCATTGGGAACAGACGCTTCCACGAAATACTATCCGAGCTGCAAAGATTATGACCGAAGCGGATACCGCCCGATCAAATACTTCTCTGATGACACTCACGACGGTGCGACAACATCTACAACTGACTATGCAATCTTCCGCTACGGCGAGGTTCTCCTGAACTATGCTGAAGCGATGGCGGAACTCGGTCTTGCAGACCAGAGCGTAATCGACGCCACCGTCAACGTAGTACGTTCCCGCGTCGGAATGCCGGCGCTTGATGTTGCCGCAGCCAATGCGTCTCCAGATTCATTCCTTAGTTCATATTACACTGACTCCCACCTCAATACGGCAAACAAAGGACTCATTCTTGAAATCCGTCGTGAAAGGACAGTTGAACTTGTGAACGAAGGTTTCAGATTCTGGGATATGCTCCGCTGGCACGAGGGAGAACAGCTCTGCCCCGCATCCAACACAATGGGTCCTGGCTTCATCGGATGCTGGTTCCCTTCACTTGGAGAGTACGATATGAACAACGACGGAAAAGCCGACCTCTGCATCTACCAGGGAAGCACTCCTGTCACTGACTGCGACAACACGCTCAATGTCTCAGAAGGCAAGGAGAATACCCTTTCAGAAGGCACAAGCGGTTATCTCGTCCAGTTCAAGGACCAGACCTACAAATGGGAAGAGAAAGATTACCTCTACCCTATTCCTATAAAACAGATTCAGATCTATCCTAAGGATGAGACTACAGGCCAAAGCGTCCTGACGCAAAACCCTGGATATTGATATTTTTTGACAGATTGATAATTTCTACAAAAATGAACAAAATCAGCATATCGGCTCTGTTGTGCATTTCTATGATGCTTGCCACATCTTGTGAGTCCTATGACGACTCCAAACTGTGGAAGCAAGTTGACGAAAGCGAACAGCAGATTACCGAACTAAAAGCATCTCTGTCTCAGTTGGAAAGTCAGATAAAACTTCTGGCCGCAGCACAGCAGGGCGGAGTTATAACGTCCATTACCGAAAATGCCGACGGCGGTGTGAAAATCGTCTATACGAATACCGACGGCACGTCAGCCACTGCGGAAATCGCCAAAACTGACGATATCAAGAACGTTGACATAATCGGAACAAAGGAAGAGAACGGAGTACTCTACTGGACAATCACATCCGGCGGCAAGACCACGATTCTCACCGACAAGGACGGAGCGAAGATTCCCGTATCGGGACGTACACCGTCATTTACGACAGACAAGGACGGATATTGGATGGTTAACGGCGACTATGTACTTGACGCCAACGGCGCTAAGGTAAAGTCATCCGGCCATAAGGCATCCCTCATTTCCTCTGCCGTAAAAAATTCTGACGGTACAGTCACGCTCACATTGGCGGACGGCTCCACCTTCACGATGGCTTCCGCAGGAAGTTTCTCGCTGAAAATATTTTACAATTCCGAAGAGGTTAGCGGAGAGCAGAAAGTTTCCGACGGAGTCACTTCCCTCGAATTCACTTATACTCTCACCGGAGCTGCCGCCGAAGGAGCAACCGTGAACATTACCAGGACTGACAGCGTTGAACCTAAAATCAACAGCGCGACAGGCTCAATCAGCGTCACTGTTCCGGACCCGTTCCGCAAAGGTCAGTTCACAGTTGTCGCAACAGATGAGAAAGGACACTTTGTTGCAAAGACAGTCTATCTGCGCGGCACATTCTCCGTCGAGACCGAGAACGATATCTGGAAAACGACAGAGTCTGAACTGCTTGCACCGGGATGTTATTACTACGCTATGGACTTCAAGAACATAGCACGTAAGATGAAGGTTCTCGAGATTGATCTCACAAATCCTTCAATCGAAGTAGCCACATCTTTTGCGGATGATGAAATGCCGAACCCTAACGGAAACGGCAACCTCAACAACGGTTTCAATCTGCGCGAGACGCTTTCTCAGTTGTGTGCACGGAAAACGGCCGAAGGCGAGAATGTCATTGCCGGCGTCAATACGGGATTCTTCGATTCCAACGACGGAATCCTGCGTGGCGCGCATATCGAAAACGGCGAGCTACTCTATATGAATAATCCATACGTGGTCAACACTTTGGTAAATCACGCCTGGGCGTTCACCATATTCAAGGACAACACTGCGTCGTGCGGCAAGAAAACATTCATAGGCAGCATCGAAGCCAACGGAAAGGAATGCAATTTCTACAGTGTAAACGACACAATCGTGCGCGGAGGAAGTGCAACGAGAATAGCCAGCTATCCTGTCAACATATACACTTCCCGCTATGTGAAGGCCCCTCACGCTTCTGCGCCTTCCATAACCAACGCTCTCGCAACCAAGGCGCTGTATGTTGTCGCCGAGTACACAGGAGAGAATATGCGTGTCAACGAAGACTGGGCCGAAGCGAAAGTTACCGGAGTCTATGACGGACGCACCAAAGCTCTGGCCGAGCCGCCGTATCTCACGGACAAAAAGAGCGTGGCAATCCAGGCGTGGGGCAGCAGAGCGGACGAACTTTCCGCACTCAAGGCAGGCGACGTCATCAAACTCAAAGCCACAATGACGGTCGAGAATGAGGAGACCAAGCCTATTCTCACCCAGAACTCGACTATGTGGCATTACGTCACTGACGGCGAAAACACCTTGTACACGGTTCCTGCAAACCACGATTTCCGTACGCTCTCTGACCCTATGACCTTCGTATGCGTGGACAAGACGGGCTCAAGGATTATGATTGTCGAAATTGACGGCAGGACCACGGTTTCAACAGGAGTCAAAGCCGCAGAGGTAACTGAGATTGCGCTCAGACTCGGAGCCTGGAATTCAACCCGTTTCGACGGTGGCGGTTCCGCTGCGATGTGGGCGAAGAAAAGCGGTTCTTCAGGACTCGTAAGCTCGCCGTCCGATTCCAAGGGAGAGCGCAGCTGTATGAACTATATTTATGTACGACAGAAATAAGGTATCACTATGAAGAAGATATCTGCTATTATATCATTTACCATCGCGGCTCTGATGTTTTTCGGCTGCGACGGATACGACAGTACACAGATTGACAACAGCATAAAGAACATCGAGAACAGCCTTACGGCTCTCGAGCATAAGGCTGACAGCCTCAACGGCGTGCTTTCTTCTGTGTCCAGCTTCGTCAACAGCAACTACATTTCGCGTGTAGGAACTGACAAGGACGGCAACTATGTAATCACCTACCGGGACAAAGGCGGCGAGAAGAAGACCGTCACACTGGCCAAAGCCTCTTCAGTGAACAAGAGCACTATGTTCGGCACCGCTGAAGAAGGTGGCGTTTCATATTGGAGATTCACTTCCGACAACGGAAAAACTTGGGAATGGCTGCTCGACAAGGACGGCAACAAGATGCCTCTTTCCGGTCCTGCTCCGACAGTCGGCATTGACGCCGACGGATACTGGACAGTAAACGGCAAGAGCACAGGAGTTCTCGCTAAAGACATCACGACTGAAATTTTCAGCAGCGTCGAGGCAGACTCCAAGAGCGGTCTGGTCGTATTCACTCTCACGGACGGAAGTTCCTTCTCAGTCACATTCAATGAAGCGCTTGCGATTGAGTTCTCAACACCTTCATTCAACGCGATTGAAGATTACAGCACGGCTTTAACTATCGGATACACCCTCAGCGGCACTCTAGCAAAAGATGCAGTTGTGGATTACCTTACTTCTTATAATGTCAAAGTCAACGTAAGCGAGGCGCTGAAAACGATAAGCGTTTCTATGGAAGAAGGTGCCGAGGAAGGTAATGTCGTAATTGTAGCTTCCGCAGGAGACGAGGTCGTCTATAAACCGTTGTTCTTCACTTACGGAAAGACAATCATCGAACTGGAAGACTACATCAAGAACAATGAAATCATAACTCCTATGGGCGAACCTGTCGTAAATCTCACCGGCGATATGACAGCCTTCACCATCAGAGTTTCTCATAACATTGACGTAGAGCCTTCTGTTGCCACAGAGTGCGCTTCCTGGCTGAAACGCACCGGCACCAAAGCTACGGTAACTTCAGAATTCAACTTCGTCGCAGAATATTTCGAGAGCAAGACAAACGACGCGCGCGAAGGGCGCATCCTGTTGAAGAACAGCCTCTACGACGTTTCCACCGCTATTGTCGTAAAACAGACACCTATCGTAAAGGGCGGCGGTTCTGATGATCCGTCCGCAGACAAGGGCATCGGTGACGTAAGCACATTTATGGAATTCGTGCGCAGCGTAAATGCAGGCGCATCCACTTCCCGTTGGGAAAATGAAGACGGAGAAGTCTGCCTGCTCGCCGACATTGACCTTTCAGGTGTCGAATGGACTCCTGCAGGCAGTGCGACAAGCGAGGCAATAGGAGCTCCATCAATGACATTCGGTAATGCGTTTGTCGGCAAATTCAACGGTCAGGGACATAAGATCTCCGGAATCAGCTGGAGCGTTGACGTTTCCAAGACCAATGTTTACGGTCTGTTCGGAGCCGCCAACGGTGCGACAATCAAGAATCTTGTACTTGGAGATGACGGCGATGCAATCACCGTAACCGGCACACCTGCTGTCACTCCGTCAATCGGATGCCTTATCGGTTATGCTGAAAACGTCACGGTTTCAAACGTAACCAACAACGTGGACATTCTCTATGATGCAGAGTGTCCTCAGGCTATGGCAGCAAGCCTTGCCGGAATAATCGGAAGCGGAAAGAACCTTGCCATCGGCGGAAAGACCAAAGATGAAGGGGTCAAGAACAACGGTGATGTGCTTGTAAGGACACAGATTGCCAATGCGCAGGCAGGTGGCACAGGTCTGCAGACTGCAGGTATCACGGCATTCGTTCTCAGCGGCACGGAGAGCACATTCACGAACTGCACCAATACCGGTCACCTCACTGGTCCTAACGGACGAAGCGGAGGTATCATCGCTTCAATCAACGGAACTGGCGTGAACAAAACGACCATCAGCAAGTGTGTCAATTCCGGACTTATCGAGGACAACTATCTTGACCTCGACGGATACACCAACGCCAAGAGAATGGGCGGTATCCTGGGAGGTTCCGAAGCGCAGAGCGTTTCAGTCGAATCTTGCACGAACAGCGGTAACATATTCTCACACACGGGATGCCGTTGCGGCGGATTCGTAGGACACTTCAAGGCAGGTACTATCGCAGGATGCGCCAATACCGGCATTATCCTCAGCAAGATTACTCCACAGGCTGAAGACCATAGCGGCGGTGACGGCCCGGGTTGGGCTGCAGGCTACTGCAACATAAAGATTTCCGGATGCACACGCGGAGGAAAAGTCGGAGAATGGGCAACTTACAAAGATGCGCCTGAAACTGCTCCTGACGCTACGATCTACAACGCATACGGATACAGGAATTCACAGTACTTCGATGCTTCAGATAACCAGTAAAATGAACACGATGAAAAGATTTATAAAATATTCATTACTTGCCCTGATGGCACTTTCTTCGATTGTCTGCTGCACATTCGATGACAGCTCCATTCAGAGCAGGCTAGATGAGATAAAGAACAGAATTGCCGCGCTACAGTCAAGAATTGACGAAGCCAATGCCCAGGTGGAGAGCCTCGGACTCCTCACCTCCGGCAATGTCATCACATCCATAGACAAAAATGCCGACGGCAGTTATGTACTTACATATCTTGACGCCGCCGGCGAAGAAAAGACTTTGGTAGCCGCAGCGACAGATCAGCTTATCAATGTCCCTGTTGTGGGAGTCCGCAAGGATGACAACGGGCTATACTATTGGACTGTCACCGTCGGTGAAACCACCTCTGACATCCTCGTTGACGGCTCTCCTGTACCAGTTGCAGGCAAGACTCCTAAAGTATCTGTCGATGCCGAAGGATATTGGACTGTTGACGGTGAGCGCATTCTCAACGCCGCAGGCAATCCTATTGAGGCCGCAGACGGCAGTTCAGCGATATTCAAGGAAATCGCGAAAGACACTGACGGCAATCTGGCCATCACTCTCGGCAACGGAAGCAAGGTGACCATTCCGGTTCAGAACTCTCTGAATCTGACACTTTCTTCATCCGTGAACATCACGGTAGCCAATTTGTCCGCAACGCAGACAATCAGCTATGAAGTCAGCGGCTCGAGCGCAGAAAATGCAATCGTAGCCATTGCGGAAGCAAAGAACATAAAAGCATCCCTTGACAAGGAGCAGAATGAGGTTTCAGTCTCATTCTCTGACGCTTTCACTTCAGGCCACCTGATTCTGATGGCAACTGACCTTGACAGGAACACCGTACTGCGTCCAGTATTCTTTGAAAAGGCTAAGGAAACAAAAATCAACATCACTACAGCCGCTGAACTCATTGCATTTGCAAACCATGTCAATGCACAAGACGGCGCTGAGACTATGGAGGTTTATCTTGACAAGGATATCGATATGTCATCCGAGTCATCCTGGACTCCTAT
>CAVKAQ010000029.1:0-27934 GCA_963654225.1 Butyricicoccaceae bacterium | reverse complement strand
TGGTCGCAATAGAAGTTCAGGGTATCTCGCTCGACAAGAATACATTGGATTTGACAGTAGGAGAGGAATACAGTCTGAAGGCTACCATTGACCCGGCTGATGCGACCAACCCTCTGGTCGATTGGTCCTCAAGCGATGAAAGCGTAGTGTATGTGTCCCACGGCCGTCTGCAGGCTCTGTCTGACGGAACCGCTAGAATTACGGCGTCAATTGCCGGTAAGTCGGCGTATTGCGACGTGACCGTGCGCAGCGTTGAGGCTGAATCCGTTGCTCTCGACATCGAGTCTAAGAATATAGCGGTGAACGAGACATTCATAGTGACCGCAACCGTGCTTCCTGAAAATGTGACTATGAAGACTATTTCGTGGAAATGCGACAATTCTGATGTCATAAGTTACGAAATTATAGATGCTGTCACCACAGACAATGTGGTTGCGGCGCGCGTATGCGGTCTGAAAGCCGGAGAAGCCGTGCTGACTGCATCTTCAGGAAAGTTCGAGGCGCAGTGCAAAGTGTCTGTAAGGAGTGCCGCAGTGCCGGAAGGAGATCCGAAAATCGGTGACTATTACTATTCCGACGGTACCTGGAGCGACGGCGGTCTGCTGTCAATAGAGCCTGACGGCACCAATCCTGTGTGGAAAGCGGAGAAGCCGGCTCCTGAAGAAGGAAAGACTGTAATCGGAATCGTGTTCCAGACCGATACGTCACGTTTGGCAAAGACTGACATCGAGGCCGGATATTCTCACGGACTTGTACTCTGTACCAAATCTGCACACGCTCCGGGAGATTCGCTGACCCGTTTCTCGATGAGCAATTACGATTATGATTTCGAGAATGTCACAACAGGTACTTCGTGGTATGCTGACTTGACCGGAAGATACAATACTGAGAAGATCGTGAAAGACAATCCTGGCGAGAAATTGCGTCAATATCCGGCATTCGACTGGACTGTGACGGACTTCTCTCCGTCAGCTCCGGCATCTACTTCAGGATGGTTCATCCCGAGCATCGGTCAGTTGTGGGATATGCTGGCGAATCTCGGAGGCGGAGAAATGGCTGAGCATCTGAAGACGTTGAAGATATTTGAGTCTGACGTGACCTATTATTATAGGGAGGGCAATCTGAACTTGACCTATAATCCTGTAGAGCAGCTGAATTCCGTGATGTCGCTTGTCCCTGAGGACCAGAAAGAGGATTTTGTTCATTCCAGAGTGCGCAGCAACGTTAATATATGCGAGCTGATGAGTACTTCAATTTACAATAATGAAGAAGGTAACATCTGCATATTCTGGCTTTCTGAGTCAAGTTCGGACAAGGCTCCTGACGGAACTCAGTACAAGGGCCAGATTGAACCTACCGCAGGATATGTCGATGACGCGATAGTCTGCCGTCCTATATTGGCTTTCTAGAAAATTCATAACAATCTATTTAATATGAGAAAATTATTATTGACTATGCTTGCCGCAGCGACAGTCTGCGCCTGCAGCGACCTCAAGGATCGGGTGGATACGCTCGAGAAGAAGGTTGCGGCCCTCGAGGCCAGTGTGAACGAGAACGCAAGTTCGATAAGCAAACTTGTCGAAGCTGCGTCCAAAGCCGTTACAATCTCCAAAGTGGAGGAAACCGCCGACGGTTACAAGGTGTATTTCAGTGACGGAACTATCGCTGTTCTGAAAAACGGAACCAACGGAGTTGACGGAAAGGATGCGGTTGCACCTGTTGTCGGCATCAAGGAGGACAACGGCGAGTTCTACTGGACCATTGACGGTGAGTTTATCCTGAATAGCGGCGCGAAAGTCCCTGTTTCCGGAAAGACTCCTCAGTTCAAGATAGAGGACAGCAAGTGGTATGTGTCTTATGACGGCAAGACTTGGGCGGAAGTTCCTGTATCGGGAACCGTAAAACCGGAGCTTGTAATGTCAGAAACTGACAACGAGTATGTGTTCACACTTGGAGAAACAGTTATCAGCATTCCTAAGGAGAAGGCATTTATGATCAAGGTCAAGTCAGACGTGAAGAGCGTCCTTGCCGGTGATGTCATTGTGTTCCCTTACACGCTTGTAGGCGCTGACGAGACTACTCACGTGATAGTTGAGGCCAAGGGCGTTGAAGCTGAGGTTGACGAGGCCGCTTGCGCAGTGAAAGTGACAGTGCCGAGTGTAGTGTCAAATGCTTATGTTATGATAAAGGCTGTCCGCAACAGCGACGCCAAGTATTCCGCTCAGTATATCAATATCGCGAAGGGTGACGACTACGGAACTTTCGGAGGTCTGATATTGAGTGATGAAAATGAATATCTTAACTGGTAAACTGAGAATCTAGTATGAAAAAGTTATTATATATGGCAGCTATGCTTGCTGTAGCGGCAGGCTGCTCCAAATCAGAAGTGACACCTGAAGTCGCCGAGGGCTTTGACCTGAATGTGACCGTAAAGGTGAAGAACGGAACTGAGACAAAAGCCGTGTATGACGGTGACCAGCATATCAAATTCGTGGAGAAAGACGGCTTCTATGCGGCGATAGCCAAAGAGGACACTCCTACCACTGCAGTAAAGGTTGCGTCTCAGACTCTAGGATACGCGAGCAGATATTATTCTTTATTCTCTATTGTGGATTATAAGTCTTCGTCGCCAGAATTCAAAGGAAATTTCTACAGCATCGTGGCAGCCGACACTTGTTCTTCCTACAAGTTCTATGGCGTAATGCCTAGCAGTGCAGTGTCTTCGTCTGCTGCTGACCTTACAAAATGGAGAGTCAACCTGAACGGAAGCCAGTCCGCGACTCAGGAATATTGGGATTCGAAGTCCGATGTGATGGTTGTAAAGCCTTCAACCATAGCTGTTACTAGCCGTACAATCACGACATACAATGAAATGGATTTTTCCGACACCAGGGGCATCGAGTTCGCGCACTTGTTCGGATTCGGAAAGATTACATTTGCGGATGTTCCTGAAGAATATGCTTCTCTTCCAGTGAAGTCCGTGTCTATCCAAGCAGTCGGAGACAAGAAGGATCTCTGCGGTCAGTTTACAGTTGACCTGACATCTGAAATCTCGACTGAATCCACGTCTGCAGTATCAACCGGTTCGACAATCGTCGTTACACCGGAATCAAGTGTAACCGTCGCTGACAATGTTGTATGGTTTGTCGCAAATCCAGGCGTGTATGATGTTAAAATCACAGTCGCTACTTCCAGATATGACCTCGTGTTCGAGCGTACTGGCTTGACTGTGAACAGAAGCCGTATCACATCTCCTGTAGTACATTTCAAGGAGGTAGATGACGCTCAGAGCCACGATGTTTATCTCGCAGGCGAGAAGTGGGAGCAGAGCAAGTTCAGTTACTATACTGCATTGAGCAGCTCACGCAGAACTATAAAATGGGGTCCTGATGACAAGCAGATGACATTCGGTCTTGTATATCCGGGTGAAACCAACACCAACAGCGGAACTACCTACTCAAAGTCTGACGGTTCTTATACTCAGGGATTTGCATCCACTACTATGACCGGCGGCGTCGCTGAACTTTATTCTGAGGCTTCATTCCACGGTGTAAACTTCGTTAAGCTGAATCTCGGAATCTACACCAAGAGCGCTAAAGCACACTTCCACGTTTGTCTGGTAAATGGTACCGATACTGTTGAACTTAAGAAGATTGTCATCGAGAATGGCGCAGGTGATCCTAATGCTGACGGTGAGGATTACTTCATCGAGAATACCACATCGACCAAGGACGGTGACTTCGTCATCCGTGTTGACAGTTTGAGCGCCAACGACATCAGACCTTATGTAGGTGCAATTATTCTTAACCCAGATCCTGAGCTCAGGTTGGATGCAAGTGTAGTGAAAGTGGCGAAAGACGCCTCAGAAGGCTCGTTCGGATGCCACGCTTATGTCACCACGGCTGTTCCTGAAGTTTCCACTGATGCTGAATGGCTTACCGCAAGCTATGCTGACGGTGAGGTCAAGTATTCAGTAGCGGCAAATGAGGGCTCAAGCAGAACCGCGACAATCACAGTCAAGGTTACAGACGGCGACTGGTCCGCTACGGAGACCGTGACAGTACGTCAGAAAGCGGCTGTCGAGGTTGAGTATAAACTGACTGTCCCTGCAGACACTGTGAATGCGGCTATCAAGGAACTGGCCAAGTCTCATACTGACGCGGGCAGCTATGATACTTTTGAATTGAATTTCACTCTCACGGCAGTTGCTACGGACGGTTCGGGCAAGACTTATGACGTTCCTATGAACATCAATAAGGTATATGTCAATTCGTCAAGCATAGTTGACGGTCAGCTTAAGCTTAATTATGCAAAACTGATCAGCACTTCTTCAATCGGATATATCAAGCAGGTTGTGGTTTCTTCCAATGAAAAAGTTTCCAGAAGCAATTATGCCGGTTTGAAGGTATGCTTCTCATCGGATGATAACGCAACTTGGGATTTGCCTGAAAGCGATGCGATTACAGTCGAAGGGGAGTCAGATCCATATACAAGTACCGTAGTGAATGCCAATGACGATTATAAGAGTTTCAAAATTGATACAACAGGCGGTTGGAGCTCAGTATATATCTATAGCTACGAGATTACCTTCATAGGTGAGTAATAACTGATTATTATGAAATATTCATTTTTCCGGATTTTTACTGTGTTTTCGCTCCTTTTCCTTGCCGTTTCCTGTAGCAAGGAGGGGACGGAAACCCCTCTTTCAGAATTTAAGTTGACAAGTTACCTGTTCGATGCGAACGCCGCCGGAGGAGAAATCGAGGTGCCGTACACTATCGAAGGTGACGCAGCAGGCTCTTTTGCGACAGCGGTTGCCGGTGAGGACTGGTTGACTGTCGGAGTCGTGACTGCCGAATCTGTGATTTTGGAGGTTGCTCCGAATTATGACGGGGAGGACAGGTCCGGAGAAGTGGTATTGTCCGCTTCCAAGACCAATCCTGTGACATTGCACGTCGTGCAGAGCAAGGTTTCTGACGCCACTCCGTATTTCAGCAAGTATTCCATCTCCGTTTCGGATGTGAAGACATCTTCCGTTACGGTGGAGATTACTCCTGTGGATGCGTCTGCCACCTATTATTGTACGATTCTGAGCAAGTCGGAGCTGGATAAGTATGGTCAGGCGCAGTGTGTCGGCCTGCTGGTCAACAATCTGGTGTATATGGCTTCGATGCTGACTGACGGAGTTGACCCTAACGTGCTGCTGTACCAGGGCTATTTCAATTCCGCAGCTGAAGAAAGCACTTCAATGGACTTGAATGACAACACCGAATATTACGTCATCGCGTTCGATATGGCGTTCGATGCGTCCGGGGCTGCTGTTTATAGCGGAAAATCGGAGGTTTACAAGTTCAGGACTCGTCAGGCTACGCAGGTCGATATGACTTTCAACCTTTCCATGACGGGCGTGAAACTGAACATCAAACCTTCTGCGGACTATACATATATATGTGGCGTCACGTCAAAGGCCAACTGGGACGAGTATGACGATCCTTTGAAGATAGCTCAGCAATATGTCACCATAGCCAAGAACTACAGTATGATTTCATCCATATTGAAGACCGGAGCGCAGACCGAAGATTTTTCTGATATAATCGAGAATTCCGGCGAGTATGTGGCTTATGCTTTCGGTTACAGGAATTCCACGACTGACGGTGGCGTGACGACGGCTGTTTCATATTTGCCGTTCAGTTATTCGAAATAATTTTTGCAGTTGGTATTTAGCCGGAAAACTGCTAAATTTGCAGACTGTCTGAGAGATTGTTCTTTCAGGCAGTTTTTTGAATTTATAAACATTGAGATATTATGAGAAAAAAGATTGTTGCCGGTAACTGGAAAATGAACACAACAGTTCCGGAAGGCGTTGAACTTGCAAAAGCAGTAGTTGAAAAGTCAGCTCAGGTTCCTGAGGCTGTAGGTCTTATCATCGCTACTCCTTTCACTCACCTCGTTCCTGTTGCAGACGTTGTAAAGGGTTCAAAGGTTGAACTTTCCGCAGAGAACTGCGCAGACAAGGAGAAAGGTGCTTTTACAGGTGAAGTTTCAGCTGCAATGCTCGCTTCTGCCGGCTGCAAATATACTATCCTCGGACACTCTGAGAGAAGACAGTACTACGGAGAGACAGACGCTACTCTCGTGGAGAAAGTCAAGCTCGCTCTTGCAAATGGTCTTGGCGTAATCTTCTGCGTAGGTGAGAATCTCGAGCAGAGAGAGTCAGGCAAGCATTTCGAAGTTGTTACATCTCAGGTTGAGAATGTTCTCTTCGGACTCAGCGCTGACGAGATGTCAAAAATCATCGTAGCTTACGAGCCGGTTTGGGCTATCGGTACAGGCAAAACCGCTTCTGCAGAGCAGGCTCAGGAAATCCACGCTTGCATCCGCAAGGTGCTCGCTGACAAGTTCGGCGCTAAGGTAGCTGACGACACCACAATCCTTTACGGTGGAAGCTGCAAGCCTTCAAATGCAAAAGAACTGTTCGCTTGCCCTGATATCGACGGCGGTCTTATCGGCGGTGCAGCTCTCAAGGCTGATGACTTCATTCAGATAGCATTGTCATTCTAAGAGACTGACTGAGACCGTATTTAAGGTTGGATATAGTTGAGGGATGACTAAAAAGGCACTTTTTAGTCATCCTTTTTTGCGTTTTTTTCGAGGTGTCTGTGGCTGCTGAAGTCAGCGGCACTTCATATATTGATTAGGATATGATAAAGAAGATTTTACTTGCGGCCGCAAGTCTTGCCGCTCTTGTCGCGTGCAACGAGAGGACACCGAAAAGCGATATCCAGAAGAAGATTGACGCTTATGCGGTGTTCCAAATTGGTTCTCCATATATGGAAGGAATTTCCGACAATGGAAAAGAGGTGTTGAATCTGTTCAGAAAGGCAGCCGATGCCGTCGATGACATATATTGGAAGCAGACGTTCGGAGACAAGAATCAGATTATGTCGATGCAGGAAGGTGCATTGAAGGATTATGCTCTGATCAACTACGGTCCGTGGGACCGTCTGGATGACAATGTCCCTTTCATTGAAGGATACGGTGAGAAGCCTGCAGGTGCGTGCTTCTATCCTCAGGATATGACAGCAGAAGAGTTCAATGCTCTGGCTGATTCTTCCAAATTCAGCCCTTATACCCTTATCGAAAGGGGAGAGGACGGAAAGCTCAAGACTGTGTGGTATCACGATGCCTACAAGACTGAGGTTGAGGAAATCTGCAAGAATCTTGAGGCGGCGGCTACGATGACCATCAAGGAAAGCGTACGCAATTATCTTCTCACAAGGGCTGAGGCGTTGCGCACTGATTCATACCGCGAGTCTGATTATGCCTGGATGGATATGAAGGACAGCAAGATGGACCTTGTAATCGGACCTATTGAGAATTATGAGGACGGCGTTTACGGCATCAAGACATCTTACGAGTGCTATATCCTCCTGAAGGATCTCAAGAAAACTGAGGAGCTCAGCAAGTACATATCTATGCTGCCGGACCTGCAGAAGTCATTGCCTTGTCCTGAGGAGTACAAGACTTTCGTCCCTGGCACTGAATCGGATATGTTCGTATATGATGCGATATATTATTCCGGCGAGGCTAATGCCGGCGGCAAGACGATAGCAATCAATCTTCCGAATGACCATCAGGTGCAGGCAGAGAAGGGCACGCGTCGTTTGCAGCTCCGCAATGTCATCAAGGCCAAGTTTGACAAGATGGTATATCCGATCGGACAGATTTTGTTTGAGCCTGAGCAGCAGAGGTATCTCAGCGCAGACGCATTCTTCTGGAATGTGACTTTCCACGAGGTTGCGCACGGTCTTGGCGTGAAGGAGACTGTGAACGGGCTCGGAAGTGTCAAGGAGGCTCTCGGCAATGAGGCTTCCACTTGGGAAGAGGCGAAGGCTGACATCCTCGGACTTTATATGGTATGCAATCTTATCGACAAGGGTGAGATTCCTCTTATCTCCAAAGAGGCCGCCATCACCACATATATCGCAAGTCTTGTGCGTTCTGTACGTTTCGGCGCCGCAGATGCTCACGGCCGCGCTAATATGATGTGCTATAACTTCCTGAAGAACAACGGTGCGTTCGAGAGAAACAAGCAGGGCTTGTATCACGTGAATTACGAGAAGGTGCCGCAGGTTATCGCCGACTGGTCAAATTTGATTATCACTACCCAGGCGACCGGCAACTATATGTTCGCAAAGGAGTACGAGTCAAATCACGCTGTTATTTCTGAGGCTCTTTCTGCTGACATTGCCAATGTGAATAGGGGTGGGGTGCCGGTGGATATTCGTTTTGAGTTCGTCTGGTAAAAATCGAGGGGCGAATAAAAAGCGGTCTACTGCGTTGTTCTCCTTGCCCAAAAGTTCAAAAAGAGGCAGATGGCCGGAGCGAATTTTTCCTGTGTTTTTGAGCGGAGGGCGCTGCCTCTTTTTGATGATTCGTAAAGGCTGCCATTTTGTTCACCGAATAGCTCGGCAGGAATCTCGAGGCTATCAGTTCAGGGTCTTGACGGTGAGGCCGATATTCTTTTTCTTGCACCACAGCCAGATTGTGTCGTCTTCGATTTTCCGGACTTTGAATTCAAGCCCCGTCTTATAGTCTATTTCGCTCGGCGTGCAGTATTTGAGTGAACATTTGATGTTCTGCCCCTGCTTTGTCGGCAACGCAGAGCACGTGAGAATGAAGAACTCCGACATCGTGTCATTGTGCAGCCTGAACTGCTTTCGGTCCGGGCTGTATCCGAGTTGAGACCTGTCGGGGTCGTATTTCAGTTTGCTTTTGCCCCCGATTTTCAAGACGACATTGTTCTCCTCAAGGAAGAACTGGTCCGGCTCATAGGTTTTTACACACCCGCAAACCAGAGCCGTTGTCATCATAACGGTGATATATGTCGCGATTCTTCTCATTTCAACGTGATTTTCTTTTCAATGAAATCCGTGGCTCCGTCAATGTAGGTAATCTTGGCCTTTATCGTGCACGTGCGTGGTATCGTGAAGAATCCGTCCTTGCCGGCTATGATGCTGCGCCCGTCCATAAACCATTCCACGTCCTGGGCGTTGTTCAGATTGTACACCACAAGCGGAAGCTGCGAACCGGCCTGAAATGTCCCGTCTTCATTGCGGGCGACGTCGTTCAGATATATGAAAGGCATACCGCCGGTATATAGGCTTTTGGTTGTGAAGTTTATCTCTGTCTCCTTGCTTTTTGCATTTCCGTTTTCGTAGTGGATTTTCAATGTGTAGGCAGTGGCTGGCTTCAGACCTTCCAGACGTATGGCATATTTGCCGGCTTCGTAGGGCAGGACTTTGTCTTCTTGATTTGCCTTTCCGCTAAGCCCCCATAGGATATGGGCTTCCGCATTGTTGTCCTCGATGTCGGTAGCCCACTGGATTATTGCGGTATTCTGGAAGATTGCCTTGCTTGAAGAAACCACGTTGGCAGGCGATGAACTTTCGCTTTTCACCACCTTGAACGAAATTTTGTCTCCGACAGTCATTATTTCGGTGATTGACAGAGGCGAGAATGTTCCGTCCCAGAATTTGAAAGCAGGAGTTGTCTGCGATGAGAATGAGTTGTTTCGCGCAAATGGCCAGAATATCTGGCTTGCGTCTTCTGCTTTAGCAAAGGATTCTATCATCTCTGCACACTCGTGTAATGGCCTGCAGTTCACTTCATTGCTGATCCATCTTTCCGCTGCGGTGGCGTTTCGCTCATAGACCGGCGACCATCCTGTGTCGTTGCCTGACTTGTCGATATGGTATATGGCAAGCCCCTTGCCTCCGATATATGTGTCCCAGTTGCTGTTGCTTCTGCATTCTATCAGATAATATTCTCCCGGATTGGATGTCTCATATTTGAAGAAGCGTCCATTTTCGCTGACCGGTTCCAGCAGGTATCTCCCTTCCTTCAACTCTTCAGGCTTGCCGATGCCAAGCATATCCCTGTCTATGGCATTGTAGTATGGAGGTGTTTTCCCTTCGTTGTTGTAATTGCCCCTGTCCATCAGGGAGGTGCTTCCCCACAGGCATTTGGATGTGCCTCCGCTGCTTTCGAGGTCGGTGTCGTACATATCCATAAGTCCCAGCGAGTGGCTGTATTCGTGGCAGAAAGTTCCGATGGTAGTGAAAAGATATTTGCCGTTGGACCGCAGTCCCAACTCGGACGAGATGCAGTATCTTCCTATTTTCTTGCCGTTCAACGACAGTTTTATGCCGGCTGATTCCAAGTCCCAGGTGTATGACCAGATACAGTTGTCTCCTCCGCCTTCAGCCTCATCCTTGCCGGCTACGAAAAGGAACACGTTGTCCACGGTGCCGTCTCCGTCGTCATCGAATCGGGAGAAGTCTATGCCGCTTTTCTCCGCGAGCCTGCACGCCTCCGCGACTGCTTGCGGCGCATTTACGTCATTCTTGCCGTTCTCATTCTTGCCATAGTAGTCGTGTGTTCTGCTCAGAGTTACAAGCGGGCCGACTTCGAATGTGAATTTCCCTGCTTCCAGAAATTGGTCTTCAAAGTATTTCTTGGCACTTCCGATTTCTCCGTTTATGATATTCTCGAATTTGTCCGTCGTGTATGTCATCTTCAAGTCGGAGAACTCTGCCAACAATATGAGACAGTGGCGTGTTACTACGTTGCTGGAGTCGGTGCCGGGCTGCCCTCCTGTGTCTGGGTCGGCTTCGGATGTGGTTATGGCGCTGCGGCTGGAAGAGATTCCGGAATTATTCTGAGCTCCGGAATTGTGTTGGCCTTCGTGACTGGCTGTGGCCCCGTAACTGGACTGGGTGTCGGAAGCCTGGTTGGATGATTTATTTAAGGTCAGGATTCTCGATTGCCACATTGACAATCTTCTGTCTGCGGCATTTCTGGAAAGAATATCGTACGGAATCTGTTTTGCGCTCGGATTGGCTTTCTGAGGGCCTCCGGCTATGATTCCGCTGCTGTGGACCGAGCCGTCCTGACTGTAAAATGCGTAACACCAATATCCGTCTCCGTTCTGAACCAGGGCGTTCCCTTCAAGATCCGTCATCACGTGGCCATACTCATCTCCGGCCAACTTGGCGAGTACGGTTGAGCCGTCAGGCTGTGAAAGCCGCAATGTGCCTTTCCACGCCGGCTTCCCAGAAACCTCCAGCGCATTGAAGGCCGCAATCCACACGGCCGCAACTGTCAGTATCTTGTCGATGGTTCTCATACTCTTCCACAAAATCTCCACATAATTAGTCAAAATATCCGTTATCTGCAAGTGCCGATGAGAATATGAATATGATTGCGATACGAATTTCAAACTTTCCGCGAAGCAGGGGAGCGGTATGATAAAATTCCATTATCCGGAAATGATAATTTCGAATAATTTGAAGAAAAATATCGTCTGAATGTGTCTGACCGAATTTTACTAATACTATACCGGAAATTGCAAATCGGAGCAGAGCAGATAATTTATCTTTGAATCAAATCACATAAAAACACGGACTATGTCTAAAACAAAACTCAGCAAACTGGCGGCAAGTCTCATTGCGGCTGTGTCGCTTTTCTTGTGCGCAAGCCTAACCGCGGACGCAGCTCCGGGGAATATCAAGGGCCAGGTGACCGATGCTTCGGGACAGCCTCTTGCCGGAGTTATCGTTATGGTGCAGGGTGAAACTTCCACGGTTACTCAGACCGATGACAACGGTAACTATTCAATCAATGTCAAGGATGGAGCGAAAGCGCTCGAATTCTCCTGCTTGGGCTTTGTCACCGCAGTTGAAAACATCGGTGGCAGGTCGCTAGTCAACGTCACTCTCACTGAGGACAGTAAACTCCTCGACGAAGTTGTCGTTGTCGGTTATGGCACACAGAAAAAAGTGAATCTCACCGGTTCAGTGACATCCATTGACTTCGCCTCTACGGCAGAGAAACGTACTATTATCAGTACATCTGCCGCACTCGCCGGACTTGCTCCTGGAATGCAGGTTACCCAGAGTTCTGGTCAGCCGGGAAGCGACGGTGCTACTATCCGTATTAGAGGTAACGGATCTTTTACAAGTTCATCCAACTCTCCGCTTGTGCTTGTGGATGGAGTCGAATGGAGTATGGACAACGTCAACCCTAATGATATCGCATCCATTTCAGTCTTGAAGGATGCGGCATCAACAGCCATCTACGGAACAAGGGCTGCAAACGGTGTCATTCTCATAACAACGAAATCCGGTTCAGAAGGCAAGCCTCAGATAAGTTATTCATATAAAGGAATAATCCAGATGCCATACAATAATCTGCATTTCGTTTCAGAATATGCGCGTCATATGGAACTCATCAACGAGGCCTGCGAAAATATGGGAAAAGCTAACCAGTTCTCACAGAGCAATATAGACCTTTGGCGTGAGAAGGCTCTCGACCCGAACGGAATGACGGAGAAAGGAGTGCCTAATTATGCGGCTTATCCTAATACAGACTGGTTTTCGGAGATTTTCGAAACTGGTTATACTCAGGAACACAATGTCAACATATCCGGAGGTACAAAAAAAGTCAGTTACCTTGTTTCAGCTGGCTATCTTGACAATCAGGGTGTTATGGGACGTTTCGGCATTGACTCCTCGACTCAGAAATTCAATTTCAGAACAAACTTGCAGGCGGATGTTACGGACTGGTTCACTGTCGGGACTAGAATTTTCGGCCAGAGACAGAACTATGGTCTAGCGAACATCTCCAACGCATTCAATTCTCTCTATCAGACAACTCCGGGTGTATATCCGGGAGACGTCAATTATTGGGGTATTCCTGCACTCAACGCAGAGGAGTCCTCGAACGCCAACAACATCTTCCGTCAGATGTACGGTAATGGAGGATACAACGTCAGAACACGATTGAACGGTACTTTGTATGCCAAAATCCGCCCATACAAAGGAGTGAGCCTCGAGGGAACAGTGAACTATTCGCCTACCTTCGGAGAATCTCACACCTATTCCAGGGAGAACGGAATGTGGAACTATACCACCAACGAGCGTTACTCAGTTTCTTCACTCGAAACGGCCGGCGCTACCAACAATACATCAAGAAACTACTATCTTTCTTCTGAGGTTCTCGCACGCTATAACGGCACATTCGGAGAACACGACTTTGGTGCACTTGTGGGATATTCTACAATGGAATACCGCACTTGGGGCTGGGGAGTCGGCAAACAGGGCGCTACAGACTGGTCTTTGAACGAATTGAGCACTTATGAAACTCTCATCAGTTCTTCCAATTCAGCAAAAGCCGGTTGGGGACTTCAGTCATTCTTCGGCAGAGTGAATTACTCCTTCCGAGACCGCTATCTCTTCGAGGCCAACTTCAGAGCTGACGGTTCTTCTCGATTCGGAAGCAATAACCGCTACGGTTTCTTCCCTTCATTCTCCGCAGGTTGGAAAATCCACGAGGAAAGTTGGATGGCTGATACGAAAGACTGGCTCTCCAATTTTAAACTCAGGGCATCCTGGGGACAGACCGGAAATAACCAGGGTATCGGAAATTACGCTTGGCAGGCAGTATATGCGACTGAGAATGTAGTAATTGAGGGAAGCCCTACTAAAGGTCTGTACATATCATCTCTAAGCAATGCCGATCTCAAGTGGGAGACCACTACTACCACCGATATCGGAATTGATTTCGGTGCATTCAATAACCGACTCACAACAGAAGTTGACTGGTATTACAAGAATACTACCGATATCCTCTACACTCCTTCCATATATATGACAATGGGAGACGTGAGCGGAGTGCCTTCTAACTTGGGTTCAGTAATGAATACGGGTGTGGAGCTTGCTCTCGGATGGAAAGACAGCATAGGCAAGGACTTCAGCTACTTTGCCAATGTCAATTTCTCATTCAACAAAAACAAGGTGACCAAATTCAAGGGTAATCTTGTCAAGGAGTGGGTTGACGGCAAATATTCAAACAATCTTGCTGACGTGAGTGCAAGTTGGGGCAATGGAAAACTCTGTGAGGGGCATCCTCTCGGTGAACACTATCTCCGTAGCCTTTACCGTGGCTCAGGAAAGGGATATACCGGAGGTGAGGTTGACCCGAATGCAGGCCCTGTGGACGGAATGATTCGCACAGAAACCGATGCGGCCTGGGTTCAGGCGATGCTTGAGGCCGGTTATATGTTCAACGGAGCTACTTCTTTCAAGAAGGACCAGCTCTGGTATGGTGACCTGATTTATGCCGACACAGACGGTGACAAGAACTACGGTGATGACGATGACATGAACTTCAACGGTCACACCGATGTCCCTTCTTACAATCTCGGTATCAATCTCGGTTTCGCGTGGAAAGGCTTTGACTTCTCTATGACTTGGTCCGGTGCGTTTGATTTCTATATCATCTGGAATGCTGCTTATTACAACGGAAGCCAGATGAACAACGGACACGGCTTGCTCCAGAGAATAGCGGACAACCACTATTTCTATGATCCTACTAACCCTACTGACAGCAGGACCAACATTAAAGGAAAATATCCGCGTCTCACCTACGAGAACTCGCTCAGCAATCGTCTCGCCAGTGAATTCTACGAGTACAAGGGCGACTATCTCAAGTTGAAGAACGTCCAGCTGGGCTATACCCTGCCGGCTAAGCTCACCAAGAAATTCTTCGTGCAGCAGCTTCGCTTCTTCGCTTCCGGAGACAACCTCGCTACTTTCACTTCCTATCCTGGACTTGATCCTGAAAAAGGCAGTTCAATCGGCTATCCTCTTATGCGTCAGGTAACACTCGGAGCACAGATAACTTTCTAAAATTCACTCGGAAATGAAAAGAATTACATATATATTGATAATTGTGGCTGCCGCCATAGCGGCTGCGGGCTGTAAGGACTTGCTTGACACTGCTCCTACAGACGAAATTTCCAGCGGAAATATGTGGACCACGCCTGACCTGGCACTCAAGGGAATGAACGGTCTGTACGAGACATTCTACAACCGCAAGCAGAGCAAGGGTACTCAGGTCCGTTGGGAGAATCTGGACGGTCTGAACAAATACGGAATCGAGGGGCTCGGTTTCTGTACTGACTATTATTCCAACAACTACCCGCTCAACTTGCTTTCAAACGAGCAGAAGCAGGCAGGGGACACCCAGATAAACTACGATTGGGGATTCGGCTACACTATAGTCCACGCTACAAATGATGCCATTGCCAATCTCCACAAGGCTGGTCTGGATGATGCAACCTATCAGAGATATCTCTGCGAGGCGAAATTCCTTAGGGCTTGGGCCTATACCCGTCTCAACCGCTTCTGGTGGGGTGTGCCTATCTACACGGAGCCTGTAACCAATGACAAGTGCAACAGGACGCAGGATAAGGCTTATGATGTGTGGAAACTCGTTCTGGATGACTTGAGTTATTGCATAGACAACGCCAATTTTCCTGACAATACAATCACAAACTATATGGGCAGACCTTCGAAAGCTGCGGCTTATGCACTCAGAGGTATGGCTTATATGTGGATGGCGGCAAAGGACGAAGACGCTAAACAGAGACCTGACGGAGATGCTACTGCAGCAGGTTACTATGAACTTGCAGAGAAGGACTTCGCTAAGGTAGGAGAACTGGGGCACTCGCTTTTCAGCGGAAGATATATAGACTTCTTCGAGGCTGAGAATGAACACGACCCTGAGATGATTTTTGCAATCCAGTACGATGCGGAGCAGGGCTATCGCGACAATATCCAGCAGGCGCTCGGAGCTAGAGATACCTACGGCGGATGGACAGAGGTCAAGCCGTCTTCTGACTGGGTCAACTATTTCCAGAATGCTGACGGAACCAAGTTCGACTGGAGCAAAGTGCCAGGTCTTGAAGACTGGAACTCACTCACGCCAAAACAAAGGGCTGTATTCTTCTGCCGAGACGGACTCAATACTGCCAAATTGACGACACAGAAAAAGAATGCCGTCAAAATCATAGGCGAAACGACATTCGATACCTACTACAAGAACGAAGGCAATGAAGCCCGTATCAAGGCGGCTTATGATAATCGCGATCCTAGACTCAAGCAGAGCGTTGTCACTCCTTATGATCCTGTTGACTGCTATGCCAACGGTTCGAACGGGAATGAGGAAATGATAGGCAAGCAGCTAAGATGGCCGCTCCTGGAGCAGGGCACTGACGGCGGAGACTTCTGGCTTGACAAGAGATCGTCGGCATTCTACTGCTACAAAAAATATGTACGCTTCCATAAAGGAGACCTCGTGGAAAGAGACCAGTGCTACACGGACTTTCCTCTTATCCGCTATACTGATGTCTATCTCCAGAGGGCTGAGGCTCTGATTGAACTCAACCGCTTCAGCGAAGCAAAGGTCATCATAGACCAGGTGAGAAGCCGTGCAGGAATGCCTGCAATTACAGTAGGCAATCTCGCGGAAATGAGAGAGGCCGTAAGGTATGAGAGACGAGTTGAACTTGCGGTTGAGGCTCTTAACTATTTCGACGAAATCCGTTGGGGAACCTACAAGGAGACAAAATTCCAGGGAGAGACTATACACGGCGGTCAGTCCTGGTGGGGTGACAACACTGTAGAATATCCGTGGTACTATCAGGAATGGTTCTGGCCTTGGGCAGCTCCGAAGGGAGAGTATCAGATGAATCCGTCCATAGTGCAGAGACCGAACTGGATTTATTAGCCTGTTACCGCGCAGTGCCGGAATCTGGTACGGCGGTCAATATGAAAACAACTTATTAATAACACTTTATGATTATGAAAAAATATCTTATCGTAGCAGCGTCGATGCTCGCTCTGCTTTGCGGATGCAGCAAGTCGAAAGAAAATGGCAACGGAGGCGGTTCTGACGCCACTCCAGTTGTAGCGCTCGAAGTTACCGACCTCAAAGATAATTCAGCGACCATCAAGGCTAGTCTCACAGAAGGGAAATTCTACGGGGGTATGATTATTCTTGCAGAGAAGACATCAGGTATCGAAATCGACTACACTAATGAGATTAAACTCATACAGTATATCCGTGCAAACGGACAAGAAATCGACAAGATGCCTTATGAAGCTACTGTCAGCAATCTGACTTTCGAGAAAGATTACCTCACTGCAGTCATTGTCTTCGACAAGGATGGAAGGGCAGTCAGCAGCAAATTTGAAGTCTGGACTGCAGAAGGAACTCCGGATGGCATTTCAAACAATAACTCGGCCGGAGAACTTGACAATAATAACATCAACTGATAGGAGGCAAATCAATGAATAAGTCAATATACATCGCGGCATCGCTGCTTCTCACCATTGCGGCGGGCTGCCAGAAAGAGACTCTTAAGGAAAATGTGAAGGGCTCGGTGAAATATACTTTCTGCGGAGAGACAACTGCGTCAACAAAGATGTCAATCGGGGAGAAGAGCGGCGAAAAGTGGCCGGTGCTCTGGTCCGAGGGAGACAAACTGGGAATAATATCCACCGCTTCGGAGACATTCCCGAACAGTTACGCCAACCTCGTAAGTGAGAGTGCAGGCAAACAGAGCGGAGTGTTCATCCTTGAAAATGAAGTGGAGTTGACGGAAGACACGCCGGTAGTGCTCTACTATCCGTACAGCAGCCTCACCAGCCAGAGCGAAGGTAAACTGAGTTCTTACGTTCCTGTAGAACAGAAACAGGCTAAGCCGAACGATAGCGGCAACCTTTCAAAATATGCTTTTGCATACGACTCTCAGACAATTCAGAAAACTCAGGATGACGGTGTTCAGCCACCTGTAAAGTTTGCTCTCAGCCACGGTACTGCATATCTCAGACTGGTCATTTCCAGCAGTGAGTACTCGTCCCTCAAACTTATGGGAGCGTCTATCTACAGCGAGGATGCTACATTCACCGGAGATATCAGTGTGGATCTTAGTACAAAAGAGCTTGTGATCAAGAACGGAAAGAGTTGCGCGGTAGTGACTGTGGAGAATCCTGAAACTCTCTCTTCAGCACAGGAACTCTATCTCACCGTGCTTCCGCAGGATTTGACAGGAAAAGACGTATATGTGTCAGTCTCGATGAGCGACGGCAAAAAGAATGTCACCATTCCACGTAAGGTAGAAGTGAAAAAGATTCTAGCAAACGCAGTGAATACAATCAAAGTCGAGAATGTTTCTGCATCAGACAATACATTCCCGTGGTATCAGATAGAGGAGACGCGCTATCTTGCAGAGGGCTATGCCTACGGACCTAGCAATATGTATATGGTCAAGCATTCGAAGGATGCTGCTGCAGAATTTACTGTGGACTTGAAGGCAAGGGGATATTTTGTCGGATGTGAAGAGCCTAAATATCTTAAAATTATTTATGCCAATCACTTGAATGACAAGAATTACCCGATTTCTGTGAACGGAAAGAGAAATAACTCAAGTTCGGCGGATGACTATGAGGAATATGTGCCGATAAATTCCGACTATACTGCAGAGATAAAAGCTACTCACAGCGGTTATATGGGCTATGTGTCGAAAATAGGAGTATGCAATGCTGACAAAGAGTACATCTGGGCTTTTCAGGTTTGGACTCTTGACTCGAACGACACGATTGAAGAGC
The DNA here is from genome assembly GCA_963654225.1 of Butyricicoccaceae bacterium. Lineage (GTDB taxonomy): Bacteria > Bacteroidota > Bacteroidia > Bacteroidales > UBA932 > Cryptobacteroides. The sequence continues at coordinate 9,419 of CAVKAQ010000029.1, read as the reverse complement.
AGCAGTTCAGTTGCGGAGCTGTCGTAATGGACAGGCAACTAGGAAACTCCAATGTCAATTACTATAAACTTCAGGGTAAAGAACCGAAAAAGTATGACGATTGGCACGACTGTGGACTCTATTATCAATGGGGACGTCCTACCGGATACAGTTGGGGTTCTCATACTATGCCTGAAAATGCCAGGAAACTGTCAAGTGTGACAGAGATTAAACAGGCCGCAAGAACTCCTGAGGTCTTCTATTACTATACTGATGTGGTGAATGCAGGCAGAGACTGGTATCTGGGCGCTCAGAAAGGCATTCATTCTGATCGTAAAGACGACCTTTGGGGAAATCCAAACAAAGGTGCAGAAGAGGGATCGACAGAAAGAGGTACAAAATCAGTATTCGATCCTTGTCCGGAAGGCTGGATGGTCTGCAGTCCTGATGTCCTGAAAGAAGTGTATAGCGGTAAGAAAGAAGAGTTTGAGACATCCGTCAATGCTTCAAATAAGAGAACCAGATATTATGTTATCTATACTATCGGTGCTGTTGAGTCCAGCTGGGGCTTCTATTCATTCAAGTGGGGTGCAAATGCCGGAAATGCCGACCAGTGGAAATCCTTCGGTTATTGGTCAAATTCATCAGTAGGCAATGCTGACAGCACAAGCGAGTATGCTTACGGTCTGACTTGGCATAAGGAAGAATGGGACACAAATGGCGCAAGAGCGGATGCATTGTCTGTACGCTGTATGAAAGATGTTGACAACCGTTAATTAGAAAACAGCCAGCTTAAAATAATTTTTCCGTCCCGGCAGACCGGAGTTCCTGTGACTGTCAGGACGGAATCTTTAAAAGAAAATGTCTATGCACAAAAGGATTTTCAAACTGATTGCGGCAGCGGGTGTGGCTCTCTCGCTAGTCATATCCGGATGTACTAAAAACGAGAAGACCTGGTCGCCAGACAAAGGGAAAAATAATGGCGACGATGATGGGAAAAAGGAAGAAACTGTTGCGGACTATAGTAAGCTGACCGCGGCTAACCATCCGAGGGTGATATTCACCAAGGATTCGGAGGCTTCGATTAAATTGAAGGTTGAAGCCGGGACAGACAAGAATATCACACAGCTTCACAACTTGCTCATCGCCAAGGCGAACGAGGCTATAGGGAAGGCTGATCTGGCCTATAAGATTGAAGGCAAGAGATTGCTTGCAGTCTCGACTGCCGCTGCAGAACGGATAATCCCTTGCGCATATGCCTATAGGATGACAGGAGAGGCGAAATATCTCGAACAGGCAGAGCGGGACATCAATACTGTTTGTGCATTCAAGGACTGGAACGCCTCTCAGCATTTTCTCGATACAGGTGAGATGGCACACGCTGTGGGTATAGGCTACGACTGGCTCTATAAGGACTTGAAAGAGGCGACTAAGACTGCAGCAGTGAAAGCCATTCAGGACTTTGCGTTCGACTACGCCCTCAACAAGAATCCGTGGTTCTACACTTCAGTTTCCAACTGGAATCAGGTCTGCAACGGCGGACTCGTGGTGGCGGCTCTAGCAATCTACGAGAATTGTTCTGAAACAGCCAGGGCAATCGTGGATAAAGCCGTCTCAACGAACGCTCCTGTGATGGAAGAAATCTACAATCCTGACGGCAACTATCCGGAAGGCTACGGCTACTGGGGCTATGGTACAGCATTCGAGTGCATTATGCTTTCGGCTATGGAAAGTTGTACAGGGTCTGATAATGGGCTCGCTTCCTGCGAGGGCTTCCGCAAAACAGGTAAGTGGGTTATGTTTATGGAGGGAATGAACCGTTTGGCGTTCAACTACTGCGACAGCGCTCCGTCCAGCGTATCTATGCCGGCTCTTTGGTATCTCGCATATAAATTCAACGATCCGTCAATGCTGTATGCTGAAAGTATGAAACTTACGGACGGACGCTACAAGAGTGACGGATACAAGTATTTCCCTATGGCGATTGTCTATGCAGACAAAGTATCCACTGCATCAATCTCAGCCCCGACGGACCATCTGTGGAGCGGTCACGGGATAAGCCCTGTAGGAATTGTGCGCGGAGACTGGAGTTTCACCGAAAGTGACAAATTCCTCGGTCTGAAAGCGGGTCGCAGCAACTTCAGTCACGGTCATATGGACGTGGGCTCTTTCGTTTATGACGCTTACGGAGTCAGATGGTCGGCGGATCTCGGACTTCAGAGTTACGGCACGATTGAAAACTACAATTACGATAAGGACAAATATCCTGGCGGAGCATTCGGAAGTTATGAACAGAGCGCATTCCGTTGGGGAGTTTTCCGCTACAACAATTACAATCACAGTACGATTACAGTAAACAATGCTCTGCATTTGGTGACCGGAAGAGCCGATATTGACGAGACTATAGACAAGAACGGACGTAGAGGGTTCCGCTGCGACCTCAGTTCCATTGTTTCCGACCAGTGCAAAAAGGCGGAAAGGACTGTTTGTATAGTGAATGACAAGGACTTGGAAGTTACGGATGTTATCGAGGCAAAGTATAACCTGCAGGCGCAGTTGCGCTGGACTATGGTCACAAAGGCTCAGCCTACTGTCGAGGATAACAGAATCGTTCTGAATTCCGGTGGTAAGACTATGTATCTTACGGTTACGGCCGAGAAGGGTACAAAGGTCGAACTCAAGACTTGGACTACAAAGGGCGAAGTTTGGGATGCGGACAACTCCGGATACTATGAAGCCGGCTTTGTTGCCAAGGTGACTTCCGGTAAAACCGAAACATTTACCACAAAACTTTCTCCTGCGGAGTAGTTTTCAGTGCCCTTGTGGTACGATATTCAAATAATTAGTAGTAGATTACACTATTATTGGATAAGGAAAGATGAAACTGAAGAATCTGATCATATCTCTTGCTGCATTGGCTGCGACAGGATTCTTGTCCGTAGCCCTGCCGTGCAAGGCGGCCGACAATGATGACGAGACCGGCATAGTTTACAGGGAATATAAAAGACTGAGGTCAGAAAAGATTTTCAAAGTTGGTAAGGACTGGTTTCCGTTGCCAAAATACACCGACAGGGCTGGCTGGTCGGCGCTCACATCTGCTGATTCTGCGGCGATTGTGCGCAGAGCCGAGCGTTACCTCGGGTATAAGTGGCAGACAGTTCCTGCGACCGGATATCTCGCCTTTGAGAGAACCGGTGACCGCCGTGCAATGGAAAACCCGCAGGGTGAAAACCGTGGAGCGCTTATATCCCTGATGGCTGGCGAACTCGTTGAGGGCAAGGGTAGATTCATAGATCAGATTATCGATGGCGTGTGGCTTGCCACCGAGCAGACCTCATGGGTGCTTTCCGCACATCAGGCTTCGCAACGCAGCAGACGATCGCTTGCGGATTCGAGAGAGCATTTCATAGACCTCGGAGCAGGGCGTTTCGGAGCTATACTCTCTCTTGCACATCATTTCTTCAAAGAGGAGTTCGACAAGGCTGACCCTTCAATTTCCTATGCGGTTGAGCAGGCTGTAAAGAGAAATATTCTTGACCCATATCTTGATGTTATGGAGCGCAAAGCGCAGTTTTGGCTTGGCTATTATACCGAAAATCTCAACAACTGGAATCCTTGGTGCAACGCTGACGTCACGCTATGTTTTCTGCTTATGGAAAAGGAACAGTATCGGCTTGATGCTGCCTTAAGGCAGAGTGCAGAATCAGTTGACAGATGGCTCGACAATATCCAGAAGGACGGCGGCTGCGAGGAAGGCCCCGGCTATTGGGATGCTGCGGCGGGAAAGTTTATCGATTATCTGCAGATTCTCTATGATGCGTCAGACGGTGCTTTCAACTTGTTCGACAACAAGAGGATAAGAAATATGGGTGAGTTTGTCTCCCGTGCATTCATCGGAGACAATTATGTGACCAATTTCGCGGATGCAAGTGCAATCGAAGCAGGCAGTTGCGAGACTGTCTGGCACTATGGACGTGCAGTCGGTAGTCACGAACTGATGAACTATGCGCTGTATCTGCGCGCAGACAGGGAAAATTGCAAATTCCGCTCGCCATCCATAATATACGGTGATTCATATCGTTGCATACAGTGCTTGAGGTTCAACGGAGAAATGGGACACGTGTTGGATTCTCTTCAGCGGAAGATTGATGCGGTTCCTGATGCGGAGAAATCTGCTGAAATGAACCGACTCCTCTCTGAGCTGAGAAAAGATGTGCCACGTGGCAGCGTATATCCTGAGACTGAGGTGGCATATATGCGCAACTCTTCTGATTGGTTTCTCGGAATCAAGGGAGGCTATAACGATGAGAGTCACAATCACAATGACATAGGTACTTGCATATTCTTTGTCCGAGAGATGCCTGTGCTTATTGATGCCGGAGTCGGGACCTACACAAGGGCGACATTCAAGGCGGACGAGAGGTATAAAATCTGGTCTATGCGCTGTGAGTGGCATAATCTTCCGGTAATAAACGGTGTTCCGCAGGAATTCGGCAGACAGTATCGGGCAAAGGATTTCCGTTGCGACATAGACAAGGGGACTGCATCTTTGGAACTTTCCGATGCTTATCCGGAAGAAAGCGGCATCGTTTCCTGGAAGCGCAGCTACAACCTGCCTGTCAAAGGGACTCCTTCGTTGCAGATTACAGATAATTTCTCCATCAAGGAAAGAAATGCAGCAGATACACTCAATTTCCTCGTAAAAGGCGAGGTCTTCCTCCCGGGAGATGAATATATTTTCTTCGATGGTAAAACATACAGCGTTAAAGATGGGGAATTGCTCATTGTTTGCGACAACTCTAAGCCCAAACGCGATGCTACGGACAAGGCTGTTATGCGGATGGAATATTCTAAGGTATTCAGACCGTCGGTTACAGTGCGTGAGATGACGGACGGGCGTTTCATATCTGTCTGGGGAAATAGTCTGAGGAGAATAAGCCTCACGACAGACGCGAAAGCTCCGGCTAAAGGAAAATATGACATCCGTCTCACAGAGATTAAGTGAAAACGCGCAGGTACATATTGCTTCTTATAGTGGTGGGTGTTGAAATGTTACTTTCTTCACTCCCTCTGCTGTCTGCACCTCACAATAGGTTCAGACGGTACGATGTGCGTAACGGACTGTCGAACAATGTAGTGAAGGATATCCTTCAGGATTCCAGAGGATATATGTGGTTTGCTACCGGTGATGGTTTAAGCCGGTTTAACGGGGAAAATTTTCGAGCATTCTGCTCATCTTCGGAGGGGAAAAGTTTCAATATAGACGCAATATGCCTTCACCCTGATGGGAACAGACTTTGGATCGGTTGTAATGACGGCCTTTATATCTTTGACTGCATTCGGTTGAATTATCGGAAAATGGATTTCGGCGGTCAGATTCCATCAAGTGTCAATTGCCTTCACTATGACAATACCGGACATCTTTGGGTAGGCTGTAACAACGGAGTTTACAGGATAGACGAATCGGCTTGTACTGTAAAAGCTTATGCGGATTCTACCCCCCCCATGCCTATTATGGGACTGTTGCACAAGGACTTGGAAGTGTAGAAAAAAGTAAATCCGACGTTTCAAATACGAACGGTTTTTTGAACGTTATGAGAATAGACACCGATGATTGGGGTAATATTCTCATTGGACATAGCGGCGGACTATGCAAATACATTCCTGAAAGCGATTCGTTCGGTAAGACATTGCCTCCGTCCGGAGACCCTCTCGGAGGCGATTCAAATCAGGTTACCTCAATAAGAAGAATTGATGCTGATAAGTTTCTGATTGGCACGCGGAGAGGCATAGTCGCAGAATTCAACGAATCCACCAACTCGTTCAGAAGATTTTTACCGAAAAATCTTAAAGTTTCTCCGGAGAGAGTTCACGATTTCTATCCCATCGGCAATGGAAAGTACTACGTGGGGACGGATACAGGAATGTATATCCTTGATACAGTGAACGGAGACTGGGAACAGTGTGACAATGAGATCGCGAGTGAGAGTATCTACCGTTTCTATGTCGACAGGGAAGACGGGCTTTGGATAGGGACATATTTCTGCGGAGTGAATTACAGCCCGTTGTTACTCGAGAGTATAGACTGCTATACGGACGACGGAACTCAAGGAAGCCTGAAAGGTACTGCGGTAAGCGAATTCTGTCCTGACGGAAAAGGAAACATCTGGATAGGTACGGAGAATGGCGGACTCAATCGCTTTAATATCGCCACAAAGACATTTACGGACTTTTCAGCCTTGAGCCACAACAATATCCACGCGCTTTGTCTAGATGGACAGCATCTTTGGATAGGTACCTTCTCCAAAGGTATGGACTGTCTTGACCTGCGCACTATGAATTTGAAGAATTATTCTCACAGTCAGACTGACAGCAGTTCCCTCTGTGACGACTTTGTCTATTCTATACTCAAATCTGGCGACGGACTTCTGTATGTGGGCACGCTCTCAGGTCTCTGCATACTCAATCCGCAGACCGGGAAATTTCGGAAAGTCAAAGAGATAGGGACAGGTTTTATCTGCGACCTCTGTGAGGACAGTTCAGGCAATGTCTGGGCTGCCGACAGAAACTGCGGACTCTATGTGCTTGGAAACGGGGGTCGGGAGTTGATACATTTCGCACACGATGATTCGGTATCGACTTCTCTTCCGGATAATCAGATTACCGGGATATGTATGGACGGGATGGAACGGATGTGGTTCTGTACAAAGAATGGCGGAATTTGTCGCTATGATGAGGGGACTGGAGGATTCATCTCTTTTGGCCCGGCTGAAGGACTTCCTAAGAGTATTTATTATGGATTGCTCGATGACGGGACAGGAAGCCTTTGGCTTTCATCGAATAGGGGCCTTATAAAATATAATCCGCAGACGCGGAAAGTTCATCAGTACACAGTTGAAGACGGGCTACAAAGCAATCAGTTCAACTTTCGCTCATATCTTAAGACTGATGACGGCAAGATGTATTTCGGAGGGGTAAGTGGCTTCAATTGTTTCTATCCAGTGAAACTCACTAAAAACGAAGTAAGCCCAAAGGTAAGCATCAGCGGAGTGAGAGCGAGATTTTCGGGAAAAGGGAAAAAAGGAGATGACGGGCAGCGGAATTCCGCCGCCGGAATTATTCGACTGCCTCACAATACGATAAGTGTCGATATTGACATCGACTGCTTGAGTTATGCGGCTCCTTCACGAAATCTGATATCTTGGAAGATGGGAGGCGTCAACAGTGAATGGGTTATAACGGATGTGAAGACAGTTTCTTTCTCCAATCTTAAGGCGGGAAAACACCATTTCTCAGCCAAGGCGTGCAATAATGACGGAGTGTGGAGTGAAGACTGTGCGGAAGTGGATATTGTCGTTTCTCCTCATCCGCTTCTGAGTTGGTGGGCGGTGGCTGCTTATATGCTTGTGGGAGCCGGGATTTGCCTTGGAATAGAAGAATTGTTGAGGCGTAGAAAGAAAGAGAAGGATAGACAAAAACTTGTTGAGGCGAAGGTCGAGTTTTTCAACCAGATTTTCCAGAATGTCAATATTCATAGTGATGAGGTGGTAAAATCGATCAGCACTTCTCCGGATAATGATGCGAAGTGGATGGAAAAACTCAACGGAGTTATTCGCGACAATCTGGGTAACGGAGAGTTTAATATAGACCTGCTTGCGGCCGAGATGTCAGCGTCCCGCTCTTTCTTGCAGAGAAAAATGAAGGCGATGCTGGGGATGACTCCGAACGACTATCTCAAGATGGTGAGACTAAAGGCTGCCAAAGAACTTCTCTCGACCGGACAATACAGAGTGAATGAGGTGTGCTGGATGACAGGCTTCAATAGTCTTTCATATTTTACCAAGTGTTTCAGCAAGCAGTTCGGCATGCTTCCGAAAAACTGCTCGGGCGACATCCCGCCGGACGAGGAAGAATATGCCGGCAAAATAGAGAACTATCAGAATCAGTGAATTTGTTGTCGCCTTAGCGGCTGACAATGAAATTCAATAATCACTTTAAAACTATGGACAGAAAAGAATTTCTCAAGAGCCTCGGCGTGCTTACGGCCGGTGCGACATTCTTAGGGGCTGAAGGACGCTTGAAGGCTGCCGGAAAGGTGGTCGGTGTGGATATTGATTCCTCTGCGGACTCCCAGATTGGAACAGACGCGGAATTGGATTTTCCGGTCAAGGGCCTCAAGGCGAATGTGAATGGTAAGCCGGTGACTGTTATTATCATAGGCGCCGGAAATAGAGGAAGGACATATTCTGCATACGCGAAAAAGTTTCCTGAATGTATGAAGATAGTTGGCGTTTCTGACATTAGGGAGAGCCGAAAGACTGCTATGGGAGACAATTTCTCGATTCCGGAGGAACAGCGTTTCGGAGACTGTAGCGAAGTTTTCGCAGTACCCAAGTTTGCTGACGCTGTGGTCATATCTACTCCTGACGATACACATTACGCACCTTGTATGAAGGCGCTTGAGATGGGATACGATGTATTGCTTGAGAAACCGGTCGCACAGAGCGAAAAAGAATGTAAGGATATTGCTGCACAGGCGAAGAAATATGGCAGAATCGTGGCTGTATGCCACGTCCTTCGCTATAGCCCGTATTTCAGGGCTATGTACGAGGCTATCAAAGCCGGGAAAATCGGTAAACTCATCAGTATCCAGCATATGGAGCCTATTGACTGCCGTCATATGGCGCATTCTTATGTGAGAGGCGACTGGCGGGATTCAAACGAGACCACTCCTATCATTCTCGCAAAGAGTTGTCACGACCTTGACATTCTCCGCTGGTTTGTCGGTAAGCCTTGCAAGACGATTGTAGCTGATGGCTCGCTGACGTGGTTCAAGGCTGAGAATGCCCCGGAGGGTGCGCCTATGCGATGTGTTGATGGCTGCCCTGTAGAGAGTACTTGTCCGTTCTCCGCAATAGATATTTATGTGCACCGCAAGGGCTTTCTCGGAGTCTTCGACCTCAAGGACCGCAATGACGAGAATGAAATAATGAGCAAGATATCCGATCCTACAAATCTTTGGGGAAGGTGCGTTTACCACTGTGACAACAACCAGCCTGATCACTTCGTGAGTGAGATGGTGTTCGAGGATGGTACTACGGCGGCGTTCTCTATGGAGGCGTTTACCCCATACGGCGGACGTAGAACGAGAATTATGGGAACGACAGGATATATCGAGGGTGACGGCACTACTTTCACTCTCTATGAGTTCCGCAGTAATCGCCGTCTTGTGTGGGATAAGAAAGTGTCCGACATTCCGGAGTACAAGGGCTCGGGGCACGGCGGTGGTGACCTTGCACTTGTCTGCGACTGGCTTGAGGCTGTCTCGGCCCAGGATCAAGGCAAGCTCACCAGCACCATCGATGCATCTATCGAGAGCCACGTGATGGGCTTCCGCGCCGAACGAAGCCGCCTCTCACACAAAAAGATGAAAGTCGATT
>CAVKAQ010000028.1:24364-28128 GCA_963654225.1 Butyricicoccaceae bacterium | reverse complement strand
ATAGAGAACTGTGTGACTGTAGGGATATGCAAAGACTTCAATTTCAAGCCTCTGCAATACGGTAAATCTGATTTCGCCTTCTACCTTTTCGGTAAAGACCATTCGTGGAGAGCAGCGCTCAGTCAGATATACGTCAGAACGGCACCCGGAGCCGATGCATTGGACATCATAAAGTTCATTAAAAATACAGTCCAGGAAATGAGACCGGATCGGGATCCGGAGACATACAATATAGATTTTTTCGACAAGGAACTTGGAATGCAGTATAGGCAGGAAAGCCGTATGTCATCCATTATCAGTCTGTTCACCGCAATTGCGATAATAATCTCGCTTATGGGAGTGTTCGGTCTTGTTCTGTTTGACACTCAGCACAGAAGCCGTGAGATTGCCGTGAGAAGGGTTAACGGAGCCAGCATAGAGGATATTCTCAAGATGTTCAATGCCAAGTACATAGTAATCGTACTGGTCAGTTTCGTAATTGCTGTCCCTGTGTGCTGGAAGGTGGTGTCGCTGTATTTCAACGGATTCGCATATCATACGGCTATCCACTGGTGGGTATTCGCATTGGCGCTCGCAGTTATTCTCGTCATTACTGTCGTGATAGTCACGTTGAGAAGCCTGAATGCTGCCACAAGCAATCCGGTCGAAAAGCTTAAAAGCGAATAGCGGAAATGCTCAGATGATTCAGAATCGTTTACTTTAGTTAACATACAACCCTGTTTTCAACCGAAAACAGTAATGCGCCAAGCCTGTGACAGGTTCGGCGCGTTTTTTATCTGTTACAATTAACTTTCTGCTCGAACTTATCACCAAGATACTGGACTGTAAGATGGATTGGGCGAAGATGCAAGCCGGGCAACTGAAAGAAAATTTGAGGGGGCGTTTTATTGATTATTGGCCGAACTTTCATAAATTTGTATGATTGTGTGACTTGCATTGTGCCGTTGTTTCGGCGTAGGGGGAGAGGTTGTTGTGGCGAGCGCAAGTTTCTGCAGGAAATAGAAGAAAATAGTTTACTGTTCGGCAGGAGCCGTTTGGAGATGGCTTCTGAATGTTAAAAAATATGGCAGCATGAAAAAAATAACACTAATCGCACTTGCGTTGACCTGCTGTATGTCAGCGTGTACTTCAGGACCGGAAAAGAAATCAGTGCCGGTCTATCTGGATGAAACCAAACCGATCGAGCAAAGAGTAGAGGATGCTCTTTCAAGGATGACCCTTGAGGAGAAAGTCGGAATGCTGCACGCCCAGTCAAAATTCAGTTCTGCCGGCGTGCCTCGTTTGGGAATACCTGAAATCTGGTGCACTGACGGCCCCCACGGTATTCGCCCTGAGGTTTTGTGGGATGAGTGGAATCAGGCCGGATGGACAAATGACTCTTGCACGGCATATCCTGCATTGACTTGTCTTGCGGCCACTTGGGACAAATCTCTCGCCGAGTTGTATGGTGTCTGCATTGGAGAGGAAGCGAAATACAGAAGAAAGAATGTGCTTTTGGGACCAGGTGTGAATATTTACAGGACACCTCTAAACGGCAGAAATTTCGAATATATGGGTGAAGACCCGTATTTGTCCGGCTATATGTCAGCCAAATATATCCAAGGTGTACAGAGTAACGGCGTGGCTGCGTGCGTGAAGCATTTTGCTTTGAACAATCAGGAGAAATGGCGTACGAAAGTTAACGTAAATGTTGATGACAGGACTTTGCAGGAACTTTACCTCCCTGCTTTCAAACTAGCTGTGCAGGAAGGCGGTGCCTGGGCCGTTATGGGCTCTTATAATCTTTATAAGAATCAGCATTGCTGCCATAACGAATACCTGCTTAACGATATTCTGAAAGGAGATTGGAAATTCGACGGTGTGGTAGTGAGCGACTGGGGCGGAGTGCACGATACCGATCAGTCAATCACGAATGGCCTTGACATGGAATATGGCACTTGGACTGACGGCCTTTCTGAAGGCAAGAGCAATGCCTATGATTCATATTTTCTTGCCGACGCATATTTGGAGAGGCTCAGGTCAGGCAAGGCTGATGTGAAAACCTTGGACGAGAAGGTGCGCAGAGTTCTTCGTCTTGAGATGAGGACAAACATGAGTTCGAATCATTCTACCGGACGTTTTGTCTGCGAAGAACATTCTGCGGCAGCGAGAAAAATAGGTGCTGACGGAATTGTGCTTCTCAAGAATGAGAATGGGATTTTGCCTATGGACACTAACAGCGTGAAGAAAGTGCTGGTTGTCGGCGAGAATGCCGTGAAAATGATGACTGTGGGCGGAGGAAGTTCGTCACTGAAGGTGAAATATGAGGTTTCTCCTCTTGATGGAATCAGAAGCGCGTTCAACGGAAAGGCCGAAGTGGTTTATCAGCGCGGTTATGTAGGCGATGTCGGCGGTGAGTACAATGGCGTTACTACAGGGCAGAATCTGTCCGAGTCCAGAGATGCCGCAACTTTGATTGCGGATGCTGTCGATGCTGCGAAAGATGCTGACTATGTGATATTTGTGGGCGGCTTGAACAAGAGCAACCATCAGGATGCGGAAGGCGGTGACAGATATTCTTATGGACTGCCTTACGGACAGGATGCTGTTATTGAGGCCCTTTCTAAAGTTACCGACAAACTTGTAGTCGTGAATATCTCAGGAAATGCTGTCGCTATGCCGTGGTTGGCAGAAGTCAATGCAGTCCTTCAGGACTGGTATCTCGGCAGTGAAGCGGGCAACTCTCTTGCAGACGTGCTGACCGGAAAAGTGAATCCTTCAGGCAAACTGCCGTTCTCATATCCTGTTTCATTGGAAGATACCCCGATTAAGACCGAGGTACAGTATCCAGGTATTCTCAAGGACGGTGAGACAGTCGCTCAGCAGAGTTATGACGAGGGCCTTTATGTCGGATACCGTTGGTATGACAAGAAGAATATCGCTACAGCATTTCCATTCGGATATGGTTTGAGTTATGCTACTTTTGAATATGGTGATGTCAAGTTGTCATCTTCCGTAATGAAGCGTGACGGAAAAGTCAAGATTTCGGTACCTGTGACGAACACTGGCAACAAGGCAGGTTCAGAAGTCGTACAATTGTATGTATCTGATTCAGAATGTTCTGTTGACAGACCGGTCAAGGAGTTGAGGAACTTCGACAAGGTGTATCTGCAGCCGGGAGAGACCAAGACTGCTAATTTTGAACTTGACGTTGATGACCTCAGCTACTATGATGCGGAGAATAAGTGCTGGACAGCTGAGCCGGGAGCATTCAAAGTTCTCATCGGAGCGTCTGCAACTGACATCAGATCTTCTGCGGAGTTTACTCTGAGATAGTTGGACGCGATTTCCAAACGGTTTTCTGACCTTTTCGGCGAACCGGAATCAATCCGGATTCATCCGTGATTGACAAGGCTTGAGAAATGGTGAAAGAATAGAAATGAATTATTTGAAAACGACGTATAAACCTACCTGCTTCTTTTTGCGCGTCATAGTGTTGTCCGTATTGTTGGCAATGCTGACTGCGTGCAGTTCGTTGAACCGTAAATCCGGTAATCTTCACGGCCAGGTATCGGTGTCCGGAGCGTTTGCCTTGTATCCTCTTGCAGTTCAATGGGCAAATGAGTTCGAGGTCAGGTATCCGGATGTGAAGATAGATGTGTCGGCCGGAGGCGCAGGCAAGGGTATGACCGATGTTCTTAACGGGATGGTCGATTATGCTATGCTGTCCAGGGACTTGCACCAGGAAGAAATTGAGGCGGGTGCGGTTGCTTTCGTGGTCGGTC
>CAVKAQ010000028.1:3059-24316 GCA_963654225.1 Butyricicoccaceae bacterium | reverse complement strand
GCGTGGTCGGTCGCGATGCGGTAGTCCCGGACGTGTCTTCAAATAATCCATATATCGACATTATAAAGCGTCAAGGTCTTAATTCGGAGCAGGCCCGTAAAATATGGGTTACAGGAGAAATACGTACTTGGGGACAGTTGCTCGGAACAAACGACAGGCATCAGATTCACGTTTTTACACGTTCTGATGCTTGCGGTGCCGCCCAGACTTTTGCATCCTGGTTCGATGCCAAGCAGGAGGAACTGAGAGGTACTGCCGTTTATGGCGACCCCGGAATAGCAAAGGCGGTCCAGAATGACAAGTGGGGGATAGGCTTCAATAATCTTGCATACGCTTACGATGCGCAGACTCATAAGGTGTTGTCCGGGTTGGAGATTTTTCCGTTGGATTCTGATATGGACGGAATCATAAGTCCGGAAGAGAATTTTTACGAGACTAAGGAAAGCCTTGTCCACGCCATTGAAATAGACAATTTCCCTACTCCACCAGCAAGAAACCTGTATTTCGTGACGAAGGGAACGCCAAAGGATTCCGCATCTCTCGCTTTTCTACGCTATACTTTGAAGGACGGCCAACGATTCAATGAGCCTGCCGGTTACGTGAAGATTTCAAGCAAGATGCTGAGCGAGAATCTTAAGGTTCTGCGCACTACAAGGCGTATGTCTAGTGTGCGCGGCAACAATACTCTTAATGTCGTTTATACGTTCATAGGAGTCATTGCCGCAATCTTCATTCTCTTCGGCTCTACCGTGTTCCAGCGTTCCTGGAACAAGAGAAGGATATATCGGCAGCATCTGTCATCGGTATTTATGTTCATCCTGACAGTGTCGTCCATTCTGCTTCTTCTGGCGATGATTGCCGGTCTTGCGATAAAATCAATGCCGATACTTCAGGAAAACTCCTTCTGGGAACTGATAACTTCGTCAGAATGGAAGCCGTCCCAGAAAAAATTCGGATTCCTTCCGTTTATCACCGGAACGCTGACTGTTACGGTAATAGCGATTGCGATAGCGCTTCCGCTGTCATTGCTTACCGCCATATCGTTGACTGAGTATTCCAAGAAATTCGTAAGGAAATTCGTGTATCCTGCGCTTGATATACTGGCTGCGATCCCTTCAGTCATTTACGGCGTATGGGGAATCCTGCTGCTTATACCTGTTACAGGATATTCCCTGCTTACGGCGTCCCTTGTGCTGTGCGTTATGGTGCTTCCGATTATGGTAAGCTTGTTTGTGGAGATATTTTCCGCTGTGTCACAGGACCTTAGAGATGCATCGATGTCTCTAGGCGCGACTCAGTGGCAGACAACCAGGAGGGTGGTACTGAAAAAATCGTTGTCAGGAATCTTTGCGGCAGTCGTGCTGTCGTTGTCCAAAGCGATGGGTGAGACCATTGCCGTGATGATGGTCTGCGGCAGTATTCCTGCAATACCGAAATCGTTGTTCAAAGGCTTTTATACGTTGCCGGCTCTGATCGGAAACAATTACGGTGAAATGGCTTCAGTGCCTTTGTATGAGTCCGCCATTATGTTCGCCGCGCTGCTTCTGCTTGTTATCGTGGTGATATTCAATGTGCTGTCGCGTGTGATACTATATAGAGTCCAGAAAGGAGAGAGATGATGGAAAAGATGAAAAGTAAATTCATTGCTGAGAATATTGTCAAAGTCCTTATGTGGATTGCAGTAGCTCTTGTGTTCCTTATAGTCCTGTCCATTATCTGGACTATATTCGTGAAAGGCATCGGAGCTATTTCCTGGGATATGATAACAAAGGCTCCGGGCAAGAACTGGAATACGACTGATGACGGCGGCTTTCTCAACGCGATAGTAGGTTCTTTGCTGGTAGTGGCTCCGGCTACGCTGATAGCGATGTTTGTAAGTATCCCTGTCGTGTTCTATATGAATCTGTATCGCAGGCGTTCCAACTGGCTTTCCTATGTTGCGAGGCTGGTTTATGACGTGCTGTACGGCATTCCGTCGATCGTGTATGGCGCTTTCGCCTTTATGATAATGGTGATGGTAGGAATGCGTGCTTCTGTGTTGGGAGGTATCATTGTAAGCACATTGCTAATCATACCGATGTTCATAAGGAGCGGGGATGAAATTTCAAAGTCGGTTCCTGACGATATGATTGATGCAGCGTATTCATTGGGCGCAACTAAACTGGAGACGTTGAAAGTCGTTCTGAAACAGATACTTCCGGGGATGGCTACGGCTACGTTGCTTGCAGTCGGCAAAGCTATAGGCGATGCTGCGGCGGTTATGTTCACGGCCGGATTCTCCGATTCAGTGGCTTCATCGCTCTCTTCTCCAACCGCGACTTTGCCGTTGGCTATTTTTAACTGGATAACTATGCCGGAACCTTTCCCGGGGCGAGCTTATGCTGCTGCGCTGGTTTTGACGGTAATTGTACTGATTCTCAGTCTTGGCGGGCGGTGGATTACAAACCACTTCACCAAGAATAATATGTAAATTATAGGGGGAGAGTCGGTTATATATAGAATAGTGTAGAAACTTGGGTGTGATATAAACATTGTATGGGACAGAATATGGAAAATATAAAGAAAGATCCGCTTGCAGTGCAGAATCTCAATCTTTCGATTGAGGGGCATCAGATATTGAAGAATATCAATCTGGTGTTTCCTGAGAACAAAATCACCTGCATCATCGGTCCTTCCGGTTGTGGAAAGAGCACACTGCTGAAAAGTCTCAACAGGCTCACGGACAATATTGACAATATCAAGATTGACGGGCGTATAATGATTGGAAATCAGGATATTATCGGCGCGAAGTATAGTGATCTGATTGAGCTGAGGCGGCGTATCGGTCTTGTTCCGCAGAGGCCTTGTCCGTTGCCTATGTCCATATTTGACAATGTCGCTTACGGCTGCCGAATCCACGGAATGCACCGCAAAAAGAAAGAACTTGCGGATGTCGTGGAGAAATATCTTCGCGAGGTCGGACTGTGGGATGAAGTGAAGGACCGACTTCAGTCTTCCGCGATGCGTCTGTCCATCGGTCAGCAGCAGCGTCTGTGTCTGGCCCGCAGCCTTGCAGTAGAGCCGGACTTCATTCTTGCCGACGAGGCAACAAGTGCGCTGGACCCTGTCTCCAGCAAGACTATTGAGGACCTTTTCGTGAAACTGAAGGAGAACTATTCCATCATAATGGTTACTCATACCCTTCGTCAGGCATTGCGTATCGCGGATTATGCCGTATTCCTTTATCTCGGGGAAGTCATCGAGACGGGAGATGCCAAGCAGGTATTCAACGAACCGCGTGAGGAACTGACCAAAAAGTATCTTGCTGGCGTTTTCAGTTAGATTTTATAACTTTGCAATCCATTTAAATCAGAAATATTGAAATGAGCGAACATCTGACGCATTTGAAAGAGCTTGAGGCTGAGTCAATATATATACTCAGAGAGGTGGCGGCCCAATTCGGGCGTCCTTGCATCCTGTTTTCAGGCGGCAAGGATTCCATAGTGTTGACCTACCTTGCTTATAAGGCATTTTATCCGGCAAAGATTCCTTTCCCGCTGGTGCACATCGATACGGGACACAATTTCCCGGAGACAATTACATATCGTGACGAACTTGTAAAGAAGCTTGGCGCAGACTTGATTGTAGGCTATGTCCAGGATTCTATTGACGAGGGCAAGGTTAAGGAAGAGACCGGTTACAACGCAAGCCGAAACAAACTGCAGACGGTTACATTGCTGGATACATTGGCAAAGTACAAGTTCGATGCGGCCTGCGGTGGAGCAAGACGTGATGAGGAAAAAGCACGTGCAAAGGAAAGGATTTTCTCCCATAGGGACGAATTCGGACAGTGGAATCCTAAGAATCAGAGACCGGAGTTGTGGAATATCTACAACGGAATGAAAAATCCTGGCGAGCATTTCAGAGTGTTCCCGATAAGCAACTGGACCGAGATGGATGTATGGCAGTATATCTATCAGGAGGGCATAGAGTTGCCTAGCTTGTACTATACGCACAATAGAAAGGTATTCTTCAGAGACGGTCAATGGCTTGCCGCCGAGCCGGCAGTCATACCTCGCCGTCCGGAAGAAGAAGTTGTGGAGAAAGAAGTCAGATGCAGAACAATCGGTGACATTACCTGCACCGGTTTGACATTGTCCCACGCGCATAGCATTGAGGATATAATTGACGAGATTGCGTCATCACGTGTAACGGAAAGGGGCGGACGTGCTGATGACAAGCGTTCGGAGACTGCTATGGAAGACCGCAAGAAAGCCGGATATTTTTAATGGTTGCCGTCAACTGCAGTACAGCTGTCTGAAAAGATATGTTCGGACAGTTATATGAAATGGTAAAGAATATAGAGATGGAAACACAGAATACTAAGGGATATTTGAATATGCAGCTGCTTCGTTTCACTACAGCGGGCAGTGTGGATGACGGAAAAAGCACATTGATCGGAAGATTGCTATATGATTCAAAATCAATCTTCGAAGACCAGTTGGAAGCTGTAGAGGAGGCATCCAGAAGCAGAGGAAATGAAGAAGTGAATCTTGCGTTGCTTACTGACGGACTTCGTGCGGAAAGGGAGCAGGGTATCACAATTGATGTAGCATACAGATACTTCGCTACGCCTAAAAGAAAATTCATCATTGCTGATACTCCGGGACACATCCAGTACACTAGAAATATGGTTACAGGCGCATCTACTGCGGATCTTGCCGTAATTCTTGTAGATGCACGCCACGGAATAATGGAGCAGACCGTAAGGCACTCATACATAGCGTCTTTGCTTGCCATCAAGCAAGTCGTAGTCTGCGTGAACAAGATGGACCTCGTTGATTTCTCTCAGGAGGTGTTCGACAAGATTGTCGCTGACTACAAGTCAATGGCATCTTCTATCGAACTTGGCGAGGTGACATTCATTCCTATCTCGGCTAAACTCGGTGACAACGTCGTGAATAAGTCAGAGAATATGCCGTGGTATACGGGAAAGGCTCTCTTGGATTTTCTCGAGACTGTTCAACTGCCTGAGGAGGCAGAAGACAGGATGCGTTTCCCTGTACAATATGTCGTAAGACCTATTTCTACAAAGTTCCCTGATTTCAGGGGATATGCGGGCAGACTTGCTGAAGGTACCGTCAAGAAAGGGGACAAGATAAAGGTGTATCCTTCAGAGATGACTTCAACTGTCACCGGCATTTATCTCGGTGAGAAAGAACTCGAGACATCTGTTTGTCCTGAATCCATAGACATTACACTTGCGGACGACATCGACATAAGCAGAGGCGATGTGATTGTGTCCGAAGCCGGCGTTCAGCCGAAAATGGAGCAGGAAGTGCTTCTGAACGTATGCTGGTTCAGAAATTCACCTCTTCAGCAGGGTAAGAAATATGTCATCAGACATATCGCTCAGCAGACTCTCGGCATTGTGAAGGAAATCGAATATAAGATTGACATCAATACAAGGGAGAAGCAATACGGTGTTGACAAACTGGTGATGAATGACATCGCAAGAGTACGCATCAAGACTGCAGATCCGCTTGTATTTGACTATTACAAGGAAAACCGCACGATGGGCAGCCTCATATTCATCGAGGAGGGAACCAATGATACAGTTGGTGCAGGTATGATTGTGCCTGAAGAAATCTAAAAAAGCAGATTCAAAACCATTTCCAGAGGATATGTCATTGTCAATTTCTTCAATGTCGATAGAGGAACGCAAACTGTTCGCTTCCGAAAAGAACGCCGAGTTCATTAACCAGTCGCCGGAAAAGGCGTTGGAATACTTTCTAAATGAATTTCCGGCATCTTCCGCCTTGTCATCCAGCTTGAGCTACGAAGACCAGACAATTACCGATATGATGGTGAAAGTGCGCAAGGACGCCAGAATTTTCACCCTCGATACGGGTCGTCAGTTCCCTGAGACTTATGAACTCATTGACCGTACAAATATGCAGTACGGCATCAAGATAGAAGTGTTCTTCCCTGACTGGCACAATGTTCAGAATATGGTCAGAGAGCACGGGATAAACCTGTTCTATGACAGCGTTGAACTGCGACACCTTTGCTGCAATATCCGTAAGGTAGAGCCGTTGAAACGTGCTCTGCAAGGCGTTGAAGTCTGGATCAGCGGTCTTAGACGAGAGCAGTCGGTTACGCGTGCGAATATGCAGATGGTCGAATATGATACTGCCGACAATGTCATAAAACTTAATCCTCTCATTCTATGGACTGAAGACCATGTGAAGGAGTATGTGAAGACTAACGGCGTCCCGTTCAATAAGCTCCACAAACAGGGCTTTCCAAGTATCGGATGCCAGCCTTGTACGCGTGCCATCAAACCGGGTGAAGATATCCGTGCCGGAAGATGGTGGTGGGAAGACCCTGAGCATCGCGAATGCGGTCTGCACAGCAGGAAATAATGCTTGTGCGTTTGTAATATCATACTGGAACGCTCTCCGAACTGTGTCAGAGTGGGTAAACATCTCATCAAATCGTGATGTTTGTTTCAATCCCGGACTGCCAGTCGATGACGGTGATGTACGAGAGTTGACCTGAATAGTCCAGATGAATGCTGATGTCGTCAAGGTCAGCCTTTCCCCAGTCGAAACCTGTCTCGGCGATAATTTTTGATAGATCATATTCTTTCCATACAGAATAATCATCTTTGGAAACCAGGCTTAATTTAAGTCCTGGTTTTTTCGTGTCCTGGCGTGGCAGGCGTATGTGTGCTTCACTTCTGGCGTCTTGATTTACAGTGGCCTCGCAACTGAATTTACCGATTAATATCTCACCAGAACGGATATCCGTTCCTCTGACATTTCCGTCAACTATGAGCGAATATGGATATTCCGGCGCATTTCCCAAGTCATAGATAATGGTCAGTTCTGCCCATTCCTTGTGCAATACAGGTTTATAGTATTGCGATTCTCCGCAACATTTCACTTTTTCGCTTGCAACGGAAATCCGTCTGCATTCCTCTCCGACAGGTATAATCACATTGCGGCCATCATATATTCTTGTTGACGGCAATCCTTGGCCACAGATAATGTGATTTGTTCCCTTATCTACTTTTATCTGTACTGTCCGTAATCCTTCTTCCTTCGGATTTATATTGCAGTCATAGCGCTCTGCCGCATTATCGACAAACAGCATTATGCCTCCGTTCTCTTCGGGAATATCAGTAAGGTCAATGGTCAGGATACAGGGGCATCCGTGTCTGATTTCTTTGACGGAGCAGGATGCAAGGGAAATCAGACATACTATTGCTAATGATGTCCGCAATGTCATAATACCTAATTCTTAGATAGTCATTTCTTCTTGCGTTCCGGTTTCCCAATCTACTATGGTGACGCTGAATGTACATTCGTATGATGTCACTGGCACGTCAGGGCTGACTGAACCGGGTCTTGTGACAGTAAGATTGGTGATGGTGTATGTCTTGTTGGATTCGATGCCGGGAATTGAAATAGGATAATAATACTTCTTGTCTCCCAGCGTGGTTTCTACTACGATTCTTGTGAATCTCGGGCAGAATTCCTCGGCTTGCGAGTCCTGTTCCGTCTTATTCGGGTATACATAGAAGCAGGCCGGCGTGTCGAAAGGGGAGTCCGATGTCACTTCTTTGTCATTGGTATTCTGATAGAGCAGAACTTTTGCATCGGTATCGCAGAATGCAGTTTTGTTGATCCATTCCGTAGGTTCCGCGTCCAATCCATAATTGATGTCTCCAACAGCATTTATTGCATATATGCTGTTGATTTTGAAAGACATATTCTTATATGCCTCAGATGTGAAATTTGCCGATATCTGATTGATTGACAATTTGGCGACGATTCTCCTGACCGGAATGTTGAAACTTCCGGCCGCCTCGAGTTTCGCGGTCAGTTTACCGATCATTACGAGTCCGTCCGTATTGTTGTCAGTAAGCAATGATGTTTTTGCCAGCAGTTCGCTTTTGCTCGTTACGGAAGCCTCTGCAGGGGCATTGACCAGAGCGTAGATCTCCTTTTCTCCGGTTGTACAACTCACGGTTATATCGCTGGCTGCGTCTGCGCTTTTGTAAGCATCCAGAGACCCGTCGTTTCGGAATACGAATATTTGAGTGTTCTTGATGTCCGCTTCTTTTACATCTGAGGCACCGGCTTTAGTGTACGCCGTACTCAAAATGTTGAATTTCATATCGACTGCGTTGCTTTCCGGAGCGATAGAGTAGCAGTTTTTGTTGCAGGACGATAATGTTCCCGCGATGATGGCTGTTGTGGCCATCATTGTACTTAATGTCTTAAGTGTCATAATTTTGATGATGTTTTTTTTGTTTGAATTGTCAGGTGTGTAATGATATGACTTCCGGTTTTCGTTGACTTTCAGGTCGTGATCTTCGGATGATGGTGCTACATTCAACAGGATACCATATAACAGAATTCGTCAGTCATTGTCGGAGTTCAGTCCGAACATCTTGATCAGCGCAGATATTTCCGGATCCAGATTTCCCCTGTGGACGTACGAAGGGTTCATACTGCACGCAGTTTCATAGTGTTCCGATGCCGTCTTATATTTTCCAAGTCGGCTATAGATGACAGCCAACATATAATGAACCTTGTCTGTCTTGTTCATCTTATTGAGAATGGACAGTGCACTCGCATTATAATCCATTGCACAGTAAGCAATTGCCAGATTGAAATCTTCATAAGGCTTCAACTTCGTGATTGCCTTTCCATAATCCCTGTCAAGTATTGCCTGGACTCCGGACATATATGCAGTATCAATCACGGTTGTGGTCACAGTGTCAAGCACCATTCCTTTCCGATGAAGAAAGAAATCGAATTTGACGACTCTCAATTTCGGATAGGATTTCTCTCTCAAGTAGTTGTAATACCCCTTGATAGACATTGCCTTTTCCCTTTCGTCAAGGTCCGAAATGCTCTTCAGCCCCTCATAATCAGCCTTCTCCGCATCGCTGAGCAAAGTGTCGGACTGAACAAGAGCATCTAGCATGGTCCAATTCTCTCCGTTGCTTCGCGATATGAAAGTTATGTCTTTAACATTGAGCATTTCTTCGGTCTTGCCTTTCCACGATTCGTCGTAATCTAACCTTATCCCTTTTTCCCTTGTCAGAGAATCTCTGCTTTGTGCCAGGTATCTCTTGAAATAATCGGAAATGGAAGATGCACGTTTTTTCGCAAGGTCAATGTTCATACTTTCCTTTCCTTCGGGTGAGCAGGACGCGGACACGGTTATCGAATCCATATCAAATTCCTCGTTAAGCAAAAGGTCTGTAAGATTATTTTTAATCCTTTGAATTTCAGTGGAATTGTTGGCGAGATTAATGTCTATGTCGTGCCTTCCCGGGCTGAATTCGACATAACTTGCCGTATTTGCCTCCACTCTGCGGGAAATAGTCATAGTCATATACCTTTCCGTAAGGTCCGCAAAGGAACTGAGCGAACTGATGTAGTATGTAAGCGGATCGCTTTGCGGTATCCTGAGAATCTCTTTTCCTTCTTCCAGAATGACTCCTGCAATCTTGATGTCGGCTTTCTTCAGCTTAGGAAGCGTGTTTATGGTCTGAGTGTAATCGTATATGAATTCTCCGGATTCAGAAATCAGTACCGTATCAAGCCTGATTCCTTCATTCACGATAGGAGCCTTCACATACTTCTGGAACATCCTGTCCGTACGGCTCTTCTTCCGCTCGTTTCTCGCAACAAGAAATTTATTGGTATAATGCTCTATTGCATTATGCTCCGTTACGCCATAAACTGAGGCGAATTCTTCGTCCGAAACGAAGGTCGAGTCATTACGGTACTCCCACAGCCTCGGGATATTCCGTTTGATGAATATCTCCAATTGCCTGACATCGATGAACTTGCCGTCGTCATAGACAATGGATTCAAGGAAACGCCGATATTGCTCATATCCTTTAAGCTGTCTTTTGCGATATTGTGCACCGGTTATGATAATCTTGTCCAAGTCTGAACTGTCTCCAAGCATATATAGCTCCGGGGTCAATTGCAGTTGCCATTTGCTGTCACGCATTTCCGGGGGGACCGAGACTTGAAACTTTAAATCCACTTTGCCGTGCCGTTCGGCCACGTTTCTGAATCTTGCAGTAACTTTCGCCGCCCTGATGACGTCAGTAGCGACCATCTCTCCGTTCTCATCTTTCACTGCATTCATAATCAGCGTCTTTTCCGGGATTTCGACCTCGACGGTGTCGCCTTGTCCATCGGCTTCCGAATCTAACAATGGGATGAACGTCTCTTCCGGAATCGATAAATCGGCTTTAATGTTGTTTGCCTCGAGGTTGCTGATTTTTTTGTGCAGGCTACATTGTGTCAGAAGAACAGCGAAAGCTATCGGCAAGATCAGTTTTTTCATTTGGTCAAAGTTTTCAAAACAACCTTTTAGGGCTGTCAGTTTGTCCTCTCTATGAATAAAGATTAGAATGTCTGCACAGCATCTTCGTGTTCGACAATGCTCAACCTGTTGGCAAGCACTTCGTATATTTGTCTTTCAGTGCCGTCGGAGCCTTCAAATTTTTGACTGCGCATACGTCCGAATACGTGCAGCAGTGCGCCTTTGGTTATCTTACTGAAATCCGGCATTCCTTTTCCGTTCCATGCAGAGATTGTGTGCCAAGTGGTTTCTATGACAGGAGTTCCGTCTTTTCCCTTGTAAACATAATTTGTAGCCAAAGAAATTCTGGCGACTTCATTGTCGCCAACTTTCTGGATCTTGATGTTTCCGACGTTCCCTCTCAATTCGATTTTGTTGATTTGTTCCATAATAATCAAGTTTTAGTTGTGGTTTTACGTTTGCGCGCTTCGTTTGACCTGTGGCAAAGTAAACGATGATATTCGAGCGGGAAAAGGAAATTTAAGGAACAGGGCGGTTGTTTTTACGATTATTAAATGAACAGTAACTGAGGCGTATGATTTTTATATGTGGTCGGACAATTCTTAAATGACGATGTTGGAGCACCGCGTTTAAGAATCATATATTTCTGATGATATTCTACCACTTTTCGCCATTTTCCGAGAAAACTTTTACAATATTTCGGACCGATGACCGTTATGACATAACAACTTAAAACTATATGACCGAATACAGAATCATTCAGGACTCCGAAACGAACGGGGCATCCTGTCTCGAGTGCGGAACAGTATTATATGGCCGCGCAAACAAGCGTTTCTGCTGTGAATCCTGCAAAAACCGATATCATAACAAGCGGTATCAGGCGGAACGTAACCTGAAACTGCGAATCAAAACCATTCTTGACCGTAATTATTCAATCCTGACTTCCTTGATTTCAGGGAAGGTGTATTCAATTGACAGACAGGACTTGCAACTGATGGGTTTCAATATTGATTATATGACTGCGTTCGTAAAAATCAACAAACGCGAATGTTGCTCCTGTTATGATATTTCATTCGTGAGGACGCCTTCCCGCATTTACAATATCCACAGAAAACTCCTTGTTTCCAAAATCAGATAGGAGACGATTGAAAATGGCTATCTTTGCAGCATTAAAACAACGAGAATGAATACAAATCCACTTCTTGAGGAATCTTCGCTTCCATACGGAGTCCCTCAATTTGACAAGATACGGAACGAACATTATTTCCCGGCATTCAAAGCCGGAATAAAAGAGGCTAAGGCTGATATTGACGCTATTGCAGCAAATCCTGCGGAACCTGATTTCGAAAACACCATTGAGGCGTTGGAGTTCAGCGGCAGAACCTTGTCTCGGGTATCAGACATTTTCTTCAACATTCTCGAGGCTGATGCAGACGATGAACTTCAGCAGATAGCGGAAGAAGTGTCTCCGCTGATGACGGAATACTCAATGTACGTGTCTCTCAATGCGGAATTGTTCAACAGAATAAAGTCAGTGTATGAGAAAAAGGATAAGTTGTCTCTGGAGGAGGACCAGAAACGTCTATTGGATGAGACATACCGATCTTTTGTAAGGCAGGGTGCGAATCTCGAAAAAGAATCCAAAGCCTTGTATGGCAAATATATGGAAGAACTTTCCCTGCTATCGCTGAAGTACGGAAAGAATGTGTTGTCGGCGACCAATTCATATATACTGCATTTGGAAGACGAAGCCGAATTGGACGGACTTCCTGAATATCTGAAAGAGGCTGCTTCATCAGAGGCGAAAGAACGCGGGCTGAACGGATGGGTATTCACTCTCGACAGGCCGAGTTACGGTCCGTTTATGAAATACTGCAAAAATCCGGAATTGCGACGGCAGATGTATATGGCATACAATACTCGGGCAGTGAACGGCGATTATGACAACACGACGGTCGTGAAGAAGATTGTGTCGTTGCGTCTGAAAGTGGCGAACCTGTTGGGATATGCGACGTGGGCCGACTATGTGCTGGAAGAAAATATGGCAAAAACCAAGAGTGCAGTTTCTGACTTTTTGGATAAGCTTATGAGCCAATCACTTCCATTTGCACGTAGAGAGGTTGAAGAAATCGGTGATTACGCCAAATTGAACGGATTTGATGCGCCAGCCGACAATACCGGGTCTTCTTCCGGTCAACTGATGCCGTGGGACTTCAGCTATTGGTCAGAGAAATATAGGTCAGAAAAGTTCTCGTTGACTGACGAACAGTTGAAACCGTATTTCAGATTGGAAAACTGTATTGACGCAGTATTCGGATTGGCGGAAACGCTTTACGGAATCAGTTTCGAAGAATGTAAAGACATCCCAGTTTATCACAAAGATGTAAAAGTCTATGATGTAAAGGATAAAGGCGGAAGCCATTTGGCGCTGTTTTATGCCGACTTTTTCCCAAGGGCTACAAAACGAGGCGGAGCCTGGATGACGGAATTCAGGGGACAGCGTATAGAAAACGGAGTCGAAACCCGTCCTCTGGTGAGTATTGTGACGAATTTTACAAAGCCGACAGAAACCTCTCCTTCGATGCTTACGCTAGATGAATTGACGACACTTCTGCACGAATTCGGGCATTCATTGCACGGTATGTTTGCAACGGGCAGATATCCGTCTCTTTGCGGGACCAATGTGGCTAGAGATTTTGTGGAATTGCCGTCTCAGATAATGGAAAACTGGGCATATCAGTCCGCCTGGCTCGATACGTTTGCAAAAGATTACAAATCTGGAGCACCGATGCCGGCAGAACTGATTTCCAAGATTGTTGAATCTAAAAATTATCTTGCAGGATATTATCAGGTACGTCAGCTGAACTTCGGTGTCTTGGATATGGCTTGGCACACAAGGACTTCCGATGACGATATTGATGTGCTGGAATTTGAAAATAAGTCCCTTTCTCCATATTATGTTTTGCCGTATGTGCCTGGTACAGCCATTTCCACGTCATTCAACCATATCTTTTCAGGCGGCTATTCCGCAGGGTATTATTCCTACAAATGGGCGGAAGTGCTAGAGGCTGACGCTTTCTCACTGTTTGAAAAGAACGGAATCTTTGATACGGCGACCGCATCTTCTTTCCGAAATGAACTCCTTTCCAAAGGCGATACGAAAGATCCGGCGGAACTCTATCGTAATTTCAGAGGACAAGACCCTGATTCATCAGCACTTATGCGTAAGCTGGGGCTTACCGACTGACATAAAAATGCCGAAGTCCAGACTTTTAGGTAAGTCTAAAACTTCGGCACTATGCAACTGTGGTGGCAGTGCTATTCTGTCACCTCTGCAACTGCTTCGTTCTTAGGGTCCTTGAAGAGAATTGCGAACAGAACGCCTACGACCAGAGCATAAGCCGCGAAAATGTACCAGGCGGTGCTCCAAGACGGCTCAACTGCGTTGTTTACGAATTTATTAACAATTACTTGCGCGCTTAGTGTGCCGATTGTGGCACCGATTCCGTTTGTCATCAACATAAACAGTCCCTGTGCGCTGGAACGTATCTTCTCGTCAGTCTTCAGATTAACGTAGAGCGAACCTGAGATGTTGAAGAAGTCGAAGGCGACTCCATAGACGATGCAGGAGAGCACGAACATCCAAACTCCTGAACCTGGATCTCCAGCACCGAAAAGTCCGAATCTGAATACCCATGCGAACATTGCGATAAGCATCACTTTCTTGATGCCGAAGAATTTCATTGCGACAGGGATGAGAAGGATGCAGAGAGTCTCGGAAACCTGGGACAATGAAATGAGGGCGTTGGCGTTCTGCGCACCCCACGTGTTTGCAAATTCAGGGATTTCCTTGAAGTGGGTGATGAAAGGATTGGCGAAGCCGTTTGTGATTTGAAGCGAAACACCGAGCAACATCGAGAATATGAAGAATATGGCCATATCCTTCTTTTTGAAAAGCGTGAATGCTCTGAGACCGAAGGCGTCAACCAGGTCGGTCGATTTGTTTGCGTTGCTTATAGGACATACCGGAAGCGTGAATGCGTAAAGGCAGAGAACAAGACCGATGACGCCAGATGTGAAGAACTGATTGTAGGACAGCTGGAACTGAACTCCGTCAATCTTCATGAAATTCACGAAAAGCATACTGCAGATGAAACCGACAGTGCCGAATACTCTGATGGGAGGAAATGATTTTACGGTATCAAGTCCATATTTTTCAAGACCGGAATACGCGACGGAATTCGACAGTGCGATGGTCGGCATATAGAAGGCGACGCTTATCGAATATAGGGTAAACAGACTGGCAAAGTTTGCGTTCGCGCCTGCGACAAGTCCGTAATATCCTGCGGCGATCATAGCCAGTCCGGCGATGCCGTGGCAAACTCCGAGGAGTTTCTGCGCCTGCATATATTTGTCAGCGATGATGCCGATCAGGGCCGGCATAAATATCGAGACAATTCCCTGCATCGCGTAGAAAATTCCAATCTTGGGACCGAGCCCGATTGATACCAGATAACTGCCCATCGATGTGAGATATGCTCCCCAAATCGCATACTGCAGGAAATTCATAATTATCAGCCTGATGCTGATACCGTCGTGTTTCATATAGTCAATTGTTTTATTGTTTCGGACCATCGAAATTACGCAAATGTACAAGAATTTTATGTCATTTTTACTAACTTTGGACGCTGATATCAAAAATATCGATAGTAGATGAAATTTGTCAAGACAGCTGTTGACCCTCAATCATCCGCGCGGTGCGGAATAGTGACTACCGATCACGGTGAGATTGAAACTCCGATTTTTATGCCTGTAGGAACTGTCGGTTCTGTCAAAGGCGTGTACCATAGAGATTTGAAAGAAGACATAGGCGCACAGATAATCCTGGGCAATACCTATCATTTGTATCTCCGTCCGGGACTGGATACGCTGAAATCGGTCGGAGGCCTCCATAAATTCATATCTTGGGACAGGCCGATACTTACTGACAGTGGCGGATTTCAGGTGTTCTCGCTTGCTGGTATCCGTAAACTGACTCCTGACGGATGTACATTCTCTTCACATATTGACGGCTCAAGGCATACGTTTACGCCCGAGAATAATGTTGATACACAGCGCATTATCGGTGCTGACATAATGATGGCTCTTGATGAATGCTGTCCCGGTGACGCCGACTACAACTATGCCAAGAAATCATTGAAAATGACACAGTCCTGGCTGGAGCGTTATCTTAAGCGTTTCGATGAGACCGAACCTCTCTATGGATACAACCAGACCGTATTTCCGATTATTCAGGGCTGCGTATATCCAGATCTTCGCAAACAGGCAGTAGAACACGCGGTTTCATTTGATAGGGAAGGGTATGCAATCGGAGGTCTTGCAGTGGGCGAGCCTACAGAGAAGATGTACGAGATGCTTGAGCTTGTATGTCCTTTGCTTCCGGACAACAAACCGCGCTATCTGATGGGAGTCGGTACTCCGGCAAATATTCTGGAAGGAATTGCGCGCGGAGTTGATATGTTCGACTGCGTTATGCCTACCAGGAACGGCCGCAACGGTATGCTGTTCACTTGGAACGGCATAATGAATATGCGCAACAAAAAGTGGGAAAATGATTTCAGCCCGATAGACCCTGACGGTGCTTCATTTGTTGACAGGACATATTCGAAGGCTTATCTTCGCCACCTTTTCATTGCAGGAGAGATGTTTGCGGCAATGATTGCCAGCGAGCACAACCTTGCTTTCTATCTGGACTTGGTGAGACAGGCCCGCGCACATATCAAAGCCGGTGACTTCAAAGCCTGGAAAGACGTCACTGTCAAGAGAATAATGACAAGATTATAATATCCGGACTATGTTTCCAAAAAAACTGGATGTTTACATAACGAAGAAGTTCATGTTCACCTTCTTCATCGCGATTCTTCTGATCATCGGAATTGTCATCATATTCGATATCAGCGAGAAAATCGATGATTTCGTGGCAAGGCAGGCTCCGATAAAGGACATAATCTTCAGTTATTACGTGAATTTCGTGCCGTATTTTATGAATATGTTCAGCCCTCTGTTCGTGTTCATTACGGTCATTTTCTTTACATCCAGGCTTGCGGCGAATTCGGAAATCATCGCGATATTGTCCTGCGGAATCAGTTTCCACAGAATGATGGTGCCGTATATTTTCTCGGCATCAGTGATAGCTTTGCTCTCGCTTTATCTCAATTTGTTTGTCATTCCGCAGGCAAATGCGGAGCGGCACGTCTTTGAGTACAAGTACACGAAGAAAAAGACTCAGGTGAGCGAGCGCAACATACATTATCAGATAGCGCCCGGCGAGTTCGTATATATCGAGCAGTTCAGCAAGTACAACAATACTGCATACAAATTCACATTGGAATCGATAAAAGACAATCAGTTGATTTCTAAGGTGTCTGCAGAGAGAGCCGTTTGGGACAGTACTTTCGGAGGCTGGATACTCAAGAAATACTTCATACGCGAATATAATGAGGCCGGGCTTGAGGACAAGGTGAAATGCGGAGACCAGATGGATACTGTCATCAGCCTTGACATTTCTGATTTCTACAGGAATGCGCATACAGTTGAGGACTTGTCGTATCACGAACTCAATGAGCTGATTGATACTCAGAGAATGAGGGGGGACCCTAATATCAAGATGGCGCAGGTGGAGAAGCATACTCGGTTCTCGTTGCCGTTCTCCGCTTTCATTCTGACTATTATGGGCGTTTCGCTTTCGTCAAGGAAGAAACGTGGCGGTATAGGATGGAATCTCGCGATAGGCATTGCTCTGAGTTTCTCCTACATCTTGTTTATGAAATTCAGCCAGATGTTCGTCTATACCGGTCTGATGCCGCCTTGGCTGGCGATTTGGTTGCCGAATATCATATTCGCCGTAGTCGCCGGCGTGCTTTACCGCATCGCTCCGAAATAGTCAATTTAACTCAACTGCAAAGTGTTGTTGCATAGCCGAGAAGTTGCGTCCCGGTGAGTGATTATTATGACAGTCTTGTTCTCAGCACTGCTTTCCAGGCGTGAGAAGAGTTTGGTTTCCGTTTCTTTATCAAGAGCTGAAGACGGCTCGTCGAGCAACAGTATGCTTCCCGGTCTCAACAGGCCGCGTGCGATTGCGATTCTCTGGGCCTGACCTTCGCTCAAGCCTGCTCCTGATTCTCCGCATACGGTATCGATTCCGTCAGCAAGTTCATACACAAAATCTGCGACTGCCGTGTGTAATGCCGTTCTCATTTCTTCATCGCTTGCCTTAGAATTGCCTATCAGCAGGTTGTCGCGGATTGTTCCGCTTATAAGTGTGTTGCCCTGAGGAACATAGACAAAATTGCAGCGTGTAGCGGGACGTGCTTTTTCCTTGATGTCCGTTTGACTGCTGTAAAGTGATATGCTTCCTGCATCCGGTTCCAACTGCGCGAGAATCAGCCTTATCAATGTGCTTTTCCCGATTCCTGTCTCTCCGCATATCGCTGTGAGGCTGCCTGGAGTGAAGTCGTAAGAAAAGTTATCGAATATCTTTCGGTTGCCGTCAGGATACGCAAAAGAAACTGACTCTATCTTGATTCCGGCCGTTCCTTGCAGCATAACCGGGTTTTCCTTGTTCTCTTGAGGCAGGCTGTCGAGTTCGGAAAGCCTCTGAGCAGATGCCAGTGTCTTGATGAATCCAGGAATTTCGCGGCTCATCTCTATTGCAGGACGTTGTATCTGACCGACGAGTTGGAGAAATGCCGCCATCATACCGAAGGTCAGCGTGCCGGATTGGAGTCCTAGTACGCCCCAGACCAGTACGAGCGCATATCCTCCTGAAAATCCGAGCCTTATCATTGTCCTTGCAAATAGGGAATAGTCGGTTTTGACCATAACTTTGTCTGTCAGTTCCGACTGCTTGTCTGCAAGTTCTGTGATGGACGTGTCCGTGTGTTCCAATGCGGAAATCAAAGTCCTGTGCTGAATGTTGTCCTGGATGTGGCTCTGTACCTTGCTGTCGGAATCCTTGATTGCTCTGTTCAGCCGTCTCAGTTTCAATATGCAGCTCTTGCTCAGGGCAATGGCTACCGGCATCGTCAGGAACAAAATGATTGCCAGTTTCCAATCAACACGGTACACGAAGTATGTCGCCATAAAGAGTTGCGCTACCGCGCCGGAGAGTTTAGGAACAGTGATGCAGACGGTTTCGCTGACTTCGCTGACGTCCTCCATCAGTCTGTTGAGGGTGTCTCCTGAATGCAGAGACTCTTTACCGGTCCATCGGCTCTCCATTATCTTTGAGAAAAGACGGCACCGTATGTCGCTGCGCATCAGTATCTCCTGTCTGGCTTCTATCCTTGTGCTCAATGCGGACAACGCAAGTTGTGTTACGATGCAGGTTACGAGGTAAACGGCATACGTGGCTATGCTGCCGATTGCTACGCCTGTAGCGATGTCAATCAAATGCTTGCTTAGCCATACGAACAATATGGACACGGCCATATTCACAATTTCTGTCAGACAGCACATAGCAAGCGTAACTCTCCGTCCGTAAGAAAGTTTCCATATCCATCTTATGTCCTTATGTATCCCGTTGCTCATATTCTCCACATTAATGGCGACTATCGCAAGATGTTGATTTGTTTTCATATTATAAAAAGGTGGATGGTGAAAACAATCGCTCCTTCCGATAATTCTTTTTTTTTGAATATCAAATATAGAAAATAAAAAACGGACACCGATTTTCGATGTCCGTTAATCTTGGTAGCGGGGGAAGGACTCGAACCTCCGGCCTCCGGGTTATGAGCCCGACGAGCTACCAACTGCTCTACCCCGCGATGTGATTGGACTACAAATGTAGGCATTATTTTGTAATATGCAAAATTTATTGAGAAAAATTTGAATTATTTTCAAAAGTCGGATGCGCGTACACTTATTTTCTTGATAATTCTGCATAGCGGGAATATTTTTCCATAAAAAATCAGATTTTCCTTGTGCGTTGCTGACGGGATAACCGTCTTCTTATTGTTGACATCTAAATATCTTATGAAACGGTTGCGGATTCGTGAACTTATAAATTCATTTGCCGGAAATTTTGTTCCCGGAAGAATTCGCGCATCATTCGCTTCCTGGTTTCTTGAGCATAAGGATGCAGAGGAGAAAGAGCGGGTGATGGAGGATATGTGGGATGAGATGTGCCTTGAAAAGGAACAATACGATTCCTCGGAATTTCTTCCCGATTCCAGCAAAATGTTGAGAGATGCCAAACTGGCTGAGAATCCGACCGAATATGGAATGCTTCTAAAATGGAGACGCCGTGCGATAATATATGGTGCGATTGCCTGTCTCGGACTAGTCCTCAGCACGGTGCTTTTCCTTTCTGAACGTAATTCTTCTACGACGATATTGGCTTCTGCAGGCTCGAAAGCCAAGTTTGAACTCCCGGACGGCTCATCAGTCTGGCTTAACAGACATACGACTTTAAGTTATTCGGACGGATTGAAAGGCAAAATCCGCAAGGTGAGTCTGGATGGTGAAGCTTTCTTCGATGTCGCGAAAGACCCGGAACATCCTTTTGTCGTGAGTTCTGCGAATGTGGACGTCAAGGTCGTGGGAACACGTTTTACATTCAGCGCATACACGGATGCCAAAGAAAGCGTTTATCTGGAAAGCGGGAAAGTGTGTCTGCAGTCCGACAACTTTCTGCCGATGTCGCTGGCGCCGGGCGAAGCGTTCACCTATGACCCTGTTGACGGCTCTGTGTTGAAGCGGAAAGAGAATGCTGTCAACCACTTGTCCTGGATCAATGACAGGCTCGAGTTTGCAAATACATCTCTTGATGAGATTGTCAAGAACCTTGAACATTGGTACAATGTCAAGATATATGTGACTGAAAGTGCTAAGGACATACATTTGTCACTTACAGTCAGACAAGAACCACTTACGGAAATCCTGGACGCAATTTCAAGGATCTCCGGATTGAACTATACTATAAACGGAAACGAGATTACTATACGGTAACACCGTATGGACTATTATAATAACCAATAAATAACCACGTTATGAAAGGAAAAACGCTGTTGTTGTCCATTTCAGCGATTTTACTGCTATTTCTGACTCAACCAGCCGGCGCTCAGTCCGCAAAGATTAGCGTAAAGATGGAGAATGTCTCAGTGAAAGCTGTTTTGGACAAAATCCAGTCAATGACGGATTACGCCTTTTTCTATAACAACACGGAGATAGACGATTCCCGTATCGTCTCCGTGGATGCGAAAGAGAAGACAATTCCTCAGATTCTCTCTCAGATTATTCCTGGCGTCAAATGCCGGTTCGAGAACAAGAAAATTGTTCTCGTCACTGAAAGCCAGGCTACAGAAAGCATCAAACCGCAGACTTTGCAGAATGGTTTTACCATCCGGGGTACGATTAAGGACGAAGATGGAGAACCGCTGCCGGGAGCGAGTGCGATTGTAGTCATCTCCGGCAAGACCTATGGCTCAGTCGCCGATTTTGACGGCTCATTCGTTCTGGATCTTCCTATTGTTCCGGACAGAAAGCAATCTATCCTGTTCTCCTGCATAGGTTTTACCGATGTGTCCGAACTGATTTCCGGAAGAGCGAATTTCGAGGTTGTGATGAAGACCGACAGTGAACTTCTGGCAGAAACGGTTGTTGTAGGATATGGTGTCCAGAAAAAGGTGAACCTCACAGGTGCGGTTGCAGCAGTCTCAGCAAAAGAAATTGAGAAACGCCCTGTTGCAAATGTCGGTCAGGCTTTGCAGGGCCTTGTTCCTAACTTGAACATTACCCAGAGCGACGGAAGCCCGAGGGCGGAACCTTCCTTCAATATCCGAGGAAACACATCCCCTAACGGCGGCTCTCCTCTCATCCTCGTCGATGGAGTGGAAACCAATATCTCTCGAATCAAT
>CAVKAQ010000028.1:0-3049 GCA_963654225.1 Butyricicoccaceae bacterium | reverse complement strand
GTCCATATCCATACTCAAGGATGCTTCCTCTGCGGCGATTTACGGTGCGCGAGGCGCATTCGGCGTGATACTTGTCACCACCAAATCGGGCAAGGAAGACTCGGCTCCGCAGGTGACTTTTGACGCAAGGTATTCTTTCAGTGACAATACGGCAAATACAGACTACGAGACTCGCGGTTACTATAGTGCCTACATCGCGGATTTATTCCTTACGACGCGCAATGGCATTCCTTACACGAGCTATACTGATTATGATTATCAGCGTCTTTGGGAACGCAGAAATGATGTCAAGGAGAATCCGGAGCGTCCGTGGGTAGTGACAGAAATGAGGAACGGTCAGCTCTCCTACGTCTATCTTGCGAATTTCGACTGGTACAACTGGATGTTCGACGAAAGCCGTCCTACGCAAGATTACAATGTGAATGTAAGCGGAGGCAGCAAGTATGTCAATTATATGGTATCCGGAAGGTACTACCATCAGGACGGTATGTTCAGAATCGGAAAGGACGACTTCGACTCCTTCAATATGAGGGCTAAGGTTGACATCAAGATCAAGCCTTGGCTTAGATTGTCGAACAACATCAGATACTTCTCCAGCGACTATTTCTACAACGGAAACAATTACCGTAAACCGCAACTTCACGCTCTTGCTTCACTTGTTCCTGTAAACCCTGACGGTACAGCGGTTTCCCACACTCTTATGACAAACTCGTCGTCACACTACATTATGGACGGCTACAGCGCAATGCTTTATAAGGGAAAACAGTGGGGACGGAACGCACGTCAGGAGATGACTATTTCCACGGCATTGACAGCCGACATAACCAAACAGCTCAAACTGGTTGTGGACTACTCATACGTCTATAAGAATTCCAAAACGAAGTATAGGGACACTACGGTAGAGTATTCAATGTATCCTGGCATTATCTCACAGGAATCGACCAGCAGCTGGAAAGACCGTTATGATGAAAGTGATTCTCCTACCAATATGCACGTTGCCAATGCGTACGTGTCTTATGAAAACGGTTGGGGAGGGGACAATAAGGTCCATAATTTCACCGGTACGGTAGGAGTCAACTATGAAACCTACACCAGGACAAGCGTAGATGTAAGACGAGACGATTTGCTTTCCGAGGACTTGTCCGATTTCAATCTTGCCACCGGAAATATTGACAGGCTCACGGGCGGTGTCAGCGAATATGCGCTTGCCGGTTTGTTCTACCGTTTCACATATTCTTATAAAGGTAAATATCTCGCTGAAACCAACGGCCGATTCGACGGCTCCTCAAGATTTCTCAAGGGACATCAGTGGGGCTACTTCCCGTCAGCATCCATCGCGTGGAGAATGACAGAAGAGCCTTGGATGGCTCCGGTAAAGAATGTGATGAGCAATCTTAAAATCCGTGCGTCATACGGTTCTCTCGGAAACCAGAGCATCGGAGATTACGAATATTACCAGACTATCAGCACAAGCGGTCATATGAATTATACCCTTGACGGGACATCACACGCCGGCCACGCAGTCGCATCCGCGCCTGTTTCGTCCGGAACTTGGGAGACTGTGACTTCAATGGATTTGGGCTTGGATGCCGGATTCTTTGCTGATAAACTTACATTCTCCGGTGATGTCTATGTCCGCGATACCAAAGGCATCCTTACGACAGGGCAGAAGCTTCCTTCTACTTATGGCGCCAGCGAACCTCTTGTCAATGCCAACGATCTCAGAACTTTCGGATGGGAGCTGCAACTTACTTGGAGAGATTCATTCAATATCGGAACAAGGCGCTTTGATTATTCCGTCGGCGGTTCACTGTCTGACTATAAAGCCTGGTACACGAGATGTGAAAATCCGTCCGGAATACTCAGCGATCCTTATGTCGGAAAACGTCTCGGAGAAATCTGGGGATTCAAGGTTGACGGACTTTTCGCAAACGATGAGGAAGCGGCCGAGTATGCGAGCCGTGTCAATCTTCAGTTCCCTTACGCTTCAGATTATTCAAGCGTAGGCGCATACGGAAAGGGTGTCAGAGGTGGAGACTTGAAGTATCTCGATCTCAATGGTGACGGAAAAGTTGACCAGGGACAGAATACACTTGACGATCCTGGCGACAGAGTCGTCATCGGCAACAGCCAGCCGAGATTCTCCTACGGCTTCAATTTCGGAGCGAACTTCTGCGGTTTCGACCTGTCGGTGTTCTTCCAGGGAATAGGTCATCAAGACTGGTATCCTGGCTATGACAATATGCGTTTCTGGGGCCCATACTGTCGTCCTTACGCATCGTTTGTCGGTCGCGACTTTATGAAAAATGTCTGGACAGAAACAAATACAGGCGCATATTTCCCGAGAGCGCGAGGCTATGCATCACTTAACGGTATGCTGTATTACACCAATGACCGTTATCTCCAGAACCTTGCTTACATCAGGTTGAAAAACCTCAGTTTCGGCTACTCACTGCCTGACAAGGTTTTGTCCAAGATTAAACTTGCAGGTGTGAGATTTTACTTCTCGGGAGAGAATCTATGGTATGGTTCTCCGCTCAAGAAAGTAAACAGACACGTTGACCCTGAACATCTTGCGGGCGGAGGAAATGGCTCGAATGCCGATTCGTATTCATTCTATAAAACATATAGTTTCGGTGTAACCGTAAAATTTTAGGCGATGAAAAACATACAATATATTATATACCTTTCGATAGCGGCGTTTTTCGCTGTAGCCTGCGACGATTTTCTGGTCCGGACACCGAAAGATAAAATTACTCCGGAAACATATTTTACTGGAGAAACAGACTGCGCGCTCTATACTAATGAGTTCTATCTGGCTTTTCCAGGTGCATCATCAATGTACGGGGAATCAGCGGATTATATAATTCGTACCACTGTTTCTGACGAGGTCAGAGGTGCCAGGCTTGTTCCGGCAACTTCAAGTCTTTGGAATTGGGAGAGTTTGCGTACGATCAACTTTTTTCTGGAGCACTCCGGCCAGTGTTCGGATGTCTCTGTCAGAAATAAGTATGTCGCCTTGGCGAGATTTTTCAGGGCGTATTTTTAC
>CAVKAQ010000027.1:0-29969 GCA_963654225.1 Butyricicoccaceae bacterium | reverse complement strand
AGTAGCATCTGACTCATAATCAGAGGGTCACAGGTTCAAGCCCTGTTGGGACCACAAAACAAGCGCTTACAGCAATGTAGGCGCTTGTTTGTTTTTGTGTGTCGCAAAGGCTTAGGTAAAGTCGATTATTTCGTGAGTGATTCAACCGTTCGGATTTCTCAATCTTGACGAAATTGATTACCTTAGATGTCGCGAATTTTGGTGAGAATTAGATTTTCATTTCTTTTCGTTATATTTGTGTAATGAAACGGTGAAAGAGCAAATTTGAAAATATAAATACAAAAATTATGGCAAATGTCGATGAATTGAAAAGAACTGCATCGCAGGTGAGACGCGACATCGTCCGTATGGTTACGGATGCGCAGTCGGGTCACCCGGGCGGTTCGCTCAGCAGTGCTGATATCCTGACAGACCTGTTCTTCAATGAAATGAAGTTGGACCCTGCGAATTGGAGCAGAGCCGGAAAGAACGAAGACGTGTTCGTGCTTTCAGCCGGCCACATTACTCCGGTTTATTATTCAATTCTCGCCCGCAGAGGATTCTTCCCTGTCTCAGAATTGGCGACATTCAGAAAATTCGGTTCCAGACTGCAGGGGCATCCTTCAGTCGAGAAAGGACTTCCGGGCATTACTCAGGCTTCAGGCTCTCTCGGGCAAGGGCTTTCAGCCGCTGCCGGAATTGCTCTCGGAAAGAAACTCGACGGCGAGGACCGTTTTGTCTATGTTCTCTGCGGTGACGGAGAAAGCGAGGAAGGGCAGATTTGGGAGGCTGGAATGTTTGCCGTACATCATAAGTTGAACAATCTGATTGCAATGACCGACTGGAATGGCCAACAGATAGATGGCCCAGTATCTTCAGTGGCCGGCGAAGGTGATTTGGAATCGAAATGGAAAGCCTTCGGGTGGAACGTAATTGTCGCTGACGGACACGATTTCGATTCTAT
The DNA here is from genome assembly GCA_963654225.1 of Butyricicoccaceae bacterium. GTDB lineage: Bacteria > Bacteroidota > Bacteroidia > Bacteroidales > UBA932 > Cryptobacteroides. The sequence continues at coordinate 29,026 of CAVKAQ010000027.1, read as the reverse complement.
CATCAAAGCATTTGCGAAAGCTCGCGAGAGTAAGGATTGTCCGTCTATGATTTTGTTCAAGACAGATATGGGACACGGCGTTGACTTTATGTCCGGCACCTGCAAATGGCACGGCAAGGCTCCTTCTCAGGAACAGTGCAAGGCTGCACTTGAGCAGTTGGAGGAAACACTTGGAGACTATTAATCTGTAAACGAATTGCATTATGACAAAGTATATTGATACAGGAAAGAAAGATACGAGAAGCGGTTTCGGAGCAGGTCTCTATGAGGCCGGCAAAGCAGATTCAAGAGTCGTAGCCCTGACGGCTGACCTGAAAGGCTCTCTCAAAATGGATGCGTTCGCCAATGAGTTTCCGGAGAGATTCATCCAGTGCGGAATCGCGGAATCCAATATGATAGGCGCCGCCGCAGGTCTGGCAATCACAGGAAAGATTCCGTTCGCCGGATCGTTCGCAGAATTTGTAACAGGCCGCGTATATGACCAGATCCGTCAGGAAGTGGCTTATGGTGAGACAAATGTGAAGATCGCCGCTTCGCACGCCGGAATTACATTGGGAGAAGATGGCGCAACCCATCAGACAATGGAAGATATTGCGCTTATGCGTGCGCTTCCGGGGATGGTTGTCATCAATCCGTGCGACTATAATCAGACAAAGGCCGCTACCATAGCCGCCGCAAAATATGAAGGTCCTGTCTATCTCCGTTTCGGCCGTCCGTCCGTGCCTAATTTTACGCCGGAAGATGCTCCGTTCGAAATCGGAAAGGCTTATGTCCTGAACGAGGGTAAAGATGTGACTATTGTTGCGACCGGCCATCTCGTATGGGAATCTCTCAAGGCTGCTGAATTGCTTGAAAGTGAGGGAATCTGCGCAGAGGTGATCGATATTGCCACAATTAAGCCTCTCGATGAGAAGACGCTTGTGGCTTCCGCTCTGAAAACGAAGGCTGTCGTAGTCGCTGAAGAGCATAATATGGCAGGTGGCTTGGGCGAACTTGTTGCAGGTGTATTTGCTGCAAAATCACCTGTGCCGATGGAATTTGTGAACGGCGGTGACCGTTTCGGCGAGTCCGGCACTCCTGCTCAGCTTATGGCTTCTTATGGCCTCGATGCGGAACACATTGCAGAGGCTGCCAGAAAAGCGATATTCAGAAAGTAAATATTACTGTCAGTATTGGCTAGTGACGATGAAATAATCCGTCTATATAAAAGCGGAGAACACGAAAGGGCATTCTCGGAGATAGTCAAAGCATATAGCGAAAGACTTTATTGGCATGTCCGCCGGTTCGTGTGCTGTCACGAGGACGCTGACGACCTGGTACAGGAGATATTTATAAAAATATGGGCTGCACTTCCTTCCTTCCGGGAGGAGGCGCGGCTTTTTACTTGGATATACCGCATCGCCACAAATGAGGCTCTGAATTTCCTGCGCAAACAGAAGATCCGGGCTGCACTCACGTTTACGAGCATCGATTCGGAACTGGAAAGAAAAATTGACGACGACCCGTATTTCAACGGAAACGAAGCGCAGCGGCTTCTGCTGAAGTCTATGAATAAATTGCCTCAGAAGCAGCGTGTGGTTTTCTCCTTGAGGTACTTCGAGGATATGAAATATGAGGATATCGCCAAGATTACAGGGACCTCAGTAGGGGCGTTGAAGGCGTCGTATCATATTGCTTACGAAAAAATTAAGGCCGAAATCAAAGATTTGATTTGACTTTTGGCAATATGATGTGTCTAACGTGTGATTTGTGAAAAGACTGCTTATGTTGACGAATAAAATGGATAAGCGAAAAATTCAATTCAGTGTGCCTGAAGGCTATTTTGATGAACTTCAGACCAGGCTTGAAAAAATACCGTCCGTGCAGAAAGCCGGACAGCCGGTGTCGCGGTGGAACGGCATCAAGCCGTATGTTGCGCTGGCCGCTGCTTTTGCTATGATTCTGACCGCCGGGACTGCCGTGCTCAAGATGACTACGGAAAAAGTGTTGGACAGCAGCCAGGTGTCGGATTACGAGCAGATGCGAATGGCCGACCTTATACCGGTCACTGAGCCATATCTGGTATATTTGAAAGGCGATGATGAATCGGATATCTCAAAGGCCGACATCGCCGCATATTTAATAGATTCAGGAACATCTTTGGAACATATAAACTATTATGAATATGAAAACAATAGGTAGAACAATCGTGGCCGTATTGGCTTTGCTTCTTGCGATGAATGTGTCTTCTTATGCGCGCTCGGGCCAAGAAAAAGATTGGCAGGAAAAAATGAAGGCAGAACGTGTGGCGTTTCTGACTTCTGCGATGGAGTTGACCTCTGCGGAGGCTGAGAAGTTCTGGCCTATCTACAACAGTATGGAAAGCGAGCGGCGTGCTTCATTCGGCAAGATGATGCGTGCATACAAGGCATTGGAAGATGCGCTGAACGCAAACAAGTCCGACAAGGAGATCACAGAGTTGCTGAACGCTTATCTGCAGGCAAATGACGATTCACGTGCCATTGACACCAAATATATTCCTATGTTCAAGAAGGTTATTTCAGAGAAGAAAATAGCCAAGATGTATGTAGCTGAAGAACAGTTCAGAAGACAGCAGATTGGACGTTGGAATGGCGGAGATAGGGGAGATAGAGGAGAGAAGGGAGACAGAGGTGGCAAATAATGCCCGGAACACGCCTGAGCCTATTTCAGATAAAGAAAATTCAATCGAATCCGGGAGAGGCCAGGCTCTCTAAAAATGTTGGAGTCTAAGAGGCTCTATGCGAACAAATAGAAATCTTTTACAAGGGAGATATACTGATCGGTATATTTCCCTTGATTCATCATTGTCAGTGTCACTTCTTCCGGGGTAGCGGCCTTTTTGGAGAATGTGACGACAATTCTGGACGGCTTCTTCCGCTCCACAGTACGGATTCTGGCTATTTGAACGGGGAACAGGCCGCACATTCTTCCGTATCGGAGTAATGCCGCCTCCTGGTCTGCAGGCAGTATGACGGATAATCTACCGGTTTCGGTAAGCGCCGCCCGCGAATATTCCATAATCTCTCTGTATGACAGCCCGGATTCATCTTCTCCGGTATGTCTGGCCGTTGACTTGCGTGCTTCCGGGTTGGTCAATGACGAGTCGAAATAGGGAGGGTTGGAAACAATGATGTCGTATCTTGAATCAGCGTGCCGGTCCTGCCAGTCGTCAAGAGAACAATTCTCGGCCTCGAGAATGTTGTGCCAAGGTGAGCCTGCGAAATTCTCTTTGGCTTCTTCCGCGGCGTCCTTGTCAATATCGATTCCGGTAATATTCAGGGTCTCAGTGCTTGCGCGACTTTGAGATGCGTTTTCATTTTTGCCCGTTCGCGTCTGCCACTTCTCGCAATTCGTGCCTATGATTTGAGTGTGGCCTCTTGTCCCCGTTAAGTCATCCACCGCTTTCTCATCTGAATTTGTGCTGATTTGAGCGAAGGCTTCATTCGATTCTAATGCTGCGGCTTGACCACCTGCTATATCGCTTAATCTTTGCGCAATCATCAGTGCAATCACCCCTGTGCCTGTGCCGATGTCAAGGACAGTGCGCTCATCGCCGTGCAGAGGCACGATAGCCCCCATGAGCACCGCGTCGGTGTTTACCTTCAATGCGGACTTCTCGTTCCTGACATCAAATCTTTTGAAATGAAATACATTCATCTATTCAGGCACTTCAGAACACTATCCCAATAACGGTTTTTAATCCTCAACGAATACGCCGTCTTTCATAAACAGAGACCTGTCGCACATTTTGGCGAGCTCCGGGTCGTGAGTGACAATTACTATGGTCTGTCCGAATGTGTCACGCAGTTTGAAAAACAGATTGTGAAGTTCGGTCTTTGTCGCGCTGTCCAGGTTACCGGAAGGCTCATCTGCAAAAAGTACGGCGGGCTGATTTATGAGAGCCCTGGCTATGGCAACACGTTGCTGTTCACCGCCTGACAACTCGGAAGGCTTGTGGTTGACGCGTTCCGACAATCCGAGAGTACCGAGCAGCTCAAGTGCGGAACTTTTTGCCTCTTTCTCGCTTTTGCCTGCAATGAGAGCAGGAATCATCACGTTTTCGACTGAAGTGAATTCCGGAAGCAAGTGGTGGAATTGGAAAACGAATCCGATTTTCTTGTTCCTGAATGCACTGAGCTCTTGTTTGTTCAAGGTCCTTGTTTCCGTTCCGTCAATGATTAGTGACCCGCTGTCCGGGGTGGAAAGTGTGCCAAGAATTTGAAGCAAAGTTGATTTTCCGGCTCCTGAGGCTCCCATTATGGATACGACTTCTGATTTTTCAGCCTTGAAGTCTATGCCTTTGAGCACTTTCAGTGTGCCGAATGATTTCTCGATATGCGTTGCTTCTATCATCATAATCCGTGTTCTTTCTAACTTCGTGAAGTTACTGATTTTTATTGTAACTGCGCAGGTTGCGAAGCCCTAAAAAGAGACTGGATGGCAACTCTTAGAGTAATTCGCCAATATTTTCTTCTGAAAATTTTGCAAAATGGAAAAAGAGCCGTATATTTGCAGTCCCATTCGGAGATATGAATCTCAGGGAGCGGGACCTTAGGAGAAAATCCGAGGGTTTGTTTATCGGGGTGTGGCGCAGTTGGCTAGCGCATCTGGTTTGGGACCAGAGGGTCCTGTGTTCGAGTCACAGTACCCCGACAAAAAAGGATTGTTGAAACTCTCAACAATCCTTTTTCTATAATAGGAAGCGCCCGGCGAGGACGCTTCTTTTTTGTATTACGCCAGCAACTTCTTGACAACTGATGAAACTGTCTTTCCGTCAGCCTGTCCTGCAAGTTTCTTCGTTGCGACACCCATCACTTTGCCCATATCGGACATTTTGGTCGCACCGACCTCGGCGATGATGCCTTTCACTATATCTTCAACTTCAGCCTCGCTCAACTGCTTAGGAAGATAGCCCTCCATCTCGGCGGCTTCTGCCAACTCGTTGTCCGCAAGGTCCTTGCGACCTCCCTGGCTGTACATCTCAGCTGACTCTTTACGCTGTTTGATCAATTTCTGGATAAGTTTGAGAATATCGCCGTCAGTCAATTCGCTACCCGCTCCTGATGTCTTTGCGAGAAGGATTTCTGACTTTATTGCGCGTACCGCATTGGTGCGCACGGTATTATGGGCTTTCATTGCCTCCATAATATCTTTCTGAATCTGCTGTTCTAATGCCATAATGTATATTGTTTAGAATCTTTCCAAGTCTTGTATTACCTGTATTTGTCGAATCCCGGCATACGGGTGCCGCTGATCAACTCCTTATATTGTTTGTCGTCGCGAGGGCAGATGAGCAATACGTCATCTGTATCGACCACGATGAAGTCCTCAAGCCCGCGAATCGCCAACAACTTTTTCTTGTTGTTGGTCAGCACGATGTTCCGCCTGTCGTTTTGCAGAAGTTTCTCCGGAGTATTGGAAATGTTACCCTCGGAATCCTTGTTGCGGATGCTGGTGTAGAAATTTTCCCAGCTGTCAATGTCTGACCATCCGAAATGTACAGGGAAAATCCACGCTCTGTCGGTCTTTTCCATCACTCCGTAATCAATGGACAATTTGACGCAGTCGGTGTAAGCTCTTTCGATGAATGCTGTCTCTGATGCACTTCCGAGCGCGCCTTCCCATCCGTCAAACAGCCTTGTGACCTCAGGGATATATTTTTCCATCTCTTCCTTGATGACATTTGCCTGCCAAACGAATATTCCGGAGTTCCAGAAGAACTCTCCGCTGCGGAAGAATGCTTTTGCGATTTCCGTGTCCGGCTTTTCAGTGAAAGTCTTGACTTTCATCGGCTTGTTCTCCGCGCAGGCTTCCTTGCCACCGCTTACCTGGATGTAGCCATATTCCGTATCCGGTCTGTCCGGGCGGATGCCGAGAGTCATAAGTATCGGATTCTCGGCAGCATAGTCAAGAGCGCTGGTCAATGTCTCCTTGAAAAGGTCTTCGTCATTGATAATCAAGTCTGCCGGAGTCATAGCAACGACAGCTGACGGGTCTCTCTTGAGCAATGTATATGTGGAATATGCGATGCAGGGAGCCGTGCGTCTGGCATAAGGCTCAAGCAGGAGATTGTTTTCAGGCAGTTCCGGAATCTGTTCCCTGATAATGTTCTTGAACTTCGCCAGCGTGATTATCAGTATATTTTCCGGAGGCACGACTCCGACACATCTGTCGTAAGCCATTCTCACCAGCGATCTTCCGGTGCCCGAGATGTCTCTGAAATGTCCTGGCAGGTCTTCTCTGCTGATTGGCCAGAAGCGGTTGAGATGCCCTCCGGCCATTATAATGCAATATTGGTTATTCTTCATATCAGTATATCAGTCGAAAATTATCAATAAATTTCTTCATCATACGCATATCGGCATATATGCCGCAGGAAAATAGTTCAACGTGCTTTTCCCCTTGTCGTAAACTACTGCCGCCACATCGAACCAGACCTCCGTATCGCTTCCGATATGCTTGGCCTCCAAAGCGAGGTATCGGTTTGCAGCGTGAGCTATTCTTCTTTGTTTCAGTGCATTGACGGCGTCCTGCGGTTCTCCCTGCAACGGCGCCACACGGCTCTTGACTTCTACAAAATGTATTCCATCATTAGCCAATGAAATTATGTCAATTTCAAGATGACCGGCCCTCCAATTCCTTGCCAGAATCGTATGTCCGCGCTCCATAAGATATTGACACGCTTCATATTCCCCTTTCTTTCCAAGTGTAATCCTTCCCCTCATATCCGTAACTGTTTATTTGTCGAAATTCACCACTGTCACGCCCGACCCTCCGAGCTGGACGCTCTCATCTTTTGCCGAAACCACTCCGGGTGTAGCCCTGAGGAATTTCTGAATCTCATCTCTCAACGCGCCGGTGCCTTTGCCGTGGATGATTCTGACTGACGAGACGTTCAGCATTATGGCATCATCCACATAGTGCATAACGTTCTCAAGAGCCTCATTGACCCTTTGACCTCTGACGTCCAGTTCCATCTTGAAGTTCAATTTCCTTTCGGAGATGGACGCGTCCATTACGGATGACGACGGGCTGGAGTTTACTGTGGCTTTCAATGCGCTCTTGAATTCATTTGAGCTGATGCGCTCCACTTTATCCAGCGGCATCTTGCTCTTTATGCTGCCCACAATGACTGTCACGGCCTTGTCCGACACTATGGCAACCTCACCGACCATTCCGTTGGACTTTATGCGGACCTTTTCTCCCACTTGGAGAGGTCCATTTCTGAATGCTGAGATTCTCTTGGCCTTTTCCTGCTCCTCGTTGAGCTTACGCTGTTCTTCTGTCCCTCCGCGCCTTGCATTCCTCTGCTGCTGACGCTTTTGCCTTTCACTGACCTGACGGAGTTTGTCCTCCAGATATACGTCGTGGTCTTTCTTGTCCTGCTCTTTCTTCCTGGCAAGTGCATTGACGAATCCCTGCAGATTCTCTCTGGCTTTCTTTGTCTCCGCCTTTTCCGCCTGTTTTTCGCGAATGGTGCGGATTGTCTTTTCAACTTGCCTATTGGCGCCTTTGACAATCTCTTCCGCCTCTTTCTTTGCCTCTTCGATGATGTCCTGACGCATTTTCCGGATATCTTCCAACTCTTTCTGGTACTTCCCGGTTATGTTCTCGAGTGTCTTGTCTGTATTGCGGATTTTCTGGATTTTCTCGTCCAGCACGCGGCGGTTTCTCGCTATCCTTCTGAGGTTGCGCTCTATGCCCACGAATTCTTCTCCGGCGCGTGATTCGGCGTCTTTTACAATCACCTCCGGCAAGCCGATTTTTCTTGCAAGCTCAAATGCGAAAGAGTTCCCAGGCAGTCCTATCTCAAGTTTGAACAGCGGGGCTATGTTCTTTGCGTCGAACTGCATCGCGCCGTTGATTACGCCAGTCTCCGTCCCTGACGCATAAAGTTTAAGATTGGTGTAATGTGTTGTTATGACGCCATATACGCCTCTCTTGTCAAATTCGTTGAGAATGGCTTCCGCGATTGCTCCACCGGCTGCAGGCTCAGTTCCGGAACCGAATTCGTCAATCAGGACCAGTGTCCTGGAGTCGGCCTGCGCCAGCATATCTTTCATTGACACAAGGAAAGAACTGTACGTGCTGAGGTCGTTGTCTATTGACTGACCGTCGCCGATGTCTGCCATAATCCGGTCGAATATCATCATCTCGGATGTTTCGGACGTCGGTATGAGCATACCCCACTGGAACATATATTGAAGCAGTCCCACTGTCTTCAGGCACACTGACTTTCCACCCGCATTCGGGCCTGATATCAGGAGAATGTGTTTTTCCGGAGTCAATGTCACTGTAAGAGGAATGATTTCCTTATTTTCCTTTTTCAATGACTTCTCGAGCAGGGGGTGTCTTGCCTTGCGCAGATTTATGGAATTGTCTTCCGAGATTATAGGCATACCTGCAATGAACTCAAGAGCGGTCTGTGCTTTGGCTATGATAAAGTCGAGTTCGCCTATGCACTCCGCTCCGACTAGCAGCTCCGGCACAGTCGGCCGTATCCAATCGCTGAATGCCCGCAGAATGTTGGCGATTTCCCTTGTCTCGGCGAAATGCAGCTCGTTTATCTCGTTGCTGATTTCGACTATCTCGGCAGGTTCGATGAACGTGGTCTTTCCGGATGCGGATTCATCATAGACGAATCCCTGTATCTTTCTTTTGTTCGCGGAATTGACAGGTATCAGCATCTTGCCGTCTCTCATAACGATAGACGTGTCGCTGTCCACAATTCCGTCGGTCTGCGCTTTCTTCAGAATCGCTCCGATTCGTTTGGAAATAGCTCCTTCCTTGTCTTTCAAGCGCTTGCGTATGTCATACAGCTGGTCAGATGCGGTATCCTTCACGTTGCCGTATTTGTCGAGAATGGTGTCGATGCGTTGCTGAACCTCCGGAAAAAGGGCTATACCCTCGACCATTTTCTTGAGATTGGGATACACTCCGTCCTTAATGCCGCTGAAGAACAATGAAATCTTGCGGAGTGTTTCCAGCATTGTCCGCAACTTTCCCAATGATGTCAGATCAATGTTGGAGCCTGCATTTTCAAGTATTTTCAGGAAGCCTACGCAGTCGATATATCCGTTTGACGGAAACGACTCCTCGAACATTACGATAAGTCGCATTTCGTCTGTAAGCAGCAGTCTATGCCTGATTTCCTTTTCATTGGTGGAGAATTTCTCGTTCTCCGTGCGTTCCGTGGCATAATCCGTACTGCACCTGTCGGATATTGTTTTTCTGATCCTGTCGAATCCCAGTATTGCCTCGATTCTCTCTTCTGTCATAGCTCTACGCCTCTAATTCTTCGAATTCTCCTTTTTTGTGTCCTGTCCGGCAGACAATGAATTGCTGAGTTTCAGCTTCAGTTCATTGATATTGCTTATTTCGGTCAATGCGCCTCCGTGCCCGAATGAGATTCCTCCGGTCTCCTCTGAGACGACAATCACGTCCGCGTCTGTTTCTTCTGTAATTCCTATGGCGGCCTTGTGCCTCATACCATAGCTTGCCGGAATGTCGGTTCTTTCAGTTATCGGCAGAGTACACCTTGCGGCGACAATCCTGTTCTTGTCTATGATCATAGCCCCGTCGTGGAGTGGGGAATTCTTGAAGAACAGATTCATTATAAGCCTTCTGTTGATGTTGGCGTCGATTCTGTCGCCGGTCTCAATGATGTGGTTGAGGCTGACGTGGTGAGGAAGGACGATGAGCGCTCCCGTCTTCTGCTCGGACATTGTTCTGCATGCCTCGGTTATCTCCTTCAGGGCCGCGTTGTCCATAGTGTTGTCCTCGTTGCCGAAGAACTTGTTGATGAACGCTCTGGTTTTGAGCCCGAACCTTGACCCGCTGCCGAATTTCATCAGAAAATGTCTTATCTCCGGTTGGAATATGATGATGACAGCCAGGACTCCCACGTCGATGAATGTGCCCAACAAAGCACCTATCAATTTCATTTTCAAGGCGTCAGCGACAACTTTCAATACGTATATGGCGATGATTGCTGTGAAAATGTTCATCGCTGCGGAATCCCGAATCCAGCGGAAAATGACATATATCAGCAACGCCACCAACAGAATGTCAAGGACATCTGTCAGGCTGATTCTGAGGAATCCGAATATTTCCAGAGGCAGGACCATCTTGTCGTTTTATTTCTTGTTGCGGAATGGCTTGTTCGTCCGCATTGTCATTTCACAAAAGTAGTAAATTTTACTCATATAATAATAGGGAAAGGCATCTGTCCTTGACTGAAGTGAGATGCTTTGTCGCGTGTCCGTCAATGCGTTCGGGCAGGCCGTAAGGACTTTCGGCATTGTCCGGTTGAATCATATTCTGCATTTGTAAAACTTTTTGAGGAATTCTTGCGGAAATCATTGAAAATAAGAAAATTATTCGTACATTTGCGGTCCGCAAAATATGCGGAGATACGATAAAGTATTAACAAACAATTAATTATCAAACCAATGCCTGGATTAATTGGAAAGAAAATCGGAATGACTTCCGTTTTCGGTGCCGATGGAAAGAATATTCCATGCACCGTTATCGAGGCTGGTCCGTGCGTTGTTACGCAGCTCCGTACAGTAGAAAAAGATGGTTATGCCGCTGTACAGCTTGCCTATGACGAAACTACAGAGAAACACGCCAGCGCCCCTCTCAAAGGGCATTTCAAAAAGGCAGGAACCACTCCTCATCGCAAGATTGCCGAATTTGCGGCAGACTTCAAGGGAGAGCTTAAATTAGGTGACGTCGTTACAGTTGCCGACATCTTCGAAGGTGTTGAGTATGTTGACGTTATCGGTACTTCTAAAGGAAAGGGTTTCCAGGGCGTTGTTAAACGTCACGGATTTGCCGGTGTCGGTGGTGCTACCCACGGTCAGCACAACAGACTTCGTCACCCTGGTTCAATGGGTGCATCATCTTGGCCTTCACGCGTATTCCCGGGAATGAGAATGGCCGGCCATATGGGCAACGCAAGAGTAAAGGTATTCAATCTTCAGGTTGTTAAAGTTATCCCTGAGAATAACCTTATCGTTTTGAAAGGCTCTGTACCTGGAGCTAAAGGTTCATATCTAATGTTGGAGGATTAATTTATGGAATTGTCAGTTTTGAAGATTGACGGATCTGAGTCCGGAAAGAAAGTTGTCCTCGACGAGAAAGTCTTCGGTCTTGAGCCGAACGATCACGCTATCTACCTCGATGTGCTTCAGTATCTCGCTCACCAGCGTCAGGGTACAGCAAGAACCAAGGATAGAAGCGAAGTCGCACACAGCACCAAGAAACAAGGTCGCCAGAAAGGTGGCGGTGGAGCTCGTCACGGTTCATTGAAAGCAAATATCTATGTAGGTGGTGGTCGTGCACACGGTCCTAAGCCACGTTGCTACGATATGAAGCTTAACAAGAAGCTCAAACAGCTCGCAAGATTCTCAGCTCTCTCATACAAGGCAAAAGAGAACAAGATCGTTCTCGTAGAGCCTTTCACAATGGAGGCTCCTAAGACAAAAGAGTTCTTGAACATTCTTTCTGCTATCAAGGCAGGAGACAGAAAAGTCCTCTTTGTACTTCCTGAGAACTCTGCCAATATTTACCTTTCATCACGTAATCTCGAGCAGGTGAATGTGATCACTGTCAATGAGATCAACACTTATGCTATTATGAACGCTCACTCAATGGTTCTCGTTGACGGTGTTCAGGATATCATCGCCTCAAGAGTTGCACGCTAAAAAGATTGAGAGATGGGAATTATCATTAAGCCAATTGTAACAGAAAAGTTGACGGCTCAGGGCGAAAAGTTGAACCGTTACGGATTCATTGTGGACCGCGATGCAAACAAAATAGAGATCAAGTCTGCCATCGAGCAGATGTATAATGTCTCTGTAGCATCTGTGAATACATTGAACTATCACGGGAAAAGAAAATCCCGTTACACAAAAGCCGGTATGCTTAGAGGCCGTATGAATCACTTCAAGAAAGCATACGTTACTCTTGCCGGTGAAGATAAGATTGATTTCTACAGTAATATTTAAGGGATAAGGCAATGGCAACAAAGAAATTCAAACCGGTTACTCCTGGTCAAAGGAACAAGGTAATCAGCGCTTTTGACGATATCACCGCCAAAAAGCCACAGAAATCATTGCTTGAGCCTCTTAAGAGCACAGGTGGTCGTAACAATACAGGTCAGATGACTATGCGCTATATCGGCGGCGGTCACAAGAGAATGTATCGTATCATCGACTTCCATCGTGCAAAGGATGCTTGCAAAGCAACTGTTCTTACTATAGAATACGATCCTAACCGTAGTGCACGTATCGCACTCGTTCAGTACGAGGATAATGAGAAGAGATATATCATTGCTCCTAACGGACTGAAGGTAGGTCAGGTCATCGAGTCAGGTTCAGGCGTTGCTCCTGAGCTCGGCAATACTCTTCCTCTTGGGGAAATTCCAGTTGGTACACTCGTACACAATATCGAGCTTCGTCCTGGTCAGGGTGGTGCTATGGCACGTTCTGCAGGTACTTATGCTCAGATTGCTGCGCGTGAAGGAAATCACGTCATCCTTCGTCTGCCTTCAGGCGAGACAAGAATGGTGCTTGTAACCTGCCGTGCAACTGTAGGTGTCGTATCAAATCCTGAACACAATTTGGAGTCTTACGGTAAGGCTGGTCGCAGCAGATGGCTCGGCAGACGTCCTCACAACCGTGGTGTTGTAATGAACCCGGTAGATCACCCGATGGGTGGTGGTGAAGGTCGTGCTTCCGGTGGTCACCCAAGGTCTCGCAAGGGACTTCCTGCAAAGGGCTACAAGACACGTAATCCTAAGGCTACTTCAAACAAGTTCATTATTGAAAGAAGAAAGAAATAACAGGAATTAAACTTAAGAGATTATGAGTCGTTCATTAAGAAAAGGTCCATATATCCAGGAAGCTCTGGAAAAAAGAATCCTTGCTATGAATGAAGGTAGCAAGAAGAAAGAGGTCGTGAAGACCTGGTCACGCGCAAGCATGATCTCTCCTGACTTCGTTGGTCATACCATCGCGGTTCATAACGGGAATAAGTTCATTCCTGTATATGTAACTGAGAATATGGTAGGTCACAAGCTCGGAGAGTTTGCTCCAACCAGAACTTTCAGAGGCCATTCAGGTAACAATAAGTAAAATCGCTTAATTGATCAGAAATTATGGGAAAACGTAAAAGAGAAATGGCCGAAAGACTGAAAGAGATTAAGCGCCAGACCGCCATTGCGAAAGTGAAGGATGTTCCTTCTTCTCCTCGCAAGATGCGTCTTGTTGCAGACACTGTAAGAGGTGTGGAAGTTAACCGCGCCCTTGATCTGCTCAAGTTCTCAAAGAAGGCACCTTCAAAGGTTCTTGAGACTCTTCTTCGCAGTGCAATCGCTAACTGGGAGGCCAAAAACCAGGACAAAACAAAAGAACTGGATAACGGTAATGTAATCGTCAAAACCATTATGGTTGACGAGGGTCGTACACTCAAGAGAATCCGTCCTTGCCCACAGGGTAGAGCCGGCAGAATCCGCAAGCGTTCTAACCACGTTACCATCATCCTTGATGTAAAGAAACCAACAACAGTGGAGGACAATAAATAATATGGGACAGAAAACTAATCCTATCAGCAACAGAATCGGTATCACCCGTGGTTGGGTCTCTAACTGGTGTGGTGGTAATTACGCTGAGAAAATTGCGGAAGACTACAAAATCCGTAAATATCTTGTAAACCGTCTTGCAAATGCCAGCATTTCCAAGATTGTTATCGAGAGAACCCTCAAGCTCATCACTGTGACTATTCAGGCTGCAAGGCCAGGTGTTATCATCGGTAAAGGTGGCAGCGCCGTAGATAAACTCAAGGAAGAGCTTAAGAAAGTTACAAACAAGGAAGTTCAGATCAACATCTTTGAGGTCAGAAGGCCGGAAGTTGACGCCAACATCGTAGCAGACAGTATCGCTCGTCAGATCGAGGGCCGTGTCTCTTACAGAAGGGCTATCAAGATGGCAGTTTCTACCGCAATGCGTGTAGGTGCTGAGGGTATCAAGGTTCAGATCAGCGGCCGTGTAGGCGGTGCTGAAATGGCAAGAAGCGAAATGTTCAAAGAGGGACGTACTCCACTTCATACATTCCGTGCTGATATCGACTATGCTCTTGCAGTAGCTCACACAAAGGTTGGTGCTCTTGGTATCAAGGTTTGGATCTGCAACGGTGAGGTTTATGGAAAGAAAGACCTTTCACCTAATGCAGGTGTTGCAGCTGCTTCTGCACAGCCTCAGGGACAGGGCCGTCAGTCTCGTGGAGATCGTGGTCCTCGTCGCGGCGGTCGCGGACGCGGAGACAAGAAAGAAGCTAGAAACTAAAATTCTTGCAGAATATGTAAAGTGGCGAGCTGAAAAGTTCGCCACTTTTTTTGTGCTCAGGTGTTTTCTTCCACAAAAAATCCTGCAGAAATTCGCTAAACCCAAAACCGTTCCGGCGTAAATTGTTCCATAAATATCCAGCTATTGCGGCGATTGCGAAAGTGGGATTTATTCTGTAATTTTACGCCGTATTTCGCGTTTTAATTACCGATAATAAATCGTATGGTTATGAATAAATATTTGACACTCTCTTTTGCGGCTCTTGCTATGGTAGCCTGCAATTCGGTTTCAACGAACACGACTCTTCAGGGTAAGTTCTCAGGCGCAGACGTCCCTGAAGAAATAGATATTGTTATCCCAGGTAGCGTGGACACCACAGTAAAGTTGCAGAACGCCGCTTTTAAGCTTGACCTGCCTGTAAACAAATCCGTCATCGGTTCTGTTTCGGCAGGAAATGCAAGAACATCATTCATTTCAGACGGTACAGTGCTGAACTTCGCTTTGGAGAATGGAACATTGACTTGCAAATCAGAGAAGCCGGCAGTTTCATTGACCTCAAGACTTGACGAGTTCTCCAAAAAGAACCGTGATTACGTGGTTGAATATCGCACCACTATGTCTGCCATATCTGACTCGACAGGCCTTTCTGACGAGAAGAAGGACTCTCTGCTGGAAGAATTCAATGACTCGTTCCTCGAGAAATACAAACAGTATAATTTTGAGGTGTTGAACGCTAACAAGGATAATGTCATCTCGGTTTATGCGCTTCAGAATGTCTATGATGATCTTTCAGACGACTCACTTGAGGTTGTCATCACATCTTTGGATTCAGCTGTTGCTGCGAACAACCGCTTCGTGTCATCTGTCAAGAAGAGCATAACTTCAAGGAAGACAACCGCTGAGGGTATGATGTTCACTGATTTCAGCATTGAACAGCCTAACGGAAAGGTTGCAAAACTCTCAGATTATGTAGGCAAAGGAAAATATGTCCTTGTAGATTTCTGGGCATCCTGGTGCCGTCCTTGCAAGAACGAGATTCCTAATGTCAAGTCTGTGTATGACAAATATCACGGAAAAGACTTCGATGTAGTCAGTGTAGCCGTTTGGGAAAAGACCCCTAAAGAGAGCCTTGATACGGCAAAAGCGTATGGCGTCAACTGGAATCAGATTGTAGATGCTAAGTCTGTTCCTACAGACATATATGGCATCGTAGGAATTCCTCACATCGTTCTTTTCGGACCTGACGGAGTCATCATCAAGAGAGGTCTCTATGGCGATGCAATCGAAGAAGAGGTTTCCAAATACGTGAAATAATAACTGTCCTGAAATTGACAGTAAAAGAAAAAATAGCACTTTTTCCACATTCCCCCGGGGTCTATAGATATTATGACTCCGAGGGAATTGTGATATATGTAGGAAAAGCTAAGGACTTGCATAAGCGGGTGGCCCAATATTTCGTACCTGCTGACCGGCTTAATGTCAAGACGCGCATATTGGTTTCGAAAATCGCAGATGCTCAGTATTCTGTCGTGGATTCGGAGGCGGATGCGCTGCTGCTCGAGAACAATCTTATCAAGCAGTACAAGCCCAAATACAACATTCTCCTCAAGGATTCCAAGACATATCCGTGGATATGTGTTACCGGAGACGAATTTCCGAAAGTCTATCTGACAAGGAGAGTCGTAAAAGGCAACAGATATTTCGGTCCGTACAGTTCGGTGATGCACGCCAGGAATCTGATAGAATTCTTTTCTGAGAATTATAAAATACGCTCCTGCAACAACAAGATTACCTCCGATTCAGTGCTTCGCGGAAAATTCCGTCCCTGCCTTGACCTGCATATCGGGAGATGCTCGGGATGTTGCGTCGGCAGGATATCAGCAAAGGCGTATAATGATGAAATTGAGGAGATTGTAAGGCTTCTCAAGGGCGGCGCGAACGATGTGATACAGCACTACAAGAAATTGATGCTTGCAGCTGCGGATTCATTGGATTTTGAGCAGGCACAGATCTATAAACAGAAATACGATTCCCTGCAGACGCATTATTCCAAGTCAATCATAACCTCCGCGTCTGATACCAACGTTGATGTGTTCTCCCTGGTGACAGATGCCAATGAATCTTTCGGCAACTTTATGCGTGTGAGATCGGGGGCGATAGTCCAGTCTCTGAATCTGGGTTTCCGGATGAATATAGAAGAGGAGCCGTCAGCTGTACTCAGTGAATTTATCGCCGAGATTGAATCTAAATTCGGAAAAATCGAGGGTGAGGTGGTAGTGCCTTTCCTCCCGGATGTAGAAATGCCCGGTGTGACGTTCAGAATACCTGCGAAAGGGGATAAGCTGGCTATCCTGACCCTGAGCACCAAGAATGCAAAGGAGTTTCAGTTTAATTCCATACGGCAGAAGGAGCATACAGACCCGGATCAATACAGGAATATGGTTATGGAGGAACTGCGCAAGGCGATCGGGATGCAGGAACTCCCGAAACATATCGAGTGTTTCGACAACTCCAATATCCAGGGCACTAATCCTGTCGCCTCCTGTGTGGTGTTCAGGGATGCAGTGCCGTCAAAGAAAGACTACAGAAAGTTCAAGATAAAGACAGTCATAGGTGCCAACGACTACGCGTCAATGAAAGAGGTGGTCAATCGGAGATATTCCAGAATGTTGAGGGAAGCTCCTGATGACCTGCCCCAGCTTATAGTCATAGACGGAGGCAAAGGGCAGCTCGACTTCGCTTATCAGGCATTGGCTGAACTTGGATTGACGGATAAATTGACGGTGGTTGGACTTGCAAAGCGCCTGGAGGAGGTGATACGCGTAGGCGACCCGTATCCGTTGTTTATAGACAGGAATTCTTCCGCATTGAAGGTCTTGCAGCAGATAAGAGACGAGGCGCACAGATTCGGGATAACATTCCACAGAAGTCTGAGGAGCAAGAGTCAGATTGAGTCTGCGCTGTCGAGAATCAAAGGCGTAGGGGAGCAGACTGAAAAGCGGCTTCTGATGCACTATGGCAGTGTGCCTCGTATTGCAGCCGCATCATTGCAGGACCTTGAACAATTTCTCGGACGTAAAGACTTGGCCGAGCGGATTCACACACAACTAAATTCTGATGATGAAGAAGAATAACGACAAATTCAATTTCTGGTTTAACGCGTTCATTCTGGCAGGAATGTTCATAGCCGTTATCGTGACCAATATATTCAAATTGCAACTGCCTGATGCAAGGCATTTTATGCTCATACTTGCAAGCGTGGGCGCGCTGATGGGCGTAGTGAATACCGTCCTCTCGGCAAACGGCAATATTTGGACTTTCCTGTTCGGTGTCATAGATGTGACAATAGCCTCAATCGTGGCTCTCGACAGCAGCATAAGGCCCGGCGGTGAGCCTGTATGGGGAAATTTTGCGTTGCATGCGTTCTACTTCCTGCCTATGCAGTTTGTGGGCTGGTGGCAGTGGCGCAGACGCGGGGCTGATTCTGAGACGAAGGTTCATGCGCGCCGTTTGTCGGCTTCATCTTGGATAATGACTGTTGCATTCATTCTCATCGGCACGGCAGTCGCCTATTTTATCCTCTGCTATGTCGGAGGACAGAGCGATGTGCTCAAAGGAATACGCTATATAATTCTGTTTGACGCTCTTGTCTTTATTCTCAATGTGCTCGGGCAGATTCTGATGTCGCTTGCGTATATGGAACAATGGTTCATCTGGATATCAGTTAATATATTCTCCATACTTCTTTGGCTGGATAAGTCTATGGCATCCTCCGATACCAGTTATACCATCGTTATGGTAATCAAATATGCCTTCTATTTCATCAACTCTGTCAATGGCTTACGAATTTGGCGCAAATTGAGTTCTGAAAAGGCCATACAGTAGGCTCGGGCCAACCCGTGGAGGGTAAAAAATTTCGTTATTCGGATTTTTTTTATTTACTTTGCCGAATATTATGTGGAAAGAATATATTAATCATTAAACTTAATAATTTATACAATTATGTCACACGAAGAAATCGTAAAACAGGTGAAAGCCATCATCGTTGACAAACTCGGTGCTGAGGAATCAGAGGTAACAGAGACTGCCAACTTCACAAACGATCTCGGAGCTGATTCTCTTGACACAGTTGAGCTTCTTATGGAGTTCGAGAGAGTATTCGGCATTAAGATCCCAGATGAGGATGCAAATCAGATCGGCACAGTGGCTGACGCTGTAAAGTATGTTGAAGGTAAAGTAGCTGAGAAGTAATACTCCTGCGACCAAACAAATAGAGAGGTTGACCTTTAGGGTTAGCCTCTCTTTTTTTTGTTGCTGCGAATGCCCGCGGTCTCTGTCTGCGGCATTCTTCTTCGGCTGCTCCCTCTAACGTGCGAAAGGATGGATGCGGGCCTGGGAGGCTACGTGTCATAAAGAAAGAGGGTGTCTGAAAAATCTTTCAGTCATCCTCTCGTTATCTGTTGTACCTAAGCCCACTGAAGCGACAGGAGCGGGCCAAGTGTTATGTGCTATTCGGATTTTGGAATGGCGTACACTATCTTGAACGTAGGCCTGTTCTCTTCCGCCTCAGGTCCATTCAGCACGGCCTTGTAGTAACGGTGGAAGTCCATCATCGTAAGCGTAGTCGTCGTGCTGCTTGAAGACGAGCTGGAAGAAGCCGAATACATCTGCTGCAGCATCGCATAATTGTAGTAATTGTTATAGTAATTGCTGTAACCGTATCCATAACTGCCGTAACCGTAGCCGTTGTACAGATTGTTGTAATAGTTGTAGTACATCAGCTGCTGGTAATAGTCATCTGTCGAACTGCTTGATGATGAAGATGATGACGCCACTGTCTCTGTCGCGATAGGGAACAGCCACATATCATAATTCGTAACTTTGGACAGGTCTGACAACTTTATGAGTTCCTGGATATGGTGTGTGACGTCAGGTGAATATCTGCAGTTGGAGCGGTCTATGTCTCCCTGGTTTTCATCTGAGATGCTCGAGTCCGTGATGCTGGCGAATGTTACGGAAGTGTCCGTGGCGATGCGGCAGGTCGGATTGATGGCTGTCGGATATTCATACATCTTGGTGTAGTCCTCAGGGAACTCGAAAGGCAACAGCAAAGTGGCCTTGCTGACTACTGCAGAATTCGGATTGTCCGTGTGCTTGCAGATTTCATCAAGAATCTGCTCTCTCAGCGATTTGGCTTTTATTATCGGCTTTATTCCGCGTCCGCCTTCTATGACTGTGCTCTCCTTGACCTTGCTGGCCATATCTTTGCTGGAGTGTGTGGTCTGGTCGAACGCTATCTGTGTGTATGTGCTTACAGAGGTTGATGTCACGTTGCTGAGGTCATACAGATCGAGAGGTCCGAGATAGAACAGGAAAGATGTATCCACACTTTCGCGTGTTCCATAGTCGGCTGTGAATTTAAGCTCAGCATAGCTGCCGTATATTGTTCCGCTGCTGACGGCAAGAGGAAGCCTGAACATATTTATACGCCCGCCTATGCCTGCAGGAGCGTCTGTAGAGATTACAATGCCAGGGAATTTCTTGGTGTACGTGGTCAAAGTGTCCATATCCTCGACCGTGATACCCATATATTTCTCGCCGAAAGCCCTGCTGAAATTGAATGCCAGAGAATCCTGACCGGTATAGACAGGAACTCCATCGGTTATTCTCTTCAGCGAGTAAGACAATTCCGGATACAACTTATTGTAGTCTATGGCTTTGTCCAGCTCATATACATTCACATTCTGAAGTATGTATTCTTGGCTCGGATCGCAGTATGACGTTGAGTCGGAGACAGCGGAGAAATGGAACTGGCGGAATTTAGCGTTGGTTCCGAAATCGAGCGTGTCGTTGACAGGAACGAGCGTGAATGCCGTTTTTCTTGTCGTAAGGCCGAATGTCTCGTCGCGTAATGCGCCGAATGTAAACTTGTACATACTGTACCCGGAAAGGCTGTCGGCCATTTCCTGTTCAATGTCGGTTATGTCGAACGTTGCAGTATATATGTCGTATTTCTGGCTGTCAGGTATGAATGATTCACCGACTGTCTTGTTGACGTTGACGCAGGAAGCGGCGCACAGAACAGCAGAGCAGATTGTTGAAACCGCAGCGAATCTTGAAAAGATTTTCATTCTAGAGATTGTCATAAAAACTGTTATACGCATCTACGTAGGAACCGTCCTCATAAGAACCGGCATCGTACTTCAGAACCGGTTTGGACAGGCCTTCGCAGTATTCGGCAAGACTCTCATCTATGTTCTCTGAACCTAAAATGATGCCGTCTGAATACTGAGCCGCAGTTTTAGCAAGATTTATGCCAGTAGGATCGGACAAAAGCTGAGTGTCGGAGTCGTTGATGTCTCCGAACTTTACCAGACGCTGGAAGTCCTCGTTGAATTTTTCAGGCATATCGTCGTATAACGACAGGACAATCTTGCTGTTGGCGAATATAGGGTCGTCTTTATATGCTTTTTTGAGATAGAGCGGCAGAACCTGGGTTATCCAGCCTTGGCAATGTATTACATCAGGAGCCCATCTCAGTTTTTTCACAGTTTCCAACACTCCTCGGGCGAAGAAGATGGCGCGCTCCGCATTGTCGGAGAAAAATTCACCGTCATCAGACTTGTCCAACTGTTTTCTCCTGAAATAGTCGTCATTGTCGATAAAATAGACCTGAATCCTTGCGGCTGAGATGGATGCAACCTTTATTACAAGCGGCCTGTCCACGTCATTGATGACGATATTCATACCGGAAAGACGTATTACCTCGTGGAGCTGGTTCTTACGCTCATTGATGCAACCGTACTTCGGCATAAATGATCTGATTTCCTTTTTCCTTTCCTGGATTCCCTGAGGAAGATACCGTCCGATTTTTGCGACCGGAGTCTCAGGCAGGTATGGGAAAATCTCTGAGTTCACGAACAGGATTTTTTTGCCCATCTTATCTGCGTAATTAGAATTGGTTCAATAGGCACAAAGTTAAGAATTTTTTTTGATATTTCGATTATTGATTAACTTTGAGGTCAATTTGGAGTATTATGGCACGTAATGAAAACAGGCTTGTGCGACGCCGTCTGGCCAATGCATATCTTTCGTCTGTCATCAGCATAAGTTTGGTCTTGTTGCTGGTTGGCGTGTCCAGTCTCCTATTGGTCAACGCCAAGAGTGTGACCGACTATTTCAAGGAAAATCTGCAGGTGTCAGTGCTTATGAAACAGGAGGTGACCGATTCGGAAGCTCTTGATTTCAAAAAAGACTTGGATGCGATGCCATTCGTGCGCAAGACCGACTTCATTTCGAGAGCGCAGGGCGAGGCGGAAATGGCCGAGATGCTGGGAAAGGATTTTCTCAACGTGTTTGCGACATCTCCGGTGCCTGTTTCTATAAATGTCACATTGAATGCGGATTATGTTTCGGAAGACAGCCTGAAGGTTGTGGAGGCAAGAATTTCTGAAAATAAGGTTGTGGATGAAGTGGTGTATCAGCACTCGCTGGTAGATGCGCTCAATTCCAATCTGAGCAAGATATCAGGAATCCTCGGTATTTTTATCGTGCTTATGCTTTTCATATCGTTTGTGCTTATCAACAACACGATGAGGCTTACGGTATTTGCCAAGCGGTTTTCCGTGCATACGATGAAGCTTGTAGGTGCGACGAGATCATTTATTCGGGCTCCGTTCCTGGTCAAAGCTGCATTCCTCGGGCTGTTTTCCTCAATAGTGGCATTGTTGCTGCTGGTGGGTGTGTTGTTCGTGGTGAGGTCGGAATTCTCGCAGCTGTTTGAAATCTTCACATTGGACAAGTTGCTGATAGTGATGGGTATTGTGGTGCTCTCAGGTTTGGTGATATGCGTAATCAGTACGTATTTCGTGGTCAACAAACTCGTTTCTCTGAGTAAAGATGAATTATATTATTGATATGGATAAGAGTAAAATGCCAATAACTCCGAAAGGACTTAAATATCTTCTTGTCGGCTTGCTGGTTATGGTTTCCGGTTATATCCTTATGACCGGTGGCGGAAGCAAGGACCCGGCGGTGTTCAATTATGCGATGTTTGATTTCCGCAGACTGGTTGCCGCGCCTATCGTCATATTGTGCGGCATCGTGATAGAGATTGTGGCGATAATGAAAGTGTTCAAGGATAAGGAGGTAAAGTAATATGGAGTGGTGGCAGGCCCTTATTCTGGGCATAGTGCAAGGGTTGACGGAATTCCTTCCTGTCAGCAGCAGCGGGCATCTGATGATTTTCAGGGAACTGTTGGGCGTGGATGCTGACGGATTTCTGGATTTTACGGTCACAGTGCATTTTGCGACGGTATTGAGCACCATCATAGTTTTCTGGTCCGTCATATTGCGTCTGCTTAAGGGGCTTTTCAAGTTCCGCTATAATGACGAAACGGATTACGTCCTGAAACTTATCGTGTCTATGATTCCTATCGGCATTGTAGGCGTATTTTTCAAGGATAAGGTTGAGGGGCTTTTTGCCGACAATCTTTTTACTGTCGGTGTGTGTCTTGTGGTTACGGCCGTCCTTTTGGCAGTATCAGACCAGTCTTTCAGGTGGATAGCGTCTTCCGGTAAATCGGAAGGTCACGATGAGGGAAAACGCAACGGACTGTCATATCTCCAGGCGTTTATTGTGGGCCTTGGTCAAGCTTGCGCTGTCGCTCCAGGTCTTTCCCGTTCCGGAACAACAATCGCGACTGGACTTATCTGCGGAGTGAAGCGCGAAAATATGGCGCAGTTCTCCTTCCTTATGGTGCTGGCGCCGATTATCGGGGAACAGCTTTTGGACATTCTTAAGGGACTTAATGCTCCTGCGCAGGCCGCCGGACTTGGATTCGTGCCTCTTTTCGTGGGATTTCTTGGTGCGTTCGTTTCTGGCCTGGTATCCTGCAAGGCGATGGTAGCCATCGTCAAGAAAGCCAAATTGGTCTGGTTCTCAGTCTATTGTCTGCTGGCCGCTCTTGCCATTTTCATCTTTGCATAGAAACTTCGTATGGCTGAAAGGAATTTGACATATTTCGTTTCGGACGTCCATCTCGGGCTGGATGTGAACAATCCGTCAGAGAGGGAGAAGCGGTTTGTTGATTTCCTCAATTCGATACCTAAGGACAAAACCCAAGCCCTGTATATGTTGGGCGATATTTGGGATTTCTGGTATGAGTATCACGATGTTGTGCCTAAAGGATATGTCCGAGTTTTTGCGGCCCTGATGGACTTGATGGAGTCCGGGGTGCAGGTTTATTTCTTCCAGGGGAATCACGATATATGGTGCTACCATTATTTTCAGGATATGGGCATCAGGATTCTTCAGCAGCCTTATCTGGTGACCATCGGCGGGAAGGTCTTTTGTCTGGGGCACGGTGACGGTCTGGGGCCGGGACATAATCTGTATAAATTGATGCGTTGGGGATTCCGCGCAAAGTTTTTTCAGTCTCTTTTCAGCCTGCTTCACCCATATCTCGCTTTCAGGTTCGGTAAAGGATGGTCCAAGAAGAGCAGGGTGGCAAAGACTGTTCAATATGTCTTTCGCGGGGAAAATGAACCGCTGTACAAGTTTGCTGTGGATTTCTCGGCCAAGAACAAGGTGGATTACTTCGTGTTCGGACATTATCACTGCGATGTCAGGATGAAACTGCCTGACGGAGCGAATCTTATTGTTCTGAAAGACTGGATGACCGGCGGACAACCTTATTTATATTTCGACGGAATTTCCACGTTCTTCGGATATTCTCCGAAAATGGAGAAGTAGAGAGACGGAAATTCTCCGCTTTCCCATTTCCTGACGAGTTCTTCGGTGGCTTTGTCTTCGCCTTCCGGGTCATAATGCTTCTTCATATTCGTGCCGAATACGCGGGCGATTCCCTGCCAGAATCCTGCTGCTATACGGTTTTTGTATTCCCGTATTATGTCGTATGAAGAGATACCTACTTCTCTGTCTATCAATTTCATAAGCAACTGCCCCTGGCTTATTGTCATATTCTTCATAGGCTCTTCAAAAGCGTTGAACAGTTCTTTCTGCAGGGCATTTACGTATTTTTCCTTCTGACGGTTCTTCATCCCGCTGTTTCTGAAGGTGCTGTCGGTGTCGTGAATCAATTTCCTGGCGACAAGAGCATAAGGGTAGGTCTTGCTGAAATTCCACACGAGACGATAGTATTTTCTCCATTCTCGGCCTTTCATCTTGCCGTACCGTGATATCATTGCCGGATTCAATATGTCCATATATACCGTATCTCCGTCGATGATTTCATATTGCATATATTGGGGCACGTTGCGCGGCGGAGTGGGCACACGTCGCCTCTGCGCATTTGCAATGTCACTGTGCTGAAAGCCGATTGCGAATGCGAGAAGTGAAAATGCCAGAATGTATGCCGTTCTCTTTCTCTCCATATAGGCGACAAATTTAGCAATCCTTGCCATATCTCGATACTCTTTCAGGTGTGTTTTGTCTTCCGCTGGCGGCTGACGCGGCGGGAAGGTGCTTTTCTTCGTGGGGCTCTGAACCTAAGCGGCGATTCCTGGAGGCTATGATGCTGTCTCGGCACAAGGCATTATTTTTTTTTGTCACGTTATGTCGAAAAATATGCAAACGGATATATTATCAACCTGTATAACTTTCTGAAACTACGCAAATTAAGTATCAAAATAAATTGTCTAAAAACTGTAAAAATATTCTCGAAAATGTTTGTTTTTCGGGATTTTTTACTAACTTTGCATTCCCAAAATTGAGGAGAAGTTCGCCCAACCAGCTGATGCTCAAAGATTTAGGGAATTTGGGAAAAATTATTAAAGTAATACAGCAATGTTACAACCAAAGAAAACAAAGTTTAGAAGGGAACAAAAGAACCGCATGAAAGGTATGTCCCAGAGGGGAAGCCAGCTTTCATTCGGATCTTTCGGTTTGAAAACCCTTGAGAATTGTTGGCTTACATCGCAGCAGATTGAGGCTGCCCGTCAGGCAATCTCGCGTTATATGAACCGTGAAGGTCAGATTTGGATCAGGGTATTCCCTTCCAAGCCGTTCACAAAGAAGCCTCTTGATACTCGTATGGGTAAAGGTAAAGGTGATCCTCAGGGATTTGTCTGCCCTATCACTCCGGGAAGAATTCTCTTCGAGGCTGAGGGCGTTTCTCTTGAAATCGCAAAAGAGGCTATGCGTCTTGCAGCTCATAAGCTCCCTGTAGCAACGAAGTTTATTGTCCGCAGAGACTATGTAGAATAATTTAATGGAGAAGAAAATGAAAATATCTGAAGTTCGCGAAATGTCCGTAGCAGATTTACGTGACCGCATTGCAGTGGAGAAAGCAAGTCTGGATTCCTTGAAGATAAATCACGCTATCTC
The DNA here is from genome assembly GCA_963654225.1 of Butyricicoccaceae bacterium. Classification (GTDB taxonomy): domain Bacteria; phylum Bacteroidota; class Bacteroidia; order Bacteroidales; family UBA932; genus Cryptobacteroides. The sequence goes on along the minus strand of CAVKAQ010000027.1, from coordinate 3,310 downwards.
TCCATTAGAGGATACATCCAAGTTTAAGAAAAGCAGAAAGGATATCGCACGCATGCTGACTGTCCTCTCTCAGAAAGAAAAAGAACAGAACTAATTAGATGCCCTATGGAAAGAAATCTTCGTAAGGAAAGAATAGGTGTTGTAGTCAGCAACAAGATGGATAAAACAATCGTTGTTGCCGTTGAGACAAAAGGCAAACACCCTATGTATGGTAAGTTCATTAACAAGACCACCAAGTTTGTGGCTCAGGATGAGAAAAACGAGTGCAGCGAGGGCGATACAGTCCGCATCATGGAAACACGTCCTTTGAGCAAGACCAAAAGGTGGAGATTAGTTGAAATTGTAGAAAAAGTCAAATAGCGATGGTACAGCAGGAAACACGTTTACAGGTGGCAGACAACAGCGGCGCAAAGGAAGTTCTTTGTATCCGCGTTCTGGGTGGAACCCGTCACCGTTATGCATCTGTCGGCGATAAGATCGTTGTGGCAGTAAAAAGCGCAATCTCAGGTGGAGATGCTAAGAAAGGCTCTGTGTCCAAGGCTGTTGTGGTCCGCACAAAGAAAGAAATCCGCAGACCGGATGGATCATATATCCGCTTTGATGACAATGCTTGTGTTCTTCTCAACAATGCAGGAGAACTTAGAGGTACACGTATCTTTGGCCCTGTAGCCAGAGAGCTTCGTGAGAATTATATGAAGATCGTTTCATTGGCACCGGAGGTCCTTTAATATTCAAGAAGTATGAAAAAGTTTCACGTAAAGAAAGGCGATACCGTTTTTGTTAATGCCGGAAATGATAAAGGCAAGACAGGCAAAGTCCTCGCTGTCATCACAGACAAGGATCGTGTCATTGTCGAGGGTATCAATATAGTAAGCAGGCATACCAAACCTAATGCAAAGGCTCCTCAGGGTGGTATTATCAAGAAAGAGGCTGGAATCCACGTTTCAAACGTTCAGCTTCTCGACCCTAAAAGCACTGCAGCGAAACCGGTTCCTACACGCGTAGGTTACAAGTTCGTTGACGGCAAGAAGGTTCGTTATTCCAAAAAATCAGGAGAGGAGATCAAATAGTTATGGCAAATAAATCTACCAAGAAAGAAGCAGTTGAGCAGGTACTTCCAGCAGGATACGTTCCAGCTCTCAAGACCGCTTACAAGGAGCAGATCGTTCCTGCCCTCATGAAGAAATTCTCTTATACAACTGTAATGCAGGTTCCTAAGCTTGTCAAGATTACCATCAATGAAGGTATCGGCGAGGCTTCACAGAACCAGTCTCACGACAAGAAACTTGTTGAAGAGGCAGCAGCAGAGCTCTCTGTTATCGTTGGACAGAAGGCAGTCCTTACTTCTTCAAGAAAGGATATCTCCAACTTCCACCTCCGTAAAGGCCAGCCTATCGGTGTGAAAGTTACCCTTCGTGCAGTGAAGATGTATGAGTTCCTCGAGAGACTTATTCGTGTATCTCTTCCTCGTATCCGTGATTTCAACGGTATTTCTGAGAAACTTGACGGCAACGGAAACTACACTCTCGGCCTCAAGGAGCAGATTATCTTCCCTGAAATCGATATGGACAAGAACCCTCGCGTTCACGGAATGGAAATCACATTTGTTACTACAGCCAAGTCAGACGAAGAGGCTTACGCCCTTCTGAAAGAGTTCGGTCTGCCGTTTAAGAAACATAACAACTAAAAGAGTATACAATGGCAAAAGAATCAATGAAAGCCCGCGAAGTAAAACGCGCGAAATTAGTTGCAAAATATGCCGAGAAGCGTAAGGCTCTTAAGGAAGCAGGTGATTGGGCTGCTCTTGACAAGCTCCCTAAGAACTCTTCTGCAGTTCGCCTTCACAACCGTTGCTCTCTCACCGGACGTCCAAAAGGATATATGCGTGCTTTCGGCCTCAGCAGAATCCAGTTCCGTGAAATGGCTAGCAATGGTCTCATCCCAGGCGTAAAGAAAGCAAGCTGGTAGAAAGCTGTATAGCATACAATTATATTTATTATTAACAATGGATATCGGGCGTCTTTACAGATGCCGGTTATTAAAAAACAAAAGAAATGACTGATCCAATTGCAGATTTCCTTACTCGTGTGCGCAACGCATACAGCGCAGGAAACAAAGTTGTAGAAGTGCCTTCTTCAAAGATGAAGGTTGCTATGACTAAGATTCTTTGTGAGAAAGGTTATATCCTCAGCTACAAAGTTGTAGAGGGAATACCTGGAAACACAATCAAAATCGCTCTCAAGTATCATCCGCAGACCAAGCAGGCCGCAATCAAGAAGATTGTACGCGTTTCTACTCCGGGTCTTAGGAAGTACACAGATGTTAAAGATATGCCTAGAGTACTCAACGGACTCGGAATCGCTATCCTTTCAACATCAAAGGGCATCATCACAGACAAAGAGGCTAGAGATCTCAATGTCGGCGGTGAGATCGTATGCTATGTTTATTAATCTAAAAAGTAACAGATAATGTCAAGAATTGGTAAATTACCTGTAAGCCTTCCGGACAAGGTGAGCGTAGAGCTTCTCCCTGGCAACGTTGTGAAGGTTAAAGGCCCTCTTGGAGAACTTTCTCAGAAGGTTGATCCGGATATTACCGTGACAATAGAGGGAAAAGAAATAAAATTCACCCGTCCTACAGATCTTCCAAGACATCGCTCAATGCACGGTCTTTATCGTGCGCTTGTACACAATATGGTTGTGGGCGTGTCAACTGGTTTTGAAATCAAACAGGAACTTGTCGGTGTGGGTTATCGTGTAGACGTTAAGGGCCAGCTCCTTACTTTCGCCCTCGGATATTCTCACGACATCCAGTTGCTTCTTCCGGCAGAAATCAAGGCTGAAGCCGCTGCTGTAAAGAAAGGTGAGAATCCTGTATTGATCATCAGAAGCGCAGACAAGCAGCTTCTCGGACAGGTTGCAGCAAAGATCCGTTCTCTCCGCAAGCCTGAACCATACAAGGGCAAGGGTATCAAGTTCGTTGGCGAGCAGCTTCGTCGTAAGGCAGGTAAGACTGCAGCCGCTAAATAATAGGAGGAATGAATTATGGCATTGAGTAAAATAGAAAGAAGAAGACGTATTCACTACCGTATTCGCAAGCACGTCAATGGAACTGCCGAGAGACCAAGACTCGTTGTTTTCAGAAGCAACAGGCAGATCTATGTGCAGGTTATCAATGATGAGACCGCAACAACACTCGTTGCAGCATCTTCTAACGACAAGGCACTTGCAGTAGAATGCAAAGGCAAGAGCGGAAAAGAAGCTGCCGCTATCGTAGGCAAGGCTATCGCAGCACGTGCTATCGAGAAGGG
>CAVKAQ010000026.1:0-31186 GCA_963654225.1 Butyricicoccaceae bacterium | reverse complement strand
GATGCCCAAGACGGTTATCGCAAGACATAAGCATAGCCCGCTCCATTCCGAGCGCATTGACAAAGCAGCCGGAGCATCCGATGCCAAAAGAAATCTTCTCAAAAGAGCGCACAAGTTACATTCTCGAAAAATATTGCTAAATTTGACAAATTCGCGTTCACAAAGCTCTTCTCCGCTGTCTCGCAATGACAGCTCAAGACCAGAATAGGCACACGCGACGTAGGCTGCTCAACCTGCAACACAAAAACGACTCGGAAAAGCAGCGCAGAACACAATAGAAATAACAGATTATGGAAAAAGTAATATTGACTGGCGACAGGCCGACAGGAAAACTTCATCTCGGACATTACGTAGGTTCCCTCAAGCGCAGAGTTGAATTGCAGAACGAGGGCGATTACGACAAAATGTTCGTATTCATCGCTGACGCACAAGCACTTACAGACAACGCCGACAACCCGGAGAAGGTTCGGCAGAACATCATCGAGGTTGCGCTCGATTATCTTTCCTGCGGCATCGACCCTGCGAAATGCACATTGTTCATCCAGTCAATGATCCCGGAACTGACTGAACTCACATTCTATTATATGAATCTCGTGACCGTGGCAAGGCTTCAGCGAAACCCTACCGTCAAAGCCGAGATTCAGATGCGCGATTTCGAGAACACTCTCCCGGTCGGCTTCTTCTGCTACCCTATCAGCCAGGCAGCCGACATCACCGCGTTCAAGGGCACGATAGTCCCTGCCGGAGAAGACCAGGAACCGATGCTCGAGCAGACGAGGGAAATCGTACGCAAATTCAACAGCATCTACGGAGACGTTCTGGTAGAACCGGAGATTCTTCTGCCACAGAACAGCGTTTGTATGAGACTGCCGGGCACGGACGGCAAGGCCAAGATGAGCAAATCGCTCGGAAACTGCATCTACCTGTCAGACACTCCGGAAGACGTGAAAAAGAAAGTGATGAGTATGTTCACAGACCCGGGACACCTTAAAGTCAGCGATCCCGGAAAGGTCGAGGGCAATACCGTATTCACCTATCTGGACGCATTCTCCAAGCCGGAGCATTTCGCGGCATACGCACCAGAATACAGCTGTCTTCAGGAAATGAAGGAGCACTATATGCGCGGAGGACTGGGAGACGTCAAGGTCAAGAAGCTGTTGCTCAACGTATTGGAAGAGACTTTGGCACCAATCCGCGAACGCAGGAAAGAGTTTGAAAAAGACATCCCTGCAGTATTCGACATACTCAAGAAAGGTACTGAAAAAGCCCACGAGACAGCAGCCCAGACTATGGCCGAAGTCCGCGATGCAATGCGCATCAACTACTTCAGCGATGCTGCGCTAATAGCCGAGCAGGCAAAAAAATACGGCGCTTAAACGCCGGATTCAAGGAAGTTGACTTTACTGGATTTCATCACATCCCGGCGGATCGTCGGGCAATTCTGAACTGAAATCTATTTCGTCCCACATAGCGTCAATGGTCCGGCGGTCCTTTTTTGTAGGACGGCCGAGTCCTCTGTCGCGTTTGACAAAGAATGTTTCCACAGGAGCCTTCAGTTTGTCGAGTTCTTCCTGCGGAGTCAGATTTTCAGCATACTGCGGAACAAGTTGCGCCCCGACACGGTTTTCAATCAACGCGACAGCTCGCCAAGTATAATGCACCGCAGCCTTTCTCACTTCCATAACGTCACCGACACGTATCATCTTGGACGGTTTCGCATCCGAGCCGTTAACTTTCACACGATTACCCTTGCAGGCCTCAGTAGCCTCGCTGCGAGTCTTGAACGCCCTGATCGCCCACAGATATTTATCCAGCCTAACTTCTTCTGCCATAACCTTTCTAATTCATTTTTCCGGGATTTTTCCTCAGAAATTCCTCAATGGAAGCCACTTTGTCCGCCTCGTCATCATCTTGGAGCTTTTCCTCAGCATCCGGATTGATATACTCATCATTCTTGTCGTAAGGCTCAATGGTAATTTCAAACAGCACAGTATCAATACTCTGCGGCACTATAAAGAAGTCCGTCACATCCGCCGGAATCAATATGACCTCTCCCGCGTCGAACGCATACCTGTCGATTTCTCCGGTTTCCCTGTGAACCTGAATTGATGCGGAGCCATGCAGACACTCATACAGCATAAACGCGTCAGACGTACCGGCATTGATGTGCAGAGCATCCTTCAGATTTATCCTGGTAACTGTAAACTCCCTGAGTTCCACGAGCTTGTCTGCGACTTCCTCGCTATTGTCATCAACCGCGCCCAGAGATTTCACATTGGAGTCGTGCGCCAGTTCAGAATGTTTGCCTTGCCTTATGGTGAGGTCCTGATTATACGCGGAAAGTGTTATGAAATCAAAAGCCGCCTCCAATGAAAGTTCTTCCTTGTCAGGCTCGCTGTCCAGCAGGTTTCTGCGCTTCGAATGCGGCTTTGACGCCACGCGTCCTATCCCTGCAGGGTCTGCAGTGAAATCAACCGTCGCGGTCCCGAGAGGTTTGTCCCAATTGTAAATGCTGAAATTCAGATCCGATGCTTCAGACACTTCTGCCAACACCACGCCGCATTTAGCCGAATGCACCAGTCCCGGAGGTATCAGAAAGGCATCTCCCTTATGCGCCGCAATCGGATTCAGAACTTCGTCCAATGAGCCGTTCTGGCATCTCTCATATAATTCTGACGCCGATATGTCACGGCGGAAACCCATATAAACACAGGAGCCCGGTTCCGCGTCCATCACATACCACAACTTCGTATTTCCCAGTGTATCATAGCGTTGGGCAGCAATCTCGTCATCAGGGCAAACCTGCAGAGGCATCTGCCCCTCGACATCAAGATGCTTGACGGCAAGCGGAAATTGTCTGCCATATCTCGAATACACATTCTCACCTACAACATCTTCAAGATAGGTCTCCATTATTTCGCTTACGGTACTGCCTGACAGCCAGCCGTTTTCAACTTCAGAATCCGTAAATCCCAAATCCGCTATCTCTACGCTCGCGCCAATCTTGTCCGACTTGGTCAACGGCACAAGTTTCGAATCCACTGATTCAGAATATGACTTGCCCATCTTTCCAATAAAACTGTTCCCGCCCCAATCGGCCTTCACCGCTGTCGGCTTGAACTTCATCGGATATAATTTCTTCTTTGTCTGTTCCATATCTTTACTTGCCCGGTATTTCCGGCTGTTTCAAAACAAATTCTAAAAACCAAGCAAAGGTAACTACTTTTCTTACATCTCATATATGGTTTTGCATGCAAGGCAATATCGCCGTCTTAAAATTCCGAAAATGATACGGAAAAAGGCCCGCAGATTTCCGAACTCCCAAAAAATTAACTATTTTTGCGAGTTATTACGAAAAATGAAAAACTGTTAGACAGATATGTTGTTCAATCTCTTACAAGCAGCCGGTATCGATTCTGTCGATATGGCGTCAGTTGCAGCACAGGCAGCATCAGCGCCTGTTGTCCCTCACGAAGAGGAAATGCGTCTCCTGGATATGGCAGTGAAAGGAGGATGGCTTATGCTGGTCCTTCTGGCATTGTCAATCATAGCCATTTACATCTTCGGGAAGAAATGGTGGATGATTCATCAAGCCGGAAACATAGACGCGAACTTTATGCGCGACATCAGGGACTATATTCACGAAGGCAAGATCAAGTCCGCTCTGGCACTCTGCGAGAACTATGATTCTCCTGTCGCAAGACTTGTAGAGAAAGGCATCGGCCGCATAGGACGTCCTCTGTCCGACATCCAGACAGCAATCGAGAATACCGGAAACACCGAGGTGGCACGACTCGAGAAAGGTCTGCCTATCTTGGGAACCATCTCCGGAGGTGCGCCTATGATCGGATTCCTCGGAACCGTACTCGGTATGGTTCAGGCATTCTTCAATATGTCCAATGCAGGAAACAACATCGACATCACCCTGCTCTCAAGCGGTATTTACACCGCGATGATAACCACCGTAGGCGGTCTTATCGTCGGCATCCTGGCATACTTCGGATACAACTATCTGACTTCCAATATCTCAGACCTTGTATTCAAGATGGAGAGCGCTACCATTGACTTTATGGATCTTATCCAGGAGCCTGCCAATGGTGAAAATGAGTCTAAATAAGGTTCGAAATGGCATTCAAGAGACAGACTAAGATACTGCACGAGACCGCGATGTCGTCTATGACCGACCTCGTGTTCCTGCTGCTGATCTTTTTCCTTATAACGTCCACGCTGGTGAATCCCAACGCGTTGAAACTGCTTCTGCCTAAAAGTACAGGCCAGGTTTCGGCAAAGGCTACAGTCAGCGTATCCATCAAGGATTGGCAGGACGGAAGATATACCTACCATATCAACGGAAACGAACAGCCGGTTCCTTTCGACGAGGTTGAAGACGACATCGTCAGCCTGCTGCAGTCCGATGAAGATCCAACATTCTCCATTTACGCGGATGAGACAGTTCCTGTAAAGGAGATTGTCCAGATGATGAACATCGCGAAGAGGAATCACTACAAGGTCATTCTGGCGACGCAACCGGAATAGTCCATCGCTGACCAAAGAAAGAAGTCAGACCTACACGAAGAGTTATATGATGAAGAAATATCAGGACGAGCAACGAAGGACAGAAAACAACGGCACGACCATTGCTTTGGTCGTGACTGTGCTGTTTCACGCGGGGCTGGTCATCACCGGATATTTCAACGGACTTGTCTATATGTCACCTCCCCCTCCGGAACAAAGTTTTCTGGTAGATTTTTCTGAAGATATAGAGGAGAAGCCTGTCATTAAACAGCAGAGGCACGGTTCAGCGCCACAGGCTGAGAATCCGGACAGGACAAAGCCTATCGCTCTCGCACAGCGTTCCGAGGCACAGGAAGTCGGGACAAAGGAAAACAAGGCTCCGGAAGCTACAGTTGACGATTTCGGAGATGTGGAGAAATATGAGCCGGCAAGAGAGAAGCCGATTGAGAAGAGGGCTCTTTTCCACGCCGCCGACAACAAAAGCGACAAGGATACTCTGGCGGCACAGACTGCGGCACAGATAAGCGAGAAACTGACAGCCGGACACGCACAGGGCAATACGAAAGTCGGAAAGACAAACGTGACTCCAAATGCGCACGTGAAAGGCAGGAATACTTTAGGCGTCATTGCAAGGCCTAAATATCCTGTACAGGAATCCGGAATTGTGGTAGTCAACATTTGGGTTGACAACTACGGGAATGTCAAGAAAGCACAGAGTGGAGGCACAGGAACAACAGTCAACAATGCCGACTTATGGGCGGCGGCACGGGAGGCCGCACTGAATACCCACTTCAATGTGGACGCGGACGCCCCGGCATTGCAGGCCGGCACGATAACATACAAATTCGAACTTAAAGGCAAATAGCATTGTCGAAAGCCGAACTTAAGAAATACATTATTTTACAATGGCGTGAGCCATAAACTATTAAAAACGCCCATCGGGCAAAATCCAAAATGGAAGAGAACAACAAGAGCGGTTTCACCGCAGAAGGAAGAAAATTGAGACCGAGACGGCCTCGCATTTCCGACAAAGTCTATTCATCTAACGAGGGACGCACTGAAAGGAGGTCCTTCAGTTCTGAAGACAGACATTCATCAAGCTCAGAAGGAAGAAGCTACGGAAGACGCAGTTATGGAAGCCAGGACAGCCGTGGCGGTTACGGAAACTCTGACAGAAGGTCCAGCGGCCACACAGGCGGTTATGGCAGGAGCAACGGCGGTTCCGAAAGTCGCGGCTACGGATACTCCAATGACCGTGGCAACGGCTACTCAGATAGAAGAAACTCATACGGAAGAAGCAGTGACAGAAGAAGTTACGGCAGTTCCGACAACAGAAGCTACGGCAACTCAGAAAACAGAGGCTACGGACAGCAGGAGAGCCGCGGAAACTACGGCAACTCCGAGAGAAGAAGTTATGGCAGCGGCGAAGGCAGAAACTTCGGCCCGTCAGGAAGAAGGGTATCATTCAACTCCTCAGACAGACCACAGAGAAGACCTTACGGCAACTCTGAAGGAAGACAGGGATATTCCGAAGGCAGAAGTTTCGGACAGAGCAGAGGACGCTCTTTCGGAAATCAAGATAACAGGGGCGGTTTCAGAAGCAGACCTTCATCACCGCGCGGAAACAACTTCAATTCAAACAGAAAGCCACAGGCAAAGCCGAATCCGTACAAATTCAGCGATGCCGACGAGCAGAATATGAATCTTATCCTGAGCAGAAAGCCGCAGCTTGACCAGATACAGCTTTCTGACAATGACTATGTGGAGACACCTATCAAGGAAGTCATCCGACTCAACAAGTTCATCGCAAACTCAGGAATCTGCTCAAGACGCGAGGCGGACCAGTATATTCAGGCAGGCGTAGTCACCGTCAACGGCGAGGTCGTAACCGAACTCGGAACCAAGGTGAACGTGCTCAACGATGATATCAGATTCAACGGAGAACGCATCAGGGGCGAAGAGAAATGCTACATCGTGATGAACAAGCCTAAGGGATTCGTGACGACAGCCAGCGACCCTCACGCGGAGAAGACCGTTATGGATCTGCTCAAGAAATGCAGCGCGAGAGTATTCCCTGTCGGCAGACTTGACAAGAATACCACAGGCGTGCTTATGTTCACGAATGACGGCGAGATTGCTGAAAGGCTCACACATCCTTCTTACGACAAGAAGAAGATTTATCAGGTAATCCTCGACAAACCTGTTTCACAGGAGGATTTCGACAAGATTCTCGAAGGAATCACATTGTCCGACGGAGAGATCAAGGCTGATGAACTCGAATTCATTGACCCTGAGGACCATAGAAAGGTAGGCATTGAGATTCACTCCGGCAAGAACAGAATCGTGAGAAGAATATTCGAATCACTCGGATACGATGTGAAGGCTCTTGACAGAGTATATTTCGCAGGTCTCACAAAGAAAGGACTCAAGAAGGGCGAGTGGCGTTACCTCACAGAAGGTGAAGCAAACGTTCTCAAAATGGGCTCATACGTATAGTTTATGACGGATATACAGGAACCTAAAGAACACAGAGCAGGATTTGTCAACATAATCGGTAATCCGAATGTCGGCAAATCCACTCTTATGAATGCGCTGGTCGGAGAGAAACTCTCGATTGTCACCGCCAAGGCTCAGACTACAAGACACCGTATCAGAGGCATTGTCAACGGAGAAAACTATCAAATCGTATATTCGGATACACCGGGCATCCTGAAGCCTAACTACAGACTCCAGGAGAATATGATGGATTTCGTGGATACGGCAATCGGTGACGCTGACATCATTCTGTATGTCACAGATGTGGTAGAGAAAGCGGACAAGAATTCTGAATATATAGAGAAACTGAAGAAGCTTGAGTGCCCTGTCATCATCGTTGTCAACAAGATTGACATCAGCGACCAAGAAAAAGTCGTCAAGACTATGTCCGAATGGCAGGAACGCATCCCCAATGCACTGATAATTCCGGTTTCGGCAAAGGAGAAATTCAATCTTGACAGCGTATTGAACGCTGTGATTTCCAAACTGCCCGTCTCACCGGCGTGGTTTGACAAAGACGCGTTCACGGACAAGAATCTGAGATTTTTCGCCTCTGAAATCATCCGGGAGCAGATTCTCGAGAACTACTCTCAGGAGATTCCATACTGCTGCGAGGTTGAAATTGAGCAGTTCAAGGAAGGCGAAGACAGATACGAAATCAGCGCAGTAATCTATGTTATGAGAGATTCCCAGAAAGGAATCATCATCGGAAAAGGCGGCACCGCATTGAAGCGTACTGGAACGAAAGCGAGGATAGAGATGGAAGATTTCTTCCAGAAGAAGGTATTTCTGTCGATGTATGTGAAAGTGGACGAGGGATGGCGTGAAAACAAACGCGAGCTCAGGAAATTCGGTTACGAAGAATAATTGAAAAAAGGAAACGGAAGGTATGAAGGAATTTGATGACGACGAGCTGTCTCAGGACGAGCTGGAGAATGACGAAGAACTTAATGAGGAGCCGATAGACGACTCTTCCGCCGCCCCGTCGGACAAATACGAGAAACTGCTCGGAGACGACAGCAAGAAATACAAGCTGTCAGGAATGTTCAAGGACTGGTTCCTGGACTATTCCTCGTACGTCATACTCCAGAGAGCCGTTCCGAACATCGTTGACGGTCTCAAACCTGTGCAGCGAAGGGTATTGCACGCTATGTACGAGCACGATACCGGAGCATACAGCAAGGTGGCTGGAATCGTGGGAGAAGCTATGCACTACCATCCGCACGGTGACGCATCCATCCTCGGAGCACTGGTACAGCTCGGCCAGAAAGGCTATGCCATTGACTGTCAGGGAAACTGGGGTAACATTCTCACAGGAGATCCGAACGCCGCAGGACGATACATAGAGGCCCGCCTCAGCAAATTCGCCAAGGAAGTCATTTTCGATCCTAAAATTACGGAATGGATGACATCATACGACGGCAGGAATCAGGAGCCTGTCGAACTGCCGGTACGTTTTCCTCTGCTGCTTGCGCAAGGCACTGAGGGAATCGCGGTCGGTATGGCATCCAAGATTCTTCCGCACAATTTCAACGAACTGATTGACGCATCCATAGCCTACCTCGAAGGCAAAGAGTTTGAGCTTATGCCGGACTTCCCTACCGGGGGTCTTGCAGACTGCTCGAAATATATGAAAGGCAAACGCGGCGGAGTCGTGAAGGTCCGCGCCAAAATCGAGAAAATAGACAAGAACACGTTGGCCATCAAGGAAATACCTTATGGCAAGACGACGCATATCCTTGTGGATTCCATCCTGAAAGCCAAGGACAAAGGGAAGATCAAAATCAAGAAAATAGAGGATATGACCACGGCCACAGCCGATTTGCTCATACATCTTCCAAACGACGTTTCTCCGGACAAGACAATCGACGCTCTCTACGCATTCACGGACTGCGAGACTACCATAGCGCCTAACGCCTGCGTCATCAAGGACAACAAGCCACAGTTCCTCAGCGTGGAGGATATCCTCATATACGACACCGAACACACCAGAGATTTGCTTCGCAAACAACTGGAAATCAAGAAGAAAGAACTGGAAGACAACTGGCACTACACCTCTCTCGAAAAGATATTCTTTGAGAACAGAGTCTATAAACTGCTCGAGGAAGACCAGAAGAGCTGGGATGACCAGGTGAACGACATCTTCTCGAAGATGAAGGAATTCGAGGGGCAGCTTCTGCGCAAGATTACGATGGACGACATTCTCAAGCTTGTCGAGAAGCCTGTGCGCAAGATCTCCAAGTTTGACACCAAAGTCATTGACCAGAAGATACTTGACATCGAGAAAGAACTTGCGGTAGTCAAAGACAACATCGAGAATATCACCAAGTTCACAATCAAATTCTTCCAGAATCTGAAGTCCAAATACGGCAAGGATTTCCCGCGCAAGACAGAGATTACCGGATTCGAGACAATCGCGGCAACCAAGGTTGTAAGCAACAACGCGAAACTCTACGCCAATCTCGCGGAAGGTTTCGTGGGAATCGGCCTGAAGAAGGACGAGGGCGAATTCATCTGCGACTGCTCGGATATGTCAGAGGTCGTGGTCATCAACAAAGAGGGACGTTACTGGATCAAGAAAGTTGTCGAAAAAGATTTCTTCGGCAAGGACCTTCTTTATGTCGGCGTATTCAACCGCGGTGACGAGCGCACAATCTATAACGTAATCTACCGCGACGGAAAAACAGACCTCTACTATGCCAAGAGGTTTGCCATCACAAGCATTACCCGAGACAAAGAATACGACATCACTCAAGGCAAGCCGGGGTCCAAGATTGTATGGTTCTCCGTCAACCACAACGGTGAGGCCGAAACTGTCAAGATAACATTCGTGCCGAGACCGAGGCTTAAGAACCTCAACGCCGAGTACGACTTCTCGACACTTGCCATCAAGGGCAAACTTTCAAGGGGTAACGTAGTGACAAAGAATGCGATACGCCGCATAACACAGAAGTCCAAGGGCATTTCAACAATCGGAGGAAAGGACATCTGGTTCGATACTGACGTGCTCCGGCTCAATGAAGACGGAAGAGGAGAACATCTCGGACAGTTCAGCGGAGACGACAAGATTATCGCAATCTTCAAGAACGGCACGTATTACACTACTTCATACGACCTGAGCAACCGCTACCAGGGCGATCTGCTCAGAATAGAGAAATACGATGAGAACAAGACTTACGCCGCGCTGTACTTTGACGGCAGTGCCAGAGTGTTCTACATCAAGAGATTTTCATTCCCTGTAAGCGACAACAATCCGGCTCCGTTCATTCCGGACGGAAAAGGAAACTACCTTGCGGATTTCAGCGCCGACAAGCATCCGCAGTTTATGGTGACATTCACCGGAAGGCAGGAGAACAGAGAACCGGAGAAATTCGATGCCGAGGAGTTCATCGCGAAGAAAGGCATTGCCGCAAAAGGCAACCGCTGCCACCGTTACGATGTCAAGAGCGTAGAATTCATCGAGCCACTGCACAAACCGGAGGATGATGAAGAAGGCACGGTCAAGGCAGGAGAAGTGATTTCGCTCGGACCTGAGGACATTCCTGATGATGTGGAGTTCAATCCGGAGGCGATGTACAGAGAGCCGGGCACAGATGAAGATGTACGCGGTGACATAGGCGAACCGGATTCTGACAATGCAGATGGCGACGAGCCGAACCTGTTCGACCTATGATAATATCTTTGACCGGATTTATGGGCTGCGGCAAGTCCTGCATCGGAAGAGAGCTGAACAAACTGACCGGATGGGAACTTGTTGACCTTGACCAACTGATTGAAAATCAGCAAGGCAGAAGCATCAGGCAGATATTCACGGAACACGGGGAAGCCGCATTCCGCAGAATTGAAGCAGATGCTCTGGCGCAAGTAATCGAGCAACATTCCGGTGACGCGACTACGATTCTCTCACTCGGAGGCGGAGCGCTGACCACACCGGAGTCCGCGTCATCGGTTCACGGAAAAACGGTCTGCATATATCTGAAAGCCGGAATGGAAACCCTGGTCTATAATCTTACCAACTGGCCGGGCGACAGGCCGATACTCGGCGAACATCCCGATGAAGATACGCTGCGCAAAAGAATCGCGGAGCTTATGAGTCAGCGTGCAAGCGTCTATGAGCAGACGTCCCACATTGCCATCGACATTGACGGAAAGAGTTACAGTGCTGTAGCTGAAGAGATTGCAGATATAGTCGCTGATCTGAACAGGAAGTCCTGAATAAACCGCTTTGACGATAGCGCCACACAAAAGGGAATGCTGGAAGCGAAGTTGCTCCGGCAGCAGCCCGACACGCAGAATCAGATCAGATCCTCACGTTCACGGATATCCTTAATCCTTAGCTGAATAGTGGAATTGCCCCTGTAATAATTCTCCACGATGCTGTAGCACACATCCACAGGGTTACCATTGCGGATATGTTCGAAAGAATCCGCCATATTGAAAGCGATAGCGGCAATCTGATGGTATGGCTGAGACTCCTGGATAAGTTCCAGTTTGAGATGCTGTCCACCGGGGCCCACTTTTCTCCCGTTTCCGTCGTCATAGACATTCTTCGTAAGAAATACCGGGGAACCGTTCCCTGGCCCGAATGGCTGGAACTGCTTCAGTACACGGAAAAATTTCGGAGTTATCTGAGAGAAATTAATCTCGGAATCCACGTCAATGACAGGAGTAGCCATCTCCGTAGTGATATGGCTGCTGACATATTTATCAATCCTCTCAGTAAATTCCGGAAGATTCTCCTCTCTCATAGTCAATCCGGCAGCATAGATGTGTCCGCCGTAATTCTCCAACAGGTCTGCGCAACTGCTTATGGCATCGTACAAGTCAAAGCCTCTTACACTGCGGGCTGAGCCTGTTACGAATCCATTTGAACGTGTGAGCACAAAAGCAGGCTTGTAGAACGCCTCCACAAGACGTGACGCAACAATCCCCACTACACCTTTGTTCCAATCAGGCCCGTAAACGATGACGGCATTGTTTGAAGTACAACACGTGCCGTTCTGAACCATTTCTAAAGCCTCCTTGGTAATCTCGCGGTCGATATTCTTGCGTTCGTTGTTGTTGTCGTTGATTTTTGTCCCGACCGACATCGCCGTCTGTGCATCCTCAGCGGTAAGGAGTTGGACAGCAAGACGTCCGGACTCCATTCTTCCCGCCGCATTGATACGCGGACCTATCTTGAACACTATATCGTCGATGGTAATATGCCCCTGCTCCAGATTGGCGAGGTTAATCATCGCCTGCAAACCCATACGAGGCTGTTCGTTCAGACGCTTCAGTCCGAAATGCGCGAGAATCCTGTTTTCGCCTATCACGGTCACCAAGTCAGAGGCAATGCTCACCACAAGGAGGTCCAGCAATGGAATCAGTGTTTCAAACGGTATCCCGTTGCGCTGTGAAAATGCCTGAACCAACTTGAATCCCACTCCGCACCCGGAAAGGTCATCAAAAGGATAATTGCAGTCATCACGCTTCGGATCCAGCACTGCCACTGCTTCCGGCAGTTCTTCTTCCGGCAGGTGGTGGTCGCAGATGATAACGTCTATGCCCTTCGACTTCGCGTAGGCCACTTTGTCAATGGCCTTTATGCCGCAGTCAAGTGTTATTATCAGACCGAATCCGTTTTCCGCCGCCCAGTCTATGCCTTTTTTGGATACTCCGTACCCCTCGTCATACCTGTCAGGGATATAGAAATCCACGAATGTGGTCAGCCTCCTTATGAAAGAGAACACCAGAGCGACCGCAGTGGTGCCGTCCACATCGTAATCGCCATAGACCAGTATTTTCTCTTTTTCCGAAATGGCTTTCTCCAGACGGTCGACCGCCTCTGACATATCCTTCATAAGGAACGGGTCGTGGAGAGCCTCAAGATTTGGCCTGAAGAACGAGCGTGCTTCCTCAAAAGTCTGCACTCCCCTGGTCACCAGCAACGACGCAAGCACAGGGTCAATGCCCAGCTCAGCTGAGAGCTGCGCGACTTTCTCCGGATCTGCCGGATCTTTTAATCTCCATTCTCGTTCTTTCGGCATAGCACACAAAGGTAGGGCATTTATTTCAATTTTAGAATTAAAAGTGCTACTTTTGTAGATACGCGAATCAGACGAAAACAATAAAAATATCTATATATGGCAAATTTGGAATTGAGCGAGCAGGAGCTCATCAGAAGAGAGTCCCTCGACAAACTCAGAGAACTTGGAATCGAGCCTTATCCAGCACCACTATATCCGGTAAACGCCAACGCTAAATGTATTGAAGAAGAATACAGTCCTGAAAAAGGAAACTTCCAGGACGTGTGCATTGCCGGAAGAATCATGTCCCGCAGAATTATGGGCGCGGCTTCGTTTATGGAGCTTCAGGATGCTACAGGCAGGATTCAGGTATATGTGAAACGTGATGAGATTTGCCCCGGCGAAGACAAGACGATGTACAACACCGTATTCAAGAAGCTTCTTGATATCGGTGACGTGGTCGGCATCAAAGGTTTCGCATTCCACACCCAGACCGGACAGCTTACCGTTCACGCAAAAGAACTCACATTGCTCAGCAAATCGCTGAAAGTTCTTCCTATCGTCAAGGAAGCCGACGGCAAGGTGCACGATGCGTTCACCGACCCTGAACTGAGATACAGACAGAGATATGTCGATCTCATCGTAAACCCTCAGGTAAAGGACACATTCATCAAGAGAGCCAAGATTATCGCCACGATGCGCGAGTATTTTAACAATGCCGGCTGCCTCGAGGTGGAAACGCCTATCCTTCAGTCAATTCCGGGAGGCGCGACAGCAAGGCCGTTCATCACTCACCACAATGCTCTCGACATTCCTCTCTACTTGAGAATCGCGAACGAGCTGTATCTGAAAAGACTGATTGTCGGCGGATATGACGGCGTATATGAGTTCGCAAAAGATTTCCGCAACGAGGGAATGGACAAGACACACAATCCGGAATTCACCTGCATGGAAATATATGTGGCCTACAAGGACTACATCTGGATGATGGACTTCATCGAGAAACTTCTCGAGAAGATTGCCGTAACCCTTTACGGAAAGACCACCGTGATGAACGAAGGTCAGGAAATTGATTTCAAGGCGCCATACAGAAAAATCGGCATTCTCGACGCAATCAAGGAATACACAGGTGTTGACGTCAAGGGTATGGATGTTGACCAGCTCCGCGAGACCTGCAAGAAACTCAATGTCGAATTTGAGCCTTCAATGGGTGTCGGCAAGCTGATTGACGCCATCTTCGGAGAATATTGCGAAAAGCATTTCGTGCAGCCTACGTTCATAACCGACTACCCTGTTGAAATGTCACCTCTCACGAAGAGACACAGAAACGACCCTACACTCACTGAGCGTTTCGAGTTGTTCGTATGCGGACACGAGCTCGCCAACGCATACTCCGAGCTTAACGACCCTATCGACCAGAGAGAGCGTTTCGAGGAGCAGGCTAGACTCAAGAGCAACGGAGACGACGAAGCTATGTTCATCGATTATGACTTCCTGCGCGCGCTCGAATACGGTATGCCTCCTACATCAGGACTCGGAATGGGTATTGACCGACTCACAATGCTGATGACAGGTCAGACAACCATCCAGGACGTTCTCTTCTTCCCTCAGATGAGGCCTGAGAAGATTGCGAAAAAGGACGATACGAAAGAGCAGGAACAATAGTCATCCGACCAATGCGTACAGAAACTGTCACTTCTGCACAGAATCCTAAGATAAAGATGCTTCTCGCGCTCGGGGAAAAGTCCCGGACAAGGCGCGAGAACGCTCTTTTTATAGTGGAAGGCAAGCGTGAAATACGGCATTGCCTCGAATCCGGCCATAAGGTCAGCACGCTGTTCTCCTGCCCAGACATAATCTCTGCGAAAGAAGAGCAGGAAATAGCAAGCTTGTGCGGCGAAGAGCTCACTCTGGTACATCTGCCGAAGGCATTGTATGAGAAAGTCGCATATCGCGGTAGCACAGAAGGGCTTATCGCGGAAGTCGAACTCGCCGTCAAAACTCTGGAAGACATCAAATTGAGGGAAAATCCATTGGTGATGGTCCTGGAGTCGGTAGAGAAGCCTGGCAACCTCGGAGCGATTCTCCGCACAGCTGATGCGGCCGATGTGGATGCAGTTGTGATCTGCGACCCTCTGACCGACCTGTACAATCCCAATCTCATTCGCGCGAGCCTTGGGGCCATTTTTACTTGCCAAGTCGTGACAGCGACTTCCGGTGAAGCTTTGAAATGGTTGAATGACAACAATATAAAAATATATACTGCGCAGTTGCAAGATTCGGAATGGTACTACGATACCGATATGAAGCACGGCACCGCGCTCGTTATGGGCACCGAGTCTGACGGGCTGACATCATTTTGGCGGATGCACGCTGACGCCCACGTGAAGATTCCTATGCTCGGACAAATGGATTCGCTCAACGTTTCCGTTTCCGCCGCAATCCTTATGTTTGAAGCCGTACGCCAAAGGCATTCATAGAATATTTGCAAAAATGAATTATTTCGGGTTAATCGGAGATCCTATTTCAAAATCGCTCTCACCTGCATTGTTCAACGCCGGATACAACGGCAAATATCAATACGACCTTATCGAAGGCTCCGATTTCGGAACATCCTGGAAGGCATTTGAGGACAGATATAAGGGAATAAATGTCACTTCCCCGTTCAAGCAAGACGCATTTTCCAGAGCGGATTCTTTTACATCGTACTGCAAGAAAATCGGTGCGGCAAACATCATAGTAAAGACTCCTGAAGGCCTGGTGGCGGACAATTCCGATTTCACCGGCATAATATTGAGTCTTGCCGAGGCATACGTCCCGGGAATCATCAGGCAGTTCTACGGGAAATACGGAGACACCGCCTACATCAAAATCCATCAATATACAAGACAGGCGCTTACGATGCTGTTCTCCCGCAAGCCTCAGGCTCTGATCGTAGGATGCGGAGGAGCAGGCAGAGCAGCGGCCGTCGCAGCTGCGGAACTCGGATTCGATACCGCACTTATGAACCGCAGTGCTGAGAAAGCTCAGAAGATTGCGGACGAAATGCCGGAATACAATTTCATCGTGGACCAGCTGTCAGATTTCCGCGCAGCCTTCAAGGAATGTGACCTTGTCATCTACACTCTGCCTATGAAGTTGGATGACATCGATTTACTGAGCGCTGAGGACTTCGAGGGCGAAGACAGGTACAAATGGCCACGCCCCGGAAAAGTGATTCTGGAGGCCAATTACAAGACGCCTTCATTCGGTCCTGACGCTATGGATAAGCTGAATGCCGGAGGCGCGCAATACGTCACAGGACGCAAATGGCTTCTGTATCAAGCTCTCACAGGTTATCCGAAGTTAACAGGACATATTCCGGATTTAAAGGCGATGGAAGAGGTAATGAGAATGGTGTAAAAGCGGCCACGCGCATTGCTCTCCCTGTCCAAAATCCTAACGTCTGCAAGTTTTCTGTTTTACTCGCCATCACTTCGTGACGCTTTTTCTATGCCGAACGGATAAAACTTACTATCTTTAGAAGTTAAAACACATTTTGATATGTCACTTAATAAAGTAATGCTGATCGGTAACGTGGGAAGAGATCCGGAAGTCCGTTACCTTGAGAACAATCCGGCGCCTCAGGGCACCAATCCTAAAGTCGCACAATTCACTCTCGCAACATCGGAAAGATACAGAGACAGAAACGGCGAAACGCGAGAAAACACAGAATGGCACAACATTGTCGCCTGGCGAGGCCTGGCGGACCTAGCTGAAAAATATATCAGGAAAGGCACGCAGATCTATGTCGAAGGGCATCTCAGGACAAGGTCGTGGAATGACCAGGCAGGCATCAGAAAAGACAGAACCGAGATAATTGCTGATACAATCCAGCTTCTCGGCCGCAAGAGCGACAACCCTGGAAGCCAGGCAGCCGCCCCTTACCAGCAGCAAGGCGGATATCCAGCCCAGCCTTCATATCAGCAGGCCCCGTCTGCCGAGCCGGCAGGATTCGCACCGCGCAATGCCGCAGCACCTGCACAGCCTGCTCCGGCACCTCAGGGAACACCTGATTATCAAGAGGCTGACGACCTTCCATTCTAGTGGACATCTGCCCACTCACGTAATTTTGACAGAATAGTAAAAATTTTTGACAATATGAAACTTGATGTAGTTCTCGGACTTCAATGGGGAGACGAGGGCAAAGGTAAAATTGTGGACGTTCTTGCAGGGAGATATCCTGCTGTTGCAAGATTCCAGGGAGGACCTAACGCAGGTCATTCTCTCCAGTTCGAAGGAAAGAACTTCGTTGTGAGAAGCATTCCTTCAGGCATCTTCAGGGAGGGCTCCACAAATATAATCGGAAGTGGCGTAGTACTCGACCCTATCACCTTCAGGGAAGAGTGCGGAAATATCGTCAAAATGAACATCGATCCGAAATCAAAGATTTTCATTTCCAAGAAAGCACACCTGATTCTGCCTACTCACAGGCTTCTTGATGCAGCTTACGAAGCTGCCGCAGGAAAGGGAAAGATAGGCTCTACCCTTAAGGGTATCGGACCGACATACACCGACAAAATCAGCCGTCACGGCCTTCGTGTAGGAGACATCCTTTCACCTGATTTCAAGGCAAAATTCGAGAAACTCAAGGCCAGACATCTGGAAATCCTGAAGAGTCTCAATTTCGAATGTGACGCAGATAAGGACGAGGCAGAATGGATGAGCGCCATCGAATTCCTGAAAGAGTTCAATCTCATTGACTGCGAATACTTCGTAAACGAATGGCTTGACGAGAAACCGATGCTGGCAGAAGGCGCACAGGGCTCCCTGCTGGATGTTGACTATGGTTCATATCCGTTTGTAACATCTTCATCAACCACAATCGGAGGCGTGTGCACAGGACTTGGAGTCGCACCGTCTAAGGTTGGCCACGTATATGGCATTTTCAAGGCATATTGCACCCGTGTAGGAAGCGGTCCATTCCCTACTGAGCTCTTCGATGAGACCGGAGAGAAAATCCGTCAGATCGGACACGAGTTCGGTGCTGTCACAGGACGTCCGCGCAGATGCGGGTGGCTCGACCTCGTGGCGCTGAAATACACAGTTATGCTTAACGGCGTCACAGACCTCATTATGATGAAATCAGACTGCCTCGACAGTTTCGAGACAATAAAGGTCTGCACATCATACGTCATCGACGGCAAAGAGACCAAGCAGTTCCCGTTCGATACCGAGGCCGCCATCACTCCTGTTTACACCGAATTCAAAGGTTGGAATCAGGACCTGACTGGAATGCGCAAGGAAAGTGAGCTTCCTGAGACCTTCAAGGAGTACATAAAGTTTATGGAAGACTATCTTAAGGTGCCAATCAAGATTATATCTCTGGGACCTGACAGGGAGGCCACAATCGAAAGATAAAAAGCGGCCGGCCACGCTCTTTCAGGGCTCTACGATACCACAAATATAGATCAAAGAAGCACGCAAACAGTATAAAACAAAAAAAGAGAGGATAACCTTATCGGTCATCCTCTCTTTCTATATATTCACAAACGGCTTAAAGCTCGTTCATTTCCTTTACGTAATCCTCCTTGCTGCTGACAACAATATCCTGGAACTCTTTCTGACCGGTACCTGCTGGAATGAGGTGACCGCAGATGACATTTTCCTTAAGACCTTCGAGGTCATCTACACGGGCGCGGATAGCGGCCTCGCTGAGAACCTTGGTAGTCTCCTGGAATGATGCTGCAGAAATGAAGCTGTCAGTCTTGAGGGCAGCTCTTGTGATACCCTGGATAACCTGACTTGCGGTAGCAGGACGTGCCTCTCTGAACGCCATCAGTTTCAAGCCCTGTCTTGCAAGAGAGTCATTCTCGTTCTTGAGATCCCTTGCGGCAACGATGTCACCTGCTCTGAACCTCTGAGAATCACCTGCATCCTGGACAAAGTACTTGCCATAGATAGCATCGTTGGTGTCCATAAAGCGCCACTTGTCAACAAGTTCCTGAGGGAGGAATTCAGTATCACCTGAAGATGTGATCTGAACCTTTCTCATCATCTGTCTTACGATAATCTCAAAGTGCTTGTCATTAATCTTCACACCCTGGAGACGATAGACAGCCTGAACCTCATTCACGATATACTCCTGAGCCTTTACAGGACCGAGCACATTGAGGATATCAGTAGGAGAAACACCGCCGTCTGAAAGACGTGTACCAGCCTTCACATAGTCGCTTTCCTGAACAAGGATCTGCTTTGAAAGCGGTACGAGATATTTCTTCTCGATTCCTGACTTGTTCTTGACGAAGATCTCACGGTTACCTCTTGTTATTCTGCCCATACGGACCTCACCGTTAAGCTCGGATATAGTTGCAGGGTTTGACGGAGTTCTTGCTTCGAAAAGTTCAGTAACTCGAGGCAGACCTCCCGTAATATCGTTTGATTTACCGATAGCACGAGGTATCTTCATTATGATATCGCCTACCTTGACAGATGAGCCGTCGCTTACAGGGATATGGGCACCTACAGGCAAGTTATACTGCTTGAGGACTTCACCATTCTCACCAAGTACAAGAATTGAAGGGTTCTTCGTCTTGTCTCGGGACTCAATGATGACCTTATCCTTGTTGTTGGAATACTCGTCAGCAGATTCCTCGCGATAGGTTACGCCGTCAATCATATTGTCGAAGCGAACTTTACCGGAAGTCTCCACAATGGTAATCGCATTGTATGGATCCCATTCGCAGATGAGGTCTCCCTTAGTGACTGTATCACCGTCTTTCTTGTAAAGGACTGAGCCGTAAGGGACGTCATAGCTGGAGAATGTGATGCCGGTATTCTCGTCGATAATCTTCAACTCTGTCATACGGCTGACAACAACATCCTGAGACGTGCCGTCTTCAGCCACTCTCTGGAGAGTTCTGAGCTCATCGAATACAAGTTTTCCGTTGTATTTGGACTCGATTGAAGAATCTGCGGCTGTACTTGACGCAGTACCACCGACGTGGAATGTACGAAGTGTCAGCTGTGTACCAGGCTCACCGATAGACTGTGCGGCAATTACGCCGACAACCTCACCTTTTTCAACCATTCTGCTCGTAGCAAGGTTACGTCCGTAGCACTTCGCGCAGACACCTTTACGTGACTCGCAAGTGAGCACTGAACGGATTTCAACCTGTTCGATAGGCAGAGAGTCGATAAGATTGGCAGTAGCCTCACGTATTTCTTCACCTGCCTTGATGATAAGTTCACCTGTGATAGGGTTGAAAATATCGTGAACGGAGGTACGTCCGAGAATTCTCTCGCCGAGTGACTCGACAACCTCATCCTTGTTCTTGATCGCAGTGGCGATAAGACCGCGCAAAGTACCGCAATCCTCCTCATTGATGATGACATCGTGAGAAACATCCACGAGACGACGGGTCAAATAACCTGCATCCGCAGTCTTGAGGGCGGTATCTGCAAGACCTTTACGAGCACCGTGCGTAGAGATGAAGTACTCGAGCACTGTCATACCCTCTTTCAAGTTTGATACGATAGGATTCTCGATAATCTCCGCTCCGGCCGCACCAGACTTCTGAGGTTTTGCCATAAGTCCTCGCATACCGCAGAGCTGTTTGATCTGCTGGGTAGAACCACGGGCTCCTGAATCCAACATCATATAAACAGGGTTGAAACCTGCCTGATCAGCGGAAATCTGCTTTCCTACTATATCAGTAAGCTTGTTGTCTATAGATGTCCACAGGTCGATAACCTTGTTGTAACGCTCGTTGTTCGTGATGAAACCCATAGCGTAGTTGTTCTTGATGTCTTCCACCTGAGCATATCCCTCGTTGATGAGGTCATATTTCTCAGCAGGGATGAGTACATCTCCAAGGTTGAACGAAATACCTGCACGGAACGCGCGGTCATAACCGAGATTCTTGATATCGTCAAGGAAATGAGCGGTTCTGGATACACCGGTATTCTTTATGACTTCCGTAATGATTTTACGGAGTGATTTCTTTCCGAGCACCTCGTTCACATAAGGAACTTCCTCCGGAACGAACTGGTTTACAATGATACGGCCTGCAGTAGTCTTTACCATCTGAGTGCCCGCATCAGGATTCTGCTTGTCTTTAGGCAGTCTCACGTTGATCTCGGCGTGAAGTTCGATAGCTTTCTCGTTGAGAGCCACTATTACCTCCTCAGGACCATAGAAAGACATTCCCTGTCCTTTTGCACCAGGTTTGATCTTGGTAATGTAGTACAGACCGAGCACCATATCCTGTGAAGGGACAGTAATAGGGGTTCCGTTCGCAGGGTTCAGAATGTTCTGTGAACCGAGCATAAGGAGCTGTGCCTCCATTACGGCCGCGTTGCTCAAAGGAAGGTGAACTGCCATCTGGTCACCGTCGAAGTCGGCATTGAACGCCGTACAAGCCAACGGATGAAGCTGAATGGCCTTACCCTCTATCATTCTAGGCTGGAAAGCCTGGATACCGAGTCTATGAAGTGTAGGCGCACGGTTAAGGAATACCGGATGACCTTTCATCACGTTCTCGAGGATATCCCAAATGACAGGATCCTTTCTGTCGACAATCTTCTTTGCAGACTTGACTGTCTTCACTACGCCTCTCTCGATCAGCTTCCTGATAATGAACGGCTTATAAAGCTCAGCCGCCATAAATTTAGGAAGACCGCACTCGTGCATCTGAAGCTCAGGACCTACGACGATAACCGAACGTGCAGAATAGTCAACACGCTTACCGAGGAGGTTCTGACGGAAACGGCCCTGCTTACCTTTAAGGCTATCTGACAATGACTTGAGAGCTCTGTTGGATTCGCTCTTTACTGCGCTGGACTTCTTGGAGTTGTCGAAGAGTGAATCAACTGCCTCCTGAAGCATACGCTTCTCGTTACGGAGAATGACCTCCGGAGCCTTGATCTCGATAAGTCTCTTGAGACGGTTGTTTCTGATGATGACTCTTCTGTAGAGGTCGTTCAAGTCAGAAGTTGCAAACCTTCCGCCGTCGAGCGGAACAAGAGGACGGAGATCCGGCGGAATGACCGGAATGACCTTCATAATCATCCACTCCGGACGGTTGATGCCGTTGGACTCTTCAAACCACTTGACAATGCTCAGCTGCTTGAGAAGTTCAGCCTTCTTCTGCTGAGATGTCACAGTCTGCATTTCCTCTCTCAGACGGTTTGCAAGTGCATTGATATCTATTTCTTTGAGCAGGTCATAGATACCTTCCGCGCCCATCTTTGCGATGAACTTTGACGGATCGTCATCCGGAAGATTCTCATTACCAGGGAATTTGTCGAGCTCAGCAAGATATTCATCCTCTGAGAGGAGGTCCATCTTAGGCCTTTCGCTCAGACCCGGCTTGATAACTATGTACTTCTCATAATAGATTACAGACTCAAGCTTCTTGGCAGGAATGCCGAGAACAGCCGAAATCTTGTTAGGAGCGGACTTGAAATACCAGATGTGAGCTACAGGTACAGTCAGGGTAATGTGTCCCATTCTCTCCCTGCGGACTTTCTTCTCCGTCACTTCAACACCGCATCGGTCACAGACGATTCCGCGATACCTGATTCTCTTGTACTTTCCGCAATAGCACTCGTAATCCTTTGTAGGACCGAAAATCTTCTCGCAGAAAAGTCCGTCACGCTCAGGCTTGTATGTCCTGTAGTTGACAGTCTCAGGCTTCAGCACTTCACCGTGTGATCTCGCGATAATATCTTCCGGAGAAGCCAGCGAAATGCTGATTCTCTGGAAGTTGCTCCTTACCTTGTTATCTTTGTTATTGAAAATAGGCATGTTGTATCAATTCAAATTGATTGTGATTATTCAAGGGTCACTTTAAGTCCGAGACCTCTAAGCTCGTGCAGGAGCACATTCAGAGACTCAGGGATGCCCGGTGTAGGCATAGGCTCGCCTTTGACGATAGCCTCATAAGTCTTGGATCTTCCGGTCACGTCATCAGACTTGACTGTAAGTATTTCCTGAAGTGCATTTGCGGCTCCGAATGCTTCGAGTGCCCAAACCTCCATCTCTCCGAAACGCTGACCACCAAACTGTGCCTTACCACCGAGAGGCTGCTGAGTAATGAGAGAGTAAGGACCGATTGACCTTGCGTGCATCTTGTCGTCAACCATATGGCCGAGCTTGATCATATAGATGACACCCACGGTAGCATACTGGTCGAACCAGTCGCCTGTACCGCCATCGCGGAGATGTGTTCTGCCGAACTTAGGAAGGCCTGCCTTGTCTGTGTATTCGCAGATCTCGTCGATGCTTGCACCGTCGAAAATAGGGGTGCTGAACTTGACGCCCAATCTTGCGCCTGCCCATCCGAGAACAGTCTCGTAAATCTGACCCAAGTTCATACGTGAAGGCACACCGAGAGGGTTCAGCACAATGTCAACAGGAGAACCATCCTCGAGGAACGGCATATCCTCCTCTCTGACAATCTTAGCTACAATACCCTTGTTACCGTGACGACCGGCCATCTTGTCACCGACAGTGATCTTTCTCTTCTTGGCGATATAGACTTTTGCAAGCTGCATTACGCCGTTGGAGAGTTCATCACCGATCTTGACCTTATCCTGAGCCCTCTTGTTGGCTGCTGCAGCCTCTTTGTAAGCGATGCAGTAGTTGTTGATGAGGTCACGGATCATCAGATTGGTATGGTCATCCTCAGTCCATCTGTTGGAATTGACATTCTCGAAATCAATCGAGCGGAGCTGCTCAGCAGTGATGACATTTCCTTTCGGAACAATCTCAACACCGTACAGATCGCTGATTCCAACACTCTTCTTGCCTTCTGCGAGAGCAACCAACTTGTCGAAGAACCTTGCATAAAGAGACTCGACTTTCTTTCTGAAGTCTTCCTCCAAGCTCTCCGTCCTTGCCTTCTGCTCTGCCTTGAAGCCCTTGCGGTTACCTTCCTTGGCAACCTTTGAATAAAGTGCAGTCTTGATGACGGTACCGCTCAATGAAGGATTGGCTTTCAATGAAGCATCCTTTACATCGCCGGCCTTGTCTCCGAAGATGGCACGAAGCAATTTCTCTTCAGGAGAAGGATCGCTTTCACCCTTAGGAGTAATCTTACCTACCATAATGTCGCCCGGCTCGATGTGAGCACCGATTCTGACGATACCGTTGTCATCAAGATTCCTTGTGGCATCTTCGCTGACATTAGGAATATCTGAGGTAAGTTCCTCCATACCGCGCTTGGTTTCGCGGACTTCGGTAATATACTCGTCAACGTGAACTGACGTGAGGATATCCCATCTTACCATCTTCTCGGAAAGCACGATAGCATCCTCGTAGTTGTATCCCTTCCAAGGCATAAACGCAACCATCAAGTTGCGGCCGAGTGCCAACTCACCGTTCTGGGTAGCATAGCCCTCTGTCATAACCTGACCTGCTTCTACCCTGTCACCCTTTCTTACGATAGGCTTGAGACAGATTGTAGTGCTCTGGTTGGTCCTTCTATATATAGGAAGGTGATATACAGTAATATCTGATGTGAAGCTTACGAACTTCTCGTCCTCAGTCCTGTCGTACTTGACGTGGATTTCATTTGCATCCACATACACGACCTCACCGGATCTCTCGGCAAGAACCTGAGTTCTGGAGTCGATGCAGACTCTCTCCTCAAGACCTGTTCCAACGATAGGAGACTGCGGTTTGAGAAGCGGAACTGCCTGACGCATCATGTTCGCACCCATCAATGCACGGTGAGCGTCATCGTGCTCGAGGAATGGAATAAGTGATGCAGCCACAGATGCCATCTGGTTAGGAGCGACATCCATATAGTCAACTTCTTCCTTGGAAACTACAGGGAAATCCGCCTCAAGACGACACTGGATTCTGTCTTCTTCGATAGTACCGTCATCGTCCATCTTGACGTTTGCAAGAGAAACGAGTTTTGCCTCTTCCTCTTCGGCGCTAAGGAATTTCCAGCCGCTGTCGCTCAAGTCAACCTTACCGTTCTGAACCTTTCTATAAGGAGTTTCGATAAATCCGAGGTCATCAATCTTGGCGTAAACGCAAAGAGATGAGATAAGACCGATGTTAGGTCCCTCAGGAGACTCGATAGGACAAAGCCTTCCGTAATGCGTATAGTGAACGTCTCGAACCTCGAAACCTGCCCTGTCTCTGGAAAGACCGCCAGGACCCAATGCAGAAAGACGACGCTTGTGTGTCACCTCAGCAAGAGGGTTGGTCTGATCCATAAACTGTGAAAGCTGGCTAGTTCCGAAGAATGAATTGACAACTGAAGACAATGTCTTTGAGTTGATCAAGTCAACAGGGATGAACTGCTCGCTGTCCCTTACGTTCATTCTTTCACGGATTGTTCTCGCCATTCTTGACAGACCGACGCTGAACTGATTTGCGAGCTGCTCGCCTACAGTGCGCACGCGTCTGTTGCTCAAGTGGTCGATATCATCCACGGAAGCTTTCGAGTTGATAAGCTGGATGAGATATTTGATAATCTCAGTAATGTCCTGATTTGTAAGAACGCGAAGTTCAGGATCAGTAGAAAGACCGAGTTTCTTGTTCAGACGGTAACGGCCTACTGTTCCCAAATCGTATCTCTTCTCAGAGAAGAACAACTTGTCGATCACATCCCTTGCTGTAGCCTCATCAGGCGGTTCCGAATTACGCAATTGTTTGTAGATGTAATTGACAGCTTCTTTCTCCGTATTTGTAGGGTCTTTCTGCAGAGTATTGAAGATGATAGCGTACTCGTTGTCGCTTGCTTCATCTTTCTGCAGAAGAACTGTCTTGACTTCAGCGTCAATAAGTTTGTTGATGACTTCTTCTGTGAGCACCTCGCCTCTTTCTACTACTGGCTCGGTACGCTCGATAGGAATAACCTCTCCGGTATCCTCGTCAACGAAGTCTTCATTCCAGGTCTTGAGCACTTTGGCAGCAAGTTTTCTGCCTTCGTTAGCCTTGAGATTTTTCGATGTCGCATCGATCTCGTCGGCCAGACTGAAGATATTGATGATATCCTTGTCAGCGTCAAATCCGATTGCACGGAGCAATGTGGTTACAGGCAACTTCTTCTTTCTGTCGATGTACGCATACATCACATTGTTGATGTCAGTTGCGAACTCTATCCACGAGCCCTTGAAAGGAATGATACGGGCAGAATACAACTTCGTTCCGTTTGCGTGAAGGGTCTGGTCGAAGAATACGCCAGGTGACCTGTGCAACTGAGAAACGATGATACGCTCAGAACCATTGATGATAAACGTTCCGGCAGGCGTCATGTAAGGTATATCTCCCAGATATACATCCTGAACCTTTGTGTCAAAATCCTCGTGCTCAGGGTCGCTGCAGGAAAGTCTCAACTTAGCCTTAAGCGGAACATTGTACGTTAGGCCTCTCTCAAGACATTCTTCGATAGAATACTTTGGCGGATCAATGAAATAGTCGATGAACTCGAGCTTATAATTGTTCCTGGTATCTTCGATAGGAAATATTTCCTGGAATACCTGGTAAAGTCCTTCGTTTTTTCTGTTCTCAGGGGTGGTGTCAAGCTGGAAAAAATCCTTGAATGATTTCAGCTGCACCTCAAGCAAATCCGGATAATCAAGGATTTTTGATGTGGCGAAATTTATTCGTTTTTTGGTAGTCTTATTTGACATATACTGCCTTTGAAATGAGAAAAACTTAAATACGACAAAAAGGTTTAGAGCCTAATTTCGACTCTAAACCCGAATTCGTTCCCATCTAGGGGAGAAGCGAAGTTATTTAACTTCAACTTCTGCACCAGCCTCTTCAAGAGTAGATTTGATCTGCTCTGCTTCTGCCTTAGATACTTTCTCTTTCAAAGTTGCACCTGGAGCCTTGTCAACGAGCTCTTTTGCCTCTTTAAGACCGAGGCTGAGGAGATCCTTAACTGCTTTGATAACGTTAAGTTTAGCGTCACCAGCTGATTTAAGGATAACGTCAAACTCTGTCTGCTCTGCTGGGCCTGCCTCAGCGGCTGCTGCTGGACCTGCTACTGCTACTGCTGCAGCTGCTGGTTCGATACCATATTCCTCTTTAAGAACCTTTGCAAGTTCCTGAACGTCTTTTACAGAAAGGTTTACCAACTCTTCTGCAAGTGCTTTTACGTCTGCCATAATAAATTATAATTTAAATAGTTAATATTATTTCTCTTCTTTTTCTGAAAGTGTCTTGACAATTCCGGCAAGTTTTCCACCAGCTGATTCGAGAGCTGAGATAACGTTGCGTGCAGGAGACTGGAGGAGACCGATAACGTCGCCGATGAGTTCTTCCTTGGACTTGATGGCTGCGAGCTCTTCAAGTTTGTCAGCACCAACAAAAGCACATTCCTGAACATAAGCTCCTTTGAGTGCAGGTTTCTCGAAACCGTCCTTCTGGAACTTCTTGATAAGTTTTGCAGGAGCGTTAGCGACCTCAGTGTACATGATAGCTGTGTTGCCTTCCAATGTAGCAACGAGCTGATTCATCTCAGGATCGTTAATCTCGTTCAGAACGTGATGGAACAATGTATTCTTGACAACAGTAAGCTTGATGTTTGCCTCGAAGCAAGCACGGCGGAGCTTAGTTGTATCTTCAGCATTGAGACCTGAAATATCTGTAATGTAGAAATTAGGAGTCTCCTTGATCTGTGCTGAGATAGATTCAATTATCTGGGCTTTTAATTCTTTTCTCATAACATTGAATATTTATTATTCAGCACTGAATGCTTTAATGTCAAGTTTGATACCCGGACTCATAGTAGTGCAGATAGCTGCGCTCTTAAGGTATGTACCTTTGAGAGTCTGAGGTTTAAGTTTGAGGATTGCGGACATAACAACCTTTGCGTTGTCATAGATCTGCTCAGGGGTGAAGGATGCCTTTCCGATTGCAGTGTGGATGATACCGGTCTTGTCAACCTTGAAATCAATCTTACCTGCTTTGACTTCCTTGACTGCGTTGCCGACTGCCATTGTAACGGTACCCGTCTTAGGGTTTGGCATAAGTCCTCTAGGGCCGAGAATACGACCGATAATACCGACTTTAGCCATAACCGAAGGAGTACAGATGATGACATCAACATCAGTCCAGCCACCTTTAATCTTCTCGATATATTCGTCAAGACCAACATAGTCAGCGCCAGCCTCTTTTGCTTCATTCTCCTTGTCCGGAGTACAAAGAACGAGAACTCTTGTGACTTTACCTGTTCCGTGAGGAAGTGAAACCACTCCACGGATCATCTGGTTAGCCTTACGCGGGTCAACACCCAAATTTGCTATAAGCTCTACAGAAGAATCGAATTTTGTATAGGTAATCTCCTTGAGAAGTCCACACGCTTCTGAAAGCTCGTACTGCTTTGACGAATCATACTTTGCCAATGCAGCCTTCATATTTTTAGTAACCTTGCTCATCTCGTGTGTAGATTATTTAACGTCAGCCGGGAATGTACCAGCGACTTTGATACCCATACTTCTTGCTGTACCAGCAACCATCTTCATAGCAGACTTAAGTGTGAAAGCATTCATATCTGCCATCTTACCTTCAGCGATTGTTTTAATCTGATCCCAGGTAACGCTGGCCACTTTCTGTCTGTTAGGCTCTCCTGAACCTTTCTGGATTTTTGCAGCCTCTTTAAGAGAGATGGCTACAGGCGGCTGTTTTACAACAAATGTGAAAGACTTATCTGAAAAAACGGTAATCACTACCGGAAGCACTTTTCCTGCAGATGCCTGAGTGGCCGCATTGAACTGCTTACAGAAGTCCATAATGTTAAGTCCTTTCGAACCGAGAGCCGGTCCTACAGGAGGCGCAGGATTCGCAGCTCCACCTTTGATCTGGAGTTTAATGAATCCAGTTACTTCTTTTGCCATAACTTATTATTCTTTAGTTACTTGATTAAAGTTGAGTTCGAGCAGAGTCTTTCTGCCGAAGATCATAACTATTACTTTGATTTTGCTTCTATCAACTGCAATCTCATCGACTGTACCATCGAAGCCATTGAACGGACCGTCAGTAATCTTGACTGAATCACCGACCTGATAGTCCACCTCGGTAGCAACCGGAGCCTCAGCCTGCTCATCCTGCTGGCCAAGAAGCCTCTTGACCTCATCAGGGTGCAGTGGGACGGCCACTTTCTCTGACGGACTGCTGGCGCCTTCAGCCTTCTCGGCTAAAAATCCAGCCAAACCTGGTATGACGTGACTGCGGATCAGATAATCGGAATCTTTGCCAAGCTCCGCCTCGATAAACACATAACCAGGATAGAGAATCTTTTCTGTAGCAACTCTCTTTCCGTTCTTGACTGTGTATTTCTTTTCGAGAGGTACGAGAACCTGAGAGATTTCTCTCTGCAGCTCTGAACTTCTTTCAATTTCTTTATCGAGATACTCCTTGACTTTCTTCTCTTTGCTTCCTGCAGTCCTAAGGACGTACCATTTTTTCTCGCCCATGGTAATATTACAATGTGTAGATAACTGTCATCAGATACTGGAAAATGTAGTCAATCACGAAAAGCACAGCCGCAATGATGACAGTAGCGACCATAACGAGCAATGCAGAACTCTGCAGCTTTGCCCAAGTCGGCCAAGTCACCTTCTGGGTGAGCTCAACGTAAGACCCTTTCAGATAGTTAATGAACTTTCTCATCTTTTCTTTTAATGGACACTGCATTTTGGAAGCTTGCGCAGCGTCTGTTAAACATTACCAAATCGTAACCTTTGATATTAGCAGGGGCAGAGAGATTCGAACTCCCATCAATGGTTTTGGAGACCACTATACTAGCCCTTATACTATGCCCCTGTAAAATGGTGCAGGCATAAAAACCTGCACCCGAATTATATTGACAAATTAGTCAACAATCTTTGTAACCTGTCCGGCACCTACTGTACGGCCACCCTCACGGATTGCGAAACGAAGACCTTCGTTAAGTGCAACTGGAGTGATGAGTTTAACAGTAATCTCAACGTTATCGCCTGGCATAACCATCTCAGTTCCCTCTGGAAGAGTGATCTCACCGGTAACATCAAGTGTACGGATGAAGAACTGAGGACGATAGTGGTTGTGGAATGGAGTGTGACGGCCACCTTCCTCTTTCTTAAGCACGTAAATCTGTGCTTTGAAATCTGTATGAGGAGTAATTGAACCAGGTTTTGCAACAACTTCACCTCTCTTGACATCTTTCTTGTCGATACCACGGAGAAGAAGACCAACGTTGTCACCAGCCTCTCCCTGATCGAGGAGCTTACGGAACATTTCCACACCGGTAACAGTTGTAGCTCTAGGAGCGTCACCGAAACCAACGAGCTCAACAGGATCGTTTACGTGGATAGTACCTGTCTCGATACGGCCTGTAACAACAGTACCACGACCAGTGATTGAGAAGATATCCTCGATAGGCATCAAGAATGGTTTCTCGTTCTCACGAACTGGGATAGGAATGTATGAATCAACAGCGTCCATAAGTTCCATAACTTTCTCAACCCACTGTGGGTCACCGTTAAGTGCACCAAGAGCTGAGCCACGGATGATAGGGCAGTCCTCATCGAAACCGTAGAACTTAAGGAGGTCTCTTGTCTCCATCTCAACGAGGTCGAGCATCTCAGGATCGTCAACGAGGTCAACCTTGTTCAAGAAAACAACAATCTTAGGAACGTTCACCTGACGAGCGAGAAGGATGTGCTCACGTGTCTGAGGCATAGGACCGTCAGTAGCTGCAACAACAAGGATTGCACCATCCATCTGAGCGGCACCGGTAACCATGTTCTTTACATAGTCAGCGTGGCCCGGGCAGTCAACGTGTGCATAGTGACGATTTGCTGTCTCGTACTCGATGTGGGAAGAGTTGATGGTGATACCACGCTCTTTCTCCTCAGGAGCATTATCAATCTGATCGAAAGATCTAACTTCGTCAGACTTTGTGAAGCCTTTCTCAACGAGCACCTTTGAAATGGCTGCTGTCAAGGTAGTCTTACCGTGGTCAACGTGGCCAATTGTACCGATGTTGACATGCGGCTTTGTTCTTACGAATGTTTCTTTTGCCATAATATTATGCTTTAATATGATATTGTCGTGTATAAACAAATGTAGAGCCGGTGATGGGAATTGAACTCATGACCTCATCCTTACCAAGGATGCGCTCTACCCCTGAGCTACACCG
>CAVKAQ010000025.1:27458-31788 GCA_963654225.1 Butyricicoccaceae bacterium | reverse complement strand
ATATCATAGAAACCGTCCTTGGTGCTGTTTCGCACGGAAAGTACCACCTGACCGTGGGACACCTCCTGTCCAGTTTCGCTTTCTTCCGCCTGCTTATTCTCTATGGCCTGCACTGCATTAGTCAACAAATTGACAAACACGCGTATCAGCTGAGGCTTAGGCCCTTTGACAATGGCGCCTTTCAATCCGAAATACTGGAACGTAATATTGTCTCTGTCGTCGAACATCGAGATCTGGTCGGATGCCATACTGTCCAAATCGATAGGCACCATCTCCTCGGTATAAAGTTTCGCGAATGTAGAGAACTCGTTCGCCGTATCCGTAAGGACATCGATACTGTCAAGCATCAGCCTTGAAATATCCTCGAACTTGGACTCCCAAGTCGGATCGTTCTTGCTCTTGAGACGTATCAGCCTCTGAATCTGAAGCTTCATCGGAGTCAGAGGATTCTTTATCTCGTGAGCCACCTGACGGGCCATTTCGCTCCAGGCCCTCTCGCGTTCCGCCTGCGCAACCTGTTTACTTGATTCCGAAAGGTCGTGAACCATAAGATTATACGCGCGCACAAGGCCAGACAGCTCGTCTTCATTGTCATATATGATATATTCGAGTCCCTCTGTCCTGGCATATATCATCTTCTTGCCCATTTCCGTAATAGGCCGGAACATCCTGTCCACGACTTTTGTCGTCAAGAATCTGGTAATCAGCAGCAACAGGAAGAATATAGTTATGACAAATACCGAATGGAACAGAGCGTCTGACTTGAATGACAGTCCAGAATCAGTATATGGCGAACTCAGAATCGCTATGAGACGTCCCTTGTCATTGACTACAGGAGCGTACATCGTGTAGAACGTATGCCCGGCGATGCTCTCCTTATGGATATAGTAGCGTTTGTGGAGATATTTTATGTTCCTGAATGCCTCCGGATTAGTCCTGGAGCCCAAAATCATCTTCTCGTACACTTCAGGCGCGGTAGTGTTGAACACTTTTCCGTCCGGACTGAAAAGCGTGATGTCAGAGCGCGTGAAGTTTCCTATGTCATTGAGCATACCGGCAATCTCCGGTGTCGCTAGTTCGCGGTAGGACTGAAATGGCTTCGTTTTGTTCTCGACAAGCGACTGGATAGTGGTTATCTTATTGTTCATCAGTCGCATAACATTCGCATCATTGCGCCTATAAACGAACAGCACCATTATCATACTCATCGTGAGAAGCGTCATAAGCATCGAAAGGAACAGCACAGCGTTTACCCTTGACTTATAATAATTCTTCTCGAACTTGCCCGGATGTTTCTTTCTCAGGCCCAATGCGCTTATAAGAAAATACGACAGCAGGCACAGCATAAACAAAGCCAGCACATACTGCGCAACGCTTATCCGAGGTCTTGATATTATGATGCTTTCGCTGGATGAAACCCGTTTGTAATAATGCAGATAGGAGTTCAGGGACAGTTTTTTGCTGCCGTTCTCATCCAGATTTTCGCTGAATTCCCTGGACAGCACCGTCGGATACGGATAGTCGCCCTTATAGCTTACCAGGTTTCCGTCAATGTATTTGGCATAGGAATATCTCGGAGGAATCACCACAACACCGGGCGCGCCTTCGTCCATAATGAAAGAGTACCCGCGCTCCTGCCTGTCGGATTTGGAGTTGATGCCGAGCAGCATTTTTGTCGAGCCCTTGTCCGGAAGCCAATAGACGAACATTCCGGTGTATTGTGCCATTCCGTTGTCAGTGCGGCTATATACGAATCTTGATTCCGGCGCTATGGGAACAGCCCCGACCACCCTGTCATTGAAATATTTACGGACTTGCGGGTCTGCGATGTTATCTTTGAATATATAGATGCTTATATCGAAATCCTTGGATATCCGTCGCATATAAGTCTCTGATATCCTGTTCAATATGATTTTATAATCCTGGGTGGAAGCCATAACTTCCGGGATGGAATTGTCCGCCGCTATCGCTTCTTCAACTCCGCGAAGCTGCAGTTCAAGGCCCAAGTCCCTGTCGACGGAAAGTCTGTTCTGCCATATCTGCACCCGGTTGTATTCTTTCTGTGCGCCCAGAACGGAGAACATCAGCAGGAAATATGATGCGCACAACATCGAGAAGGTGATTCTCCCGGACCGTGAGAAAATATCATATTTCACCCCCGTAAGGCAGAAAACCGGGACTCTGACTATCTGGAACGACAATGCCAGCGCTACCGCCAGCGACATATACGACAAATAGATGTACAATGTATATCTGCCCAGTTGCGCGATATTGTACAGTTCGAGAGGAATATTGGAGTTGAGTATCAGGCTCCTGAAACTCCAGGTCATATAAGCCAACGTCAGCGCGTCCGCGACTATGACCCCAATCATCAAAGCATAAGCGCGGCCTTCGGAGCAATTACCGGCCAACCTCTGCCGATTGCCCTTTTCTGTAATATATACGCAGGCATAGACGAGAGTTATCCATATATTGATGATGAGCAACGCGCCGAGAGACTGGAAAATTGAGCCGTCCGCATATAAAGTCGGAGAGAACAGCGCGGACGAATCCTGGATATCACAGCCTACTGCGTAAAGGATTCCCAGCGTCAGCGTCACTGCCGCGATACTGTAGGACATCGTGCGGACGTTCCTGTGAAAGCCAAGATACACCATCACGCCGATGATGAAGAAGGCCGCCGACAGCCATATCATTGTAGTATCCGGAAGCAGAGGCGATATGCGTGAGGTCTCCTGTACAAGCTTCATCAGGGGATATCCTTCCAAAGAAATAACCGCTCCGCCGCTGTAGGCTATAGGAAAAATCGAGAAATGGTCAGACACGCGCAGTCTAGGATTAATCCCGTTGACGGACCGCGAATCCATCGTGTTTCTTATCTCAAGTCCGCCTATTATCCTGCAGCCGTGGTCATCCGACATCGATTTCACCAGATACCATTTAGGGCCGATGCTCATATACTTCACGGACGTATCCGCTTCCGACAAAGGCGACACCAAGTTATACCGCAGATTCACAAAGCGTTGAATCAGAAGGCGGTTGCTTATATCATCATTGTCAAGAGAGAACTGGTTGCACCAGGACTGGAGCGAATCTCCGGCATAGCGGTACACCACCATATCTTCCGGCATTTCCTTGAATTCCATCCAGGAATCCGGAGACAGTTCCGCAGCCTCGTGCATATACCGTTCAAGAACGGAAAAACGCTTCTGGATATTACGGTTCAGCCTTCTCGCCGCAGACTCCGAAAAATCTATGCGGGTGTCGGCAAAGACATTCACCAGAATGAGGATAACACCGCCAAGGAAGAACAGAAGCCAGACATTCTTGCCCAAAAGGGAAATCCAGAACGATCTGATTCTCGCCATTATCGCATCAATATTCATCTTCCTACTCATGGTGATACGGTTCTCCCTTCATTATCGTGAACGCCCGATAAAGCTGTTCTGCAAATATGGTACGCACCATCTGGTGTGAAAATGTCATAGCTGAAAGCGAAATCTTCGAATTCGCTCTTGAATAGACTGCCTCGGAAAAGCCGTATGCTCCTCCAATCACGAATACGATGTCACGTCCTGAACACGACATCTTGTTCTGCAGCCAGGATGCAAAATCGATTGAGCGGAATTCTTTCCCGTGCTCGTCCAGCAGAATCACATCATCCGATGGCTTCACCATAGAAAGTATCAGGTCCCCCTCTCTGGACTTTATCTGCTCCTTGGACAGGGACGATACATTTTTAAGTTCAGGAATCTCATTTACAACGAATTGGACATAATGGACAAGCCTGGATCTATATACTTCCAGACCTTCCTTCACCCAATGTACATCAGTCTTTCCGACTGTTATGAGAGTCATTTTCATCTGCGGTGTAAATATAGTCAAATGGCTCGGTATTTGCAAAGAAGAGGACTCGGCAAGATCGGGCAAATCCAAGCCGGCCCGAATATATTTCCGGATTTTTATGAAGATTAAACGCATCGCACTCCTCTTGACCGCCGCACTGTCATTTTGCTGCGGTCACTCGGTTTCTGCCCAGAATGAAGGATACGATGTATTCATTCCTATTGCGAAATACATCAGGCAGGGAGATGCGGAACGCCTCTCAGCCTGGTTTGACGACAATCTGGAAATTTCCGTCACCTCAACGACAAGCGACTCAAGCAAGAATCAGGCGAAACAGATTCTCAAGTCCTTCTTCAGCAATTACACACCCAGAAGTTTTGACATAACTCACACCGCCGGGCGCACCAATATGAAGTATGCTGTGGGAAAGCTTGTTGCCGGAGGAGAAACTTTCGAGGTGACCATTTTCGTATCATTCAAACTG
>CAVKAQ010000025.1:0-27434 GCA_963654225.1 Butyricicoccaceae bacterium | reverse complement strand
TTTCATACATTTGTTCGCAAACCAACAAAATATGCATATTCCCGATATTATAATAGCAATCGACGGTTACTCATCTACAGGCAAAAGTTCTTTCGCTAAACTTATTGCGAAGGATTTTTCTTTTTTATACCTGGATTCAGGAGCCTTGTACCGTGCCGTCACGCTCTATGCGATGAGAAAAGGATTTGTAAATCCGGACGGAAGCATAGACACGGAATCGCTGATAAATTCACTCCCGGATATTGACGTTCATTTCGAGTACGCGCCGGAAGGAAGCCATACTTTCATCGGAGACGAATGCGTTGACGGGAAAATCAGGTCTCTGGACGTTTCCTCCCACGTAAGTCCTGTCGCCGTAATACCCGAAGTGAGGGAATTCGTTGACCGCAAGCTCGTGGAATACGGCAAGAACGGACGGATTGTAATGGACGGACGTGACATCGGAACGTCGGTATTCCCGAATGCCGACCTGAAAATCTTTATGATCGCGGATGACAAGGTCAGAGCGGAGCGAAGGCTGAAAGAAATGGTTGCGAATGGCCAAAATCCTGATTTCCAAGAGGTCCTTGACAATCTTAAAAGCCGCGACTACATCGATTCGCACCGCGAGACATCTCCGCTAAGACAGGCGGAAGACGCTATCGTATTGGACAATTCCAATATGACTCTAGATGATCAGATGGATTGGATCCGCAATATAATCCATCTGAAATTCGACAAATAATCACAGTTTCGCAGGATGGCATTTTCAGTTGAAATAGATCCCGGTTCCGGATTCTGCGGAGGAGTAATCCGAGCAGTAAGCAAGGCTGAAGAAATCTTGTCGGAAGCCAACGGAAAGAATCTGTATTCGCTCGGCGCCATCGTCCATAATGAGGCGGAACTCAAGAGATTGAAGGAGTCTGGACTGGAAGCCACAAATCTGGGCGACCTGGAAAATCTTCCGGAACACTCAAGCGTACTTATCCGGGCACACGGAGAGCCTCCAAGCACATACACCAAGCTCAATCAGCTGGGAATCAATATTATAGACTGCACTTGTCCGGTCGTGCTAAAACTGCAGAAAAGCATCAGGGAATCATACTCCAGAATAAAGCCACTTAAGGGACAAATCATAATCTTCGGCAAAGTCGGCCACGCTGAAGTCCTGGGACTTCTCGGCCAGGTGGACGGAGATGCGCTCGTGATTGAAAATATGCAAATGCTTTCGGAAGCGCTGGCGTCAGGAAAGGTTTGTCTGGACGGGCCTGTAGAGATATTTTCCCAGACCACAAAAAGCCCTGCCGAGTATTCGTCGATATGCGGCGTCATCGAGGACACGATGGCCAAAGAGCACGAATTGTCACCAGTAATTTTCAAAGGAACAGGGCTTCTGAAAGTTCACAACACCATCTGCCACCAAGTTGCGGACCGGCACGGAAAGTTGTCTGAATTCGCCCTCCATCACGATATAATCATATTCATATCCGGAAAAGACAGCTCCAACGGAAAGGTCCTTTGCAATCTATGCAAATCACTGAATATCAGAACTTACCACATCAGCGAGGTGAAAGATATCAGACCTGAATGGTTCCGTTCCGACGACAAAGTCGGCATCTGCGGAGCGACATCCACCCCGAAATGGTTGCTTGAGGATGCCTCCAAGAGGATAATGGAGTTCTAGAGGCTTGCGTCTTCTTGAGAGCCGGCCGACTCTGACACCTTCTTTGCCATCAGGGCGGCGTGTTCCGCTCTTGCACGCTCCACTGCCTGCGAACGCTTGAGGATGAAGCCTGAACTCAAATACTTGGTCCTGACGTCTTCATCAGCCGCGAGTTTCTCCGGAGTGCCTGACTGAAGAATCGTACCTTCATAAAGCAGATAGGCCCTGTCTATGATAGCCATCGTCTCACCTACGTTGTGGTCTGTGATGATTACGCCTATGTTCTTGTATTTCAATTTGGCGATGATATACTGAATATCCTCGACCGCAATAGGATCGACACCGGCGAAAGGCTCGTCCAGCAGAATGAATTTAGGGTCTATTGACAAGGCCCTGGCTATCTCGCAACGGCGTCTTTCACCTCCTGACAACTGGATACCGAGGCTCTTCCTGACTTTGGACAGATTGAATTCGTCAATGAGGGATTCCAGACGTTCTTTCCTCTCCGCCTTGGTCATATCAGTCATTTCCATAACGGACATAATGTTGTCCTCAACTGACATTTTTCTGAAAACAGAGGCTTCCTGAGGGAGATATCCGACTCCGCGCAACGCTCTTTTGAACATCGGCAGTTCGGTTATGTCTTCATCGTCCAGATAAATATTTCCTGCATTAGGAACGATTTGACCTGTAATCATATAGAAGCTGGTAGTCTTTCCGGCGCCGTTAGGGCCGAGAAATCCGACGATTTCGCCCTGCTCGACTTCCATAGACACTCCCTTAACGACTGTCCTGACCCCATATTTCTTTACCAGATTCTCGCAACGCAGTTTCATATCATTCAAATGTTATTTGACATCCAAGTCAAGGTCTTTCACGAATTTCTCCACTTCCGCATTTTCGGAAATCATGACCTTTGCCTTGTCTGCCGGCATATAAATCTT
This sequence comes from Butyricicoccaceae bacterium, assembly GCA_963654225.1. Classification (GTDB taxonomy): domain Bacteria; phylum Bacteroidota; class Bacteroidia; order Bacteroidales; family UBA932; genus Cryptobacteroides. The sequence goes on along the minus strand of CAVKAQ010000025.1, from coordinate 24,848 downwards.
TTTCTCAACTTTCTCTTCAGCAATCACTTCCACAGCAAGCCGGACACGTGAGCTGCCGAGTATATTCTGCATCTTGGACTCTATTTCCTTAAGCAGTTCCTGCTCGACCCAGGTTTTCTGGGCAAGGTTCATTACATAGAATTCCAGGAGTTTGCAACCGTCCATCGGCTTGACAGCAACTTTTGTCGTGGACAATGTCGTATAAAGTCTTGGACGGGAGGCGTAGTTTGCAGGTATCTTCTTCCAGGCCTCGTACACTTCATCGTCTTCGGGGATTCTGTCTGAAAGATTTTCCGCGCTACCTGATGACTTCTTCGCGTCCTCATCGCTGATCGCGTCCAACGACAAAGCGGCGGCCGACCTTGACGAACGCTTGCGCCTTGCAACAGGAGCATCAGCACCGACGGCAGCCGCAGGAGCATCAACCCCTACGGCGGTCACAGGCTCAGCCTCAGCTGAAGCATTTGCGACGCCCTCATTCTCCGTGTCTGTTGCGGGCGCAACTCCCGTGGCAGTCGCAGGAACAGCCGTTCCTGACGCACCCTCGGCGGCGACACCGGCAGTTTGCGGTTTAGTCGCAGAAGCCGAAACAGTATCCGTGGCAGCATTTTCGACCGTAGCCGTATTCGGGCCAGCATTTGAACTTTGAACAGAATCAGCTGCACTTTTTGGCGACTCCGCAAACGGAACGACATTTGGTTGCGGCTGACTTGCCTGCGCAGACGCAGTTGACGGTTTCGCCTGTGCGTCTCCGACTGCCGATTGCTGAGGCTGTTTAGTCTGCGCAACACCCTGAGCCGCAGGACGGATAGAAACCGGCCCGCCTGTCAGGAAGCACAATTTCATAAGGGCGAACTCTATGTGCAGACGAGGATTTATGCTCTCCTTATAGCCTGATTCGCATTGAGATGTGACTGACAGCGCATCATAAAGGAACTGTAGCGAACATTTGTCCGCCTGTTCCCTGTACTTCTTCTTAAGGGAATCCGGCAATTCAAGCAACGCTTCCAGCGCCCCGTTTTTCGCAATCACCAAGTTGCGGAAATGCGTACTCAGGGAAGACACGAAATACAACGCATTGAATCCCTTGGACAATATTCCGTCAAATTCCAGAAGCGCGGAAGCGTAGTCATTGGCCAGCATAAATTCCGTCATATTGAAACTATGCTCATAGTCAAGGACATTGAGGTTGCGGATAACATCCTCATACTTCACTTCAGTACCGCAGAACGCTACTGTCTGGTCAAAGATGGTGAGGGCATCGCGCATCGCGCCGTCCGCCTTCCTCGCTATGATATGCAGGGATTCGTCATCTATTTTGATGCCTTCCTTGTCGGCTATACTTCTCAGATTGAATACAATATCCGGAATACCTATGCGGTTGAAGTCGTAAGTCTGGCATCTGGACAGGATTGTCGGCAGCACTTTATGCTTCTCGGTAGTAGCGAGAATGAATATCGCGTGTGCAGGCGGCTCCTCCAATGTCTTGAGGAAGGCGTTGAACGCAGCAGGAGAAAGCATATGCACCTCATCTATGATGTACACGCTGTACTTTCCTACCTGTGGAGGTATCTGCACCTGGTCGGTCAAGGCACGAATGTCATCCACACCGTTGTTGGACGCCGCGTCAAGCTCGTGAATGCAGTAAGAACGGCCTTCCTTGAAGGAAATGCAGGATTCGCACTCTCCGCAAGGCTCCATATCGGCACTCGGATGTTCGCAATTTATTGTCTTCGCGAAGATTCTGGCGGCACTTGTCTTTCCCACGCCTCTCGGACCGCAGAAAAGATATGCGTGCGCAAGCTTTCCCCGAATGATGGAATTCTTCAGAGTCTTGACGATATTGTCCTGGCCGATGAGATCCTCGAACGAATCCGGACGATATTTCCGGGCCGAAACTATATATTGAGAACTATTATCCATAAGTGACAATTAGCGTTCACCGGCTGTAAAAAGTCCGCCGATTCCTACAAATTTAAGTATAAAATAAAGAAAAATCATTATGTTTGTAAGAGAGAAAAACAACGCAATATGAACCCAGTATTGAAATATATCGTACGCGCGGTAAAATACTTCTTCTATTTCGCCATTCTGTTGATAATAATCCTGTCCATCCTTGTTCTGGCGCACGTCATAGACAATGACATCAGCACAATGTTCAGAAACGGATATGATTCCTTGTGGCAGATAGCGATAATGTTCGCAGCCGTGGCGGCCGTATATCCGGTATTCGGATTCACAAAGAAAGGCGTGATTATTCCCGGCGAATACAATGAAGTCCGTGACGGAGTCGTGAAGTTTATGGAAAGCCGCGGATATAAACTGGAGACAGAAAAAGACGGAAATATGACTTTCAGACAGCGTTCAGTGCTGAACCGCATTTCAAGAATGCTCGAAGACAGGATAACATTGAGCCGAAGTCTCGGCGGATTCGAGATTGAAGGACTGAGGAAAGACGCGATACGTCTGATCTACGGGCTCGAGAATGCCTTCAGAGACAATGCCTGAAAGCCGTACAAGAGCAATAAAAACAGATTTCAAATCCCAAAAATCATGAAAGAAGAGTTCAAAACAGTCGCAAGATTTCCGGATCAAATCAGCGCTGAAATCGCTGCCGGGATGCTCAACGCCAACGGCATAGCCGCTGAAGTTTTTGGGCAGACATCGTCATACCCCTCAATAAATGCCGCAATAGACAGCGTTGAGGTTAAAGTCAATGCAGAAGACTACGAATCGGCGAGAAATCTTTTGGCCGCAAACGACAAGGCCGAATAAAACTCCTTACCGAAAGCATATTCGAGAGGTTCGCGCAGAAATTCATAGACGCGGACCTTTTCTTTTTTGCCTTTTTCAAACGCATCCTTGCATATATCCCAACGGTGCAGGTTCAGAGCATGCTTCCCGTTGGAGAGTTCTGTGACACGGATAGGATAAAGCCAACAGGAAATGGGCTTGCGGAATTTGCATTTCCCGGCAAAATATGCTCTTTCTATTGCGCAGAAGCAGTTCCCCGTCTCGTCAAAATGAGTAAATGCACATTCCTCGCTTCCGGGGCACAGCGGCGTCACTATGTCTCCGTCCATATCTATCTCGAAGAAACCTTTTTTGTCCACCATTTCCCGGCCGCTTTCACGCATCAACGGAGAAAATGCAGGATACACCTCCTCAACCCGCTCAGTCTCCTCCTCCGTCATCGGCGCCCCGCTGTCCCCTATTATGCAGCAGCAGCCTTTGCATTTCTCATAGTCACACGCGAAATATTCCGTTATAACCTCCTCAGACACAAGGCAGTCGCCTATTTCAAATATTGTCCCGAACCTATTGTCAGACATTTTTGCTCAGTTTAATTTTAACAAGAACTCCCCTGCCTCTACTGCCTATCAAGTTGTTCTTCCGTTGAATTATGCTTGTACTGGCGAGCGGTCGAATCGGCTTTAACAGACAACGAATCCGCCGCCACTGTCACAGACATCTTCGGCAGATTTGACTTGAGAGTGTCGATATTCTCTTTCAATGGACCTGACACCAATGAATCTATCTGATTCACGACAACCGAATCTGCGGTTGACGCAGGATTTTTGACATCAGACGTGTTATCAGGCTTATTCTCAACGAACGGCAGCGGTTTCGGCAACATAGGCATAAAGCTCCGGAATTTTGCCGAATCCAGCCACTCCGGCTTGTGGGACGTATTGTCAAGTCCGATTGCACGATACCCCTCAGACGCAATGCCCAAAGAATCCTCAGACGCCTTCAGTGAAGGAATCGCGACTTCAACTTTGGTTGGAACCGGATGTTCGACTATATGCTCACCTTCAAGACGTGTGCGCACCGCATACCCGGCAGTCCGTTCCTGCGACATCCGTTCAAGAAGTTCATTCACGGCATCGGCCGTAACCGCCGAAATATTGTCCTTGTATCTGGTTACCAAGTCCTTACCATAAGAATATCTCAACGCGAGCATAGACATAATCATCTCCGGATCCGAACTTCTGGCCTCGACGGACTTGAGTAGAATATTCTTATACACAGACACTTCCTTTGCCGAAACTTTTGCAGAAGCAATCGTATTTCTCATACCAGACAGCACTTGCTCTACAGAATCTACCTGCACCAGAGACGCCGGAACGCCCGTCCTGTCCGTGATTGCACCGTACATCCGGAAATTGAAGCGTTCTTCAGGAAGCATCTTGAAATCCCAGTCCGCGCGTCCTGCCCAACCGAATTTTGCAAGAGTTTTGCTCAGCTGGTCCTGCAGCGCCATAGCGGCTATGTATGACACTATATAATTAGACGAGGTGTAGGTCAACGGAACGGACACGCCTATTTCGACTTCCTCCTTTCCGCCCACTGTCACTTTCGAAGCATAGCCAGTACCTGTCTTGTATTGGATTCTGGATCTGAATGACGTCGCCTTATCCGTACTGAATCCGCCAAGTTCACGGCAAAGCACCTTCTTCAGATCAAATTCATCGAAATCACCGACAATTATGAGCGCTCCGTCATTCATTTTCGAGAACTCAGCTCTGAAGAATTTGTCAGTTCTCTTCTGAAAATCATCGGATATCTTGATGTCACGCTTGTAAGGAGACCACGCGTTCGACGGATAGAGAAGGCTGTCGATGACTGACGCCATAGAAGGGGTCTCAAGCATCTTCACATATTGGCACTCACGGTAATAGTTGAAAGCCTCTTTGTTCATCGAGCCGTTCACTGTCAATGAATTCAGGGCTTTAAGGAGAAGTGTGAGTTTCGATGACGGCGCCGCTCCGGATACTCTGAGATCGGACATCGTGACTTCACCCTTCATTGAAATGCCGTTTGCGGTAAGCATATCTGCGAAATTGTAGCAGGACATTCCCGGAAGATCGTACAACTTCATCATATCCGACACATACGCTCCTTCTCCCGGTTTCAGGCCCGGAACAAGGGAATATCCACCTTTGAGCAGCCACATATAATGGAACATCCCGGTTTTTGGAGTGTTCTTGAATATGACTTTCAAGCCGTTGTCAAACATCCACACCTGGCCTCCGGACAAAGGCTCCGCCGTCATCGACTTGAGTTTTATCTTTGCCGGAGATTTCTTGAGCCTCAACGTATCTCCATAGTTAACCTTATATGGTTCAGGCTGTTCCGCTGTCCAGGACCCTACAAATTCCTCCAGAATACGCAGCCCCAGCAATGAGTCCGACTGAGTCTCAATCGTAAGGTCCTTGGACCTGTCAAGCAAGGCTGACACAAAATTATTGAAAAGCCTGGCGCCAAGGTCATCCTGAATGTTCTTGGCAAGAAAGAAATCCATAGTTGTCGATGCCGAAGCAAGTGAAGAACCGTAAAGATACGCCGATATACATTGATCAACATATCCGGCATTGCTGACATTGTCGCCAGTATAGTTTCTTTTCAGATTCATCACGAGTTCCGTCTGGGCATCTCTATATTCTTCAGGAGCCGCCCCGTAGGTATCGATTGCAGCCAACGTAGCTGACAACACGCCCGCAGCCTCGGTAACTCTATCGTCGGATGTAACAATCTCAATACGGAACTTTTCGTCACCGGAGCCGTCCTTGCTGCTGACATAGGAATACTTTATGTCCGAGTATGGTATTTCCGCCTTGCGCAAAGCCTTGACAATCCGCTTCTTCAGGATTATGCCCAACTCCATGGCAAACTTCTGGGACACGAACGGCTGCACTGTATTCATATTCTTTGCCGGAGTTCGCGGATAAGCATATTCGGCGGACACGGAAGACAATCCTCTGGTCTTTGACGGGATGTTCTTATACTCCGCCTTATCAGTACCTGTCCAGACATATTCTTTGGGCTGTTCCGAATGGCTGCCGCGGGTGACTAGCAGAGACAGCATTGTCATCTTGTTTATGACCGCTGTGGCATCCACATCGCCGGCTATGACAATTGCCTGATTGCCAGGAGAATATCTTCCGCCTGCATAATCAGACTGAGTTCCGATTATATCGAAAACCATCAGAAGAGTCGAATCGACAAGCTCTTTGGAACGCGTAAGTTCCAGATTTTCAAAGCGATATATTGTAGCATCCGGATATACGGAGACATATCCGTCAGCTCCGGGCCAGATACAGTTGCGCGAAAGGAAACCGAACGGAGAGTTCGACTTGAAGTGCGGCAGAGATGACAACGCGCCCATCGCATATACCGCAGACGAACCTGCCGTATAGGGAGTCTCATAGTCATATCCGCTTTTCTGAACAAGCGCGACATTCGCCTTTCCTTTTTCGGAATGATTCGTAACTATATAGTAAGCTATGCCGTTGTCCAAAGCGCCTGTACGTATCTGGGACGCCGCAGGAAGAGACGGCAAATCGGCCGCTGGCATCATAATTGAAACCAGCAGCGCAGATATTGACATCACTATTCCGTATAGGACTTTTCTCATATAATGCAAAATTAAGATAATTTTATTATTTTTGCCTTGTTGCAGTTGGGCTGAATGCGGTGACGTTATGCAAATTTGGCAGGTGACACTCAACTTCAGCAGCCATAACCAAGGCCGGGCTATATGCCCCAAAGGCTGTGCCAACAGACAATAAATTAAAGTGATAACAACTAAAAACATTGATAATATGAAAAAAATCATTCTTGCAATGGCAGCATTCGCACTCTCATTGGGCGTCGCGTGCGCACAGGATCTCAAATCGGCAACTGACACATTCAACAGCGGTGCAGAGGCTCTCACAATGGGAAACAAAGCTGATGCTCTCGAATATTTCAAGAAAGCTCTCTCAATAGCAGAGTCACTTGGTGATGAAGGCGCAGAAGTTGCGAACAACTGCAAGAACGCGATTCCTTCCACTATTCTTTCCATCGGAAAGGAACTTTACAACAACAAGAAGTTTGATGAGGCTGAGGCCAAGATGAAAGAGGCTGCAGAGGCTGCAACCAAATATGGCAACGAAGAAGTACTGAACGAGGTAAACGAGCTTCTCCCACAGGTTGCACAGACCAAATTGATGGACAAGGCAAATGCAGCATTCAAGGCTAAGAATGTTACCGGTGCCATTGAAGCTTATCAGGAAGTAATGGTTGCCGATACCGCAAACGGTGTCGCAGCGTTGCGTCTCGGTCAGCTCTTGAGCGGAACAGGCAAATTCGACGATGCTGTCAAATATCTCGAGGTTGCCGCACGCAACGGTCAGGAAAGCAATGCAACTTCTCTTCTTTCCACAACTTACCTCAAGAACGCGTCAGCAAAACTGAAAGCAGGCAAATATGCAGATGCTGTTGAACTTGCAGAGAAAGCCAACACATACAAAGAGAACGTTCAGGCATACCTCGTCGCAGGCCAGGCTTCTCAGAAGAGCGGCAAGAACAGTGCGGCCATCGAATACTTTGAGAAATATCTCGAAGGCGCTCCTACCGCAAAGAATGCCAGCGCAATCGCCTTCACTGTAGGTGCTCTCTACCAGCAGTCAGGCAACAAGTCAAAAGCAGTTGAATTCTACAAGAAAGTGGAGAACGACCCTCAGTTCGGCGCACAGGCTAAAACACTCGTCGCTTCACTCAGCAAATAAAATTCGCGGATGAAATATCTCGAATTGCTTGCTCCGGCAAAGAACATTGAAATCGGCATCGCAGCCATCGACTGTGGTGCCGATGCCGTTTATATTGCCGGGCCTGCATTCGGAGCGAGACAAGCCGCAGGGAACAGCATAGAAGACATAGCAAAGCTCTGCGAATATGCCCACAGATTCGGGGTCAGAATTTTCCTCACGCTCAACACGATTATCTATGACAATGAACTGGAGGAAGCCTACCGGACGATGTGTCAGGCAGAAGACGCAGGAGTCGATGCTCTCATTGTCCAGGACCTCGCCGTGCTGAAGATGGCTGACGGAGGCCTCGACGGCAGCGGGAGAAGAATCAGGATTCCTTTGCACGCATCGACTCAATGTGCCATAAGAGACTCTCACAAAGCATTATTTTATAAAGATTTGGGATTCTCCCGCCTGGTGCTTGAAAGAGAACTTCCGCTTTCCACAATCGAGTCCGTCAGCAAAGCGACAGGATGTGAAATAGAATTCTTCGTTCACGGTGCGCTGTGCGTATGCTACAGCGGGCAATGCTATATGTCTGAACACATCGCTGGACGAAGCGCAAACAGGGGCGAATGTATCCAGGCCTGCAGATCAAGATACGACCTTGCGGACAAATCCGGACACATTCTAGTAAAGAATAAATCCCTGCTGTCTCTCAAGGACTACAATATGATCAACAGAATCGAAGACCTTGCAGATGCCGGAGTTACGTCATTCAAGATAGAGGGACGACTGAAGAACATCTCTTACGTCAAAAACACTGTCAGAGCTTATTCCGAGGCCATTGACAAATTGATAGCGAATCATCCGGACAAGTACTCCAGAGCGTCATTCGGAAAGACAATCAACGGATTCACACCGGAACTTGACAAGACGTTCAACAGAGGCTACACCGAACTTTTCCTGGACGGCAAGCGCGGTATGTGGTCAAGTATGGACAGCGCCAAAGGTATGGGCGAAGCGATAGGGACGATACGTAGCGTAAGACCTGTCGGACGCAATGAGATGTCCATCCAAGTCGACTTCAATAAAGGGCGCGACAAGGCGCATAATGCCGCACCTGGCCTTCACAATGGTGACGGATTCGCTTCAATCAATGCGCACGGCGAAGTTGTCGGCTTCAGGGGCGATGTCTGCTGCGGTAATGTCATACAGTGCAAGATGGTCCAAGGCATACAAGCCGGGGCTCCACTGTTCAGAAACATAAGCGCAGAGTTCGAAAAAAGACTGGACGCAAGCGCCTGCCGCAGACTTATACGCACTGACACTGGCATTGAGATTACCGGAAGCCGTGAAACCGGATTCCTGTTCACCGCAAAAGCGCATACCGAGGACGGACGGGGAATGACATTTTCCGCTGATGCCGGGAATGCGGCCGCCGAGAACCGTGACAGAATGCGCTCCATAATCGAAAGCCAGTTCAGCAAGTCCAACAATGACTGCCAGTTCTGTCTCACCGGGCTTGACGTCAGGACAGAAGGTGACGACATCCCATTTGTAAGCGCAGCCTTTTTGAATAACATACGCCGGTCATTGGCCGAAAAACTGGAGACCATCCCTGTATTCTCAAGGCCGATGATGAATCTGAGAATCGGGGATTACCCTTCAGACGAATCAACAGAGACTGACATCCCGCACGCCACTGACAATATTTCAACGAAGAAAGCCTCTTGCAGTTCCTGTGAGATTCCATCAGATGAGACTACCGGAAGCCGGCTTCTCCCCGAGCATCTCGACTACTCTTATAACATAGCGAATCATCTCAGCCGGGAAGTCTATATGGAACACGGTGCAAAATCCGCAGACCCCGCTTACGAAATCTCCCACACCGCTGACGCGGAACTGATGAGAACAAAATATTGCGTGCGCCACGAACTCGGACTTTGCCCCAAGCAAGGTAAGGCTTTGAAAAGCGAACCTCTATTCCTCAGAAACAACGGACAAATCTTCGTTCTTAAGTTCGACTGCGGCAAATGCGAAATGACCGTCACATCTGAAGAAACGAGAAAGTAATGTCAACATCCCCGAAACGGCTTGTCACATCGTTGTATTTCTCAAGGTATTTCGCGGACAACTGCCCCCTCCAGACCAAGTCGTCTTTTGAGTTGAACGGCAACGACATCTCAAAACCGTAACTCTTGGACTTGATTTTGACCACCGCCGAGCATTTCCACTCCGTGCGCGTGCCACCGTCGTCTTCCGTAAGCAGGAACACTATGTTGTCAAGCTGGTCTGTCCACTGGGAAACCAGCATTACATTCAAAGGAATCGTCTGATTCACCTGTTTGCGTTTGACTACCAATACAAAATCTGTAATCTGAGGCGAATAAAGTTTAAGTTCCGCTTCCGTACTTGCGGTAAATCCCTCGACACTGCCGCATTTGAATACGAACTCCGACGCCCCTGCAAACCAGCAGTCGTAATTTCTTCTCATTTTGAAATCTTTGAGGACCAGCGACCTAATAACTCCGTCATCCGATTCCGAATCCGGTGATTTTGTCCCGGAAGGAGTAATGACTATCGAGCCACCACCAGTCCCCCACTCCGGATTATCTTTCCGGATCATTTCCAATGTCCTGTAAGAACTGTCATCATTTCTGTTGACCACCCAGACAGGTTGCGACTCCGCCACAGATTCGTCTACAATCACTTCCTCGACAGACCTGACTCCGTCGCTGTCTTCCGTGATTTTATATCCGACATTAACTTCGGCTCCGTTTCCGGGATCGAAAGTAACTATCGGCAACTGACCTTCACCCCAAGACTCCGAATAAGGCCAATATATCTGGATATCAGAATCTTGCAGCTCATGCAGATATTCCTCGGCAGACAGTCCGTTAAGTTCATCGACTTCGCCTGACTTGGTCTTTGTCTGCAGATAATCCGATATAAGGTCCTTGAGCGGTTTTGAATACGAGGACGCTCGTGCAGCTTTGGTCTTAGTGTCCGTTCCGACTCCGGAGCCCGGTGACGTGAACAAGTCCCGCATCATATATTCTTCATCATAACCGTTTTCCGTTGAGGATGAAACCGCGTCATGAACTTCCTGCAGGTGACAGTTCTCTATCGGCAGGGAGGAGAGCAGTTTCGCCACATTATCCAATGAGACAGCTGATTTCTTAGGATTCTCAATCTCACCGGAATGGTCAACCTGTTCGCAGGCAGCGGTCATACAAATCGACAAGACTGCTGTGACAAATATACGTTTCATAGGCATCAGTAAATTTTAGAAGTTATTTTGGATATTCTCCAATCAAATTGTTTCCGATGCAAAGTGACAAATAAAAAACCGTGTTCGGAAAATGAACACGGTTTTTCTTATTTTTCAATGCTCCACAGCGCTAGAAGCCTGTTTTGTCAGCTTATTTTACTTGTGATATATGATATATCTGTTCTTGTCGTACAGGTCCTTTACTATCTCGGTGTTGCGATACCCGGCTGCACGGAATATCGTCTCGGTCTGCCTTGCAAGGTCTTCATTGACCTCGGTAAGCCCAACACCGTCATTTTCAAGAAAACGCTGACTCCATCTTGCAACCGCCCGATAAAACAGCAGCGGGTCATCATCCGGCACAAAGAGGGCCAATTCCGGCTCATAATCAAGCACATTTTTACGCATAGCCCCCTTTTCGGAAGACCTGATATAGGGAGGATTGCTAAGAATCATATCGAATGTCCCATAATCGAATTCTTGCTCAGTATCAAGGACATTCGCACGGACAAACTGTGGCCTGACAGCACCTTTCTCTTTAATCTCATCTGTAAATTCCTGTGCAGATGCGACGGAAAGGGCTTCTTCTGAGATATCCAACGCCACGACCTTGCTTCCGGGAACGGACAGCGCCATTGTCCAGGCAATGCACCCGGACCCAGTACAAAGGTCAAGCACCCTTACAGGCGTGGCCGACTTGCCATAAGGAGAGCGCATTCTCGAGACGCGAGTCCCCATCTTTATTGCATCCTTGCAGAGCAATTCGGTCTCCGGACGTGGAATCAGCACTGCAGAAGAGACTTTGAACTGCCTGCCATAGAAATCCGCCTTACCTAGAACATACTGTATAGGTTCACCTGCCTTGAGCCGTTCCATCGCGGACACGACCTCCGGCAACTTTTTCTCGTCAATCTGATACTGAGGTTCGATTATATGCGTGTATTTCTCCGTCCCCAGAACAGCCTCGCAAAGCATAAGCACTATGGAATGCGCTTCATTATAAGGATATAATGACTCAAGTTCCTTCGTGCTGGATTTGACAAACTCAGACAACAGCATTGATCTTTCTCCTACGAATTCTCAATTATGGCAGAAAGGAATTCCGTCATATCCAGACCGGCTGCACGAACCATCTTAGGCACAAGCGAAGCGCTTGTCATTCCAGGGATAGTGTTCACTTCAAGGAAATACAATCCGTCTTCAGCAGATATGTAATCCACGCGGACAACGCCGTTGCATCCGAGATGAACATAAATCTTCTCTGTCACGCGCTGAATTGAAGAGGACATTTCTTCCGATATCTGCGCCGGACATACTTCCCTGCTGTGTCCGTTGTATTTGGCGTCATAATCGAAATACTCGTTTTCGGTAACTATCTCAATGACAGGCAGGGCCTTAACCTCACCTTTGTCCATATAGGCGGCACAAGTGAATTCCCGGCCCTTTATCGCCTTCTCCACTACCACTGACGGGCCTTCTGAGAAAGCGAAGTTGACTGCAGACTCCAGTTCGCCTGACTCCTTGACCTTGGTGATTCCGAAGCTGGAACCTCCGTCAGTCGGCTTCACGAACACCGGCAGACCGAGACGGTCAATGGCCTTCTTGGCAAACTCTTTAACATCCATGCCCTTGCGGACAAAAGCATCCGGAGCCATCTTCACAAAGTCGGCATCACGCAGGTAACTCTTGCAGGAATATTTGTCAAATGCGACCGTAGCGACGAATGCGCTGCAACCGCTGTGAGGGATGTTCAGCATCTCAAAATAACCGGCCAGCAAACCATTCTCGCCAGGTGTTCCGTGCTGCATTATATACACGTAATCAAACTTGACCTTTTCGCCATAGACTGAAACAGAAAAATCATTCTTGTCTATCTGAGGTCTGGCTTCTTCCGGAAACTGAACACGCATCGAGTTCTTCTTGCGGAACGCGGTCAACGACCATTTTCCAAAGCGGGCAAAGATCTCATAGACATCATATTTGGTGTCATCAATCCTGGAAGCAGTAAATTCTCCGCTCCTGCAGGCGACCTCCCATTCAGAAGAATCACTGCCATAAATCACCGCTATAGTGTTATACTTTCCCATATATTTTAATATGACTAACCTATTAATTATTAAGTTCCTGTCAATACAAACTCCGATTCAATCGAGCCCTCGGCACCGGCAATCCGGCTGAAGTTCCTGCTTTAATCGAAATAATAATCCGCCTCGCTGCCTGAATTACCGGTGGCATCCTCGTCGCCTCCGCTGCAGTTCAAGTCCATATTCATACCGGCCGGAGCAATGAACCTGTCAGACTCAGAGATACCCAAAGTACCGTCATTCAACACTTTGCGCATAAATATACCCCATATCGGCAACGCCATATTCGAACCGCTACCCAATGCCAGAGCCTGGAAATGCACCTGCCTGTCTTCCGCGCCTACCCATACACCTGCAGTGATGGACGGAGTATAACCTATGAACCATCCGTCGGCATTGTCGTTTGTGGTTCCTGTCTTGCCGGCAATCTCACCTTTCAACTGATATACTGAACGAAGTCTCGCACCTGTACCGTTGTTGATTACGCCCTGCATCAGATTCACCATCAGATATGCTGTCTGCTCGCTGATAGCCTCCCGCTTGCGGTTCGTGAACTCGCCAAGAACATTTCCCTGATTATCCTCTATTCTCGTCACGAACTGAGGTGTCGTATATACTCCTCTGGAAGGGAATGTGTTGTATGCGGCAACCATTTCATAGAGAGAAAGGTCAGCAGGTCCGACGCACAGTGAAGGAACAGCGTCGATGTGGCTCTGGACACCCATAGCGCGCATCATTTCCGCCATCGGCTCAGGTCCGAGCTGCTTCATAAGATATGCGGAAATATTGTTGGAACTGTGGGTAAGACCCCATTTCAGCGTAACTGTCTTGCCTATCCAGATATCTTTGTCCGTACTTCTTGGCGTCCATTCGTCATCACCGACAATGAAAGTCTGAGGCACATTCACAACCTTTGTGCACGGACTCATTCCCGACTGCATAGCCAAGGTATATAGGAACGGCTTGACCGTAGAACCGATTTGGCGTTTTCCCTGACGGACATTGTCATACTTGAAATAACGGTAGTTAGGACCGCCAACATAAGCCTTCAGATGCCCTGTCACAGGCTCGATTGCCATAAATCCGGCACGAAGAATAGACTTGTAATAGCGTATGGAATCGTCCGGTGTCATCGTGGTGTCGATATACCCCTTCTTGTTCCAGGAGAACAGCCTCATCTTCACAGGCACGGAAAAACTCTTGATAATTTCAGACTCTGAAACTCCGTCATTCTTCATCATACGGTATCTGTCGCTCCAACGCCTTGCCTGCTTCATAACCCTGTCTCGGGTCTCCTGATCGACATCATTGGAGAACGGCTTATTTCTCTTTGAACGCAGATCGCGCTCGAAACTCTTCTGAAGATTCTTTCCAAGATGCTCGGCCACAGCCTCTTCAGCATATTTCTGCATCTTGTAGTTTATAGTCGTATAAATTCTCAGGCCGTCCTTGTCCAGATTGTACTCAGTGCCGTCCGGTTTTCTGTTTTTCTCAAGCCAGCCGTAGAATGGGTCATCAGCCCAAAGCAGTGAATCCGCCGTATAATCTTCCCTATAAGTATATTTTGACCTGACAGGCTTCTTGGCATTCATCACCCTTCTTATCATATCGCGGAAATACGGCGCCAGACCGGCATTGTGGTCCTGCACCTGATAAGACAACGATATCGGGATCTGCTGAATGGAATCGCGCTCCGCAGCGGTGATATAGCCGGCTTTCGCCATCTGACCTATCACGAAGTTCCTTCTGACCAGAGCTTTGTCAGGATGCAAAGCCGGATTGTATCTGGTAGGCTTGTTAACCATACCGACAAGAGTCGCGCTCTCCTCAACCGTCAGGTTCGCCGGTTCCTTTGCAAAGAATGTCTGAGATGCGGCACGAACTCCGTAGGCGCTGCTGCCGAAGAAAACGGCATTGAGATACATATCCAGAATCTCGTCCTTCGTGTAGTCACGCTCAAGTTTCACGGCGGTAATCCATTCCTTAAGCTTGATCCACACCATCTTGACTTTTGACAGACCCGGTATGCTGCTTGAAACGTCGGCGCGCGGATACAGCGTCTTCGCAAGCTGCTGAGTTATGGTACTTCCGCCGCCCTGACTGGAATCGCTGAGCAACAATGTCTTGATCAGCACTCTGCCCAAACTCGGGAAATCGATACCGGAATGTCTGTAGAAACGCTGGTCTTCGGTCGCTACCGCCGCCTGTACAAGGTACGGCGACAAATCCTGATAGGCTACGTACGATCTATTCTCTATGTGAAAAGTAGTAAGAACCTGCCCGTCGTCAGCAATGACTTCGGTTGCCAACTTACTGTCCGGATTCTCGAGTTCCTCAAACGACGGGATATCCGCTAATGTCCACACCAGCAATATCATAAGCGCGAACAGCGCTATCGGAACCGAAAAGATAATCCAGAACCACTTAACACATTTTTTTCTCGTATCGTCAGTCATATCAGTCAATCTTCGAGGGGCAAAAATACATAGAAAATTTGGAAAATATCCGCTTTTGTTTCTTACTTTGCAGTCCATTTAACAAAAACTGCAAAAGCAATGGAGGGGAACCTTGTCATAGTCGAGTCTCCGGCAAAAGCCGGAACGATACAGAAGTTCTTAGGTAAAGATTATATAGTAAAATCAAGTTTCGGACACATCAGAGATCTGCAGGACAAGAAATTGAGCGTAGATGTGAAGAACAATTTCACTCCTGAATACGTCATTCCGGCAGACAAGAAAAAGGTTGTTTCCGAACTGAAGAAACTTGCCAAAGATGCGAAGACAGTATGGCTCGCATCCGATGAAGACCGTGAAGGAGAAGCCATTTCCTGGCATCTGTATGAGGTCCTCGGGCTGAAGAAAGAGAACACTCACAGGATTGCATTCCACGAGATAACCAAAGAGGCTATTACCAATGCAATACAGACTCCGCGCGACATAAATATGAAGATGGTGGACGCGCAGCAGGCAAGACGAGTCCTCGACAGGCTTGTGGGATTTGAGCTCTCCCCTATTCTGTGGAGAAAAATTCAGCCGAAACTCTCCGCAGGACGTGTTCAGAGCGTCGCTCTCAGGCTAATCGTGGACCGCGAACGCGAAATTCTCGGATTCAAGAAAGAGCCGTTTTACAAGACAGAGTGCCTGTTCCATCCTGAAGGGACCAAAGCCGGAGTCAAGGTCAATGCAACTCTGGAAACGAAATTCGGCGGCATTGAAGAAGCCAGGAAGTTCCTCGAGGACAGTGCGGACGCAGTTTTCACTATAAGCAGCATAGACAAGAAGGAAGGCAAGAGAAGTCCGGCGGCACCGTTCACGACATCCACACTGCAGCAGGAAGCAGCCAAGAAACTGCATTTCCCGGTAAGTCTCACGATGCGCGTTGCTCAAGGACTTTACGAACGCGGACTCATCACATATATGAGAACCGACTCCACCAATCTGTCAAACCTTGCACTCGGCACATCCAAGAAATTCATCGAGACCAACTTCGGAGAAGAATATTCACATACTCGTCAATACAAGACCCATTCAAAAGGAGCGCAGGAAGCTCACGAAGCCATAAGACCTACATATATTGACAATACAAGCATCGAGGGTACGGCACAGGAGCAGAAACTCTACAGCCTTATATGGAAGAGAACTATCGCTTCCCAGATGGCTGACGCGCGCATTCTGAAGACAAATGTCAAGATTTCATCCGACAAGAGGAGCGAGAAATTCGCAATGCAGTCAAATCAGGTGATGTTCGACGGATTCCTCAAAGTATATATGGAAAGTTCCGATGACGAACAGGATGACGAGGAGGTTCTCCTGCCGGAGCTCCACACCGGAGACAGAATGGACGCCATAAGCTTCACATCCAACTGCAAATTCACCGCTGCCCCTTCAAGATATTCGGAGGGCACTCTGGTAAAGAAACTTGAAGAACTCGGAATCGGACGTCCTTCAACATACGCGACCATTGTGACGACTCTTACGACCGGACGCGGATATGTAATCATAGGCGACAAGGAAGGAGAACAGATTCCGGTGACCTGCCTGAGCATGAAAGACGGTGTCATCTCCGAAATCGCCAAGACGGAAACCGTCGGCGCGGATAAGGACAAGAAGTTGATTCCGCAGGAAATCGGCATCATCGTAACTGATTATCTGGTAAAGAATTTCCACACGATTCTCGGCTATGACTTCACCGCCAACGTGGAGAAAGATTTTGACAAGATCGCAGACGGAGAACTAGTCTGGAACAATGTCATAGGGCAATTCTACACACCGTTCCACAAGAAGGTGGAGGAAGTGATCAACGACAAGGAATACAGTCACGTCAGCAGAGAGCTCGGCAATGACCCGTCAGACGGCGAACCTGTCGTTGCCAAATTCGGCCAATACGGTCCATATATCCAGAAAGGTGAGGGCGAGAACAGAAAGTTCGCCAACCTCGCTCCGGGGCAGCTGATTGAGAGCATAACGCTTGAAGAGGCTGTGAAGCTTTTCCTCCTGCCGAGAACTGTCGGCAAGTACAATGACATAGACATCATCGCCACCAAAGGGCGCTTCGGTCCATATCTCAAGTACGGGGACAAGAACGTCTCTCTCCCGAAAGGCAGCGACCCTATTGCCGTCACACTTGAAGATTGCATCAAAGCCATCGACAATGATGCTGAGAAAGCGGCTGCGACCACTGTGATGGCCGAGTTCGAGGACAGCCATATTCAGGTAATAAACGGACGATATGGCCCATACCTCAAGCAGGACGGCAAAAACTACAAGATTCCTAAAGGCACAGATGCCGCGACTTTGACCGAAGACAAGTGCAAGGAAATCATTGCCAATTCGGAACCGACAACGCACTCAAGACGAAGATTTGTCAGAAAATCAAAGTGATTTTCTTTAAATAATTAAGTAATTCGGTCGATTTTGGTATTTTTTTCAAGAACATTTGCTATTTTTGCCTTGTTCACGACGTAAAAATAGCTTCTAATATGGTAAAATATCACATCGACCAGACGGATCAGAAGATTCTGTCATTTCTTGTCAAGAATGCCAGAATGCCATTTCTGGAGATAGCCAGAGAGTGCGGAGTCTCCGGAGCCGCCATTCATCAGAGAGTCAAGAGGCTCGAAGCCAATGGCGTAATCACAGGCTCCAGACTGCTTGTAAGGCCTCAGGCCATAGGTCTCAACATCTGCGCATTCATCAGCATATCACTTTCAGAGGCTGACAAGTACAACGAAGTTGTTGCCCAGCTGAGAAAAATCCCGGAGGTCGTAGAGTGTTACTTCGTGACCGGCAAATATACGCTTCTGGTTAAGATTTACTGCCTTGACAATGACCACCTTATGGAGGTCCTGCTGAACACAGTGCAGAAGATTCCTTACATCCTGTCCACCGATACTATGATTGCTCTTGACGAAGCCATCGACCGTCAAGTTTGGGTCAAGGATTATCGCAGCACACGTTTCAGCAGCCACGAAGAGACTTTTGAATCTGACGAAGATTAAGATTTCTTAAGCGACAATATGGCTTCCGCCAGAGCTAGATCCTCAGGAGAAGTCAACTTTATATTAAGCCTCTCGCCTTCAACATAAGCGAGGGGCATTTCATTTGCCTCCGCAACCGACGCATCATCCGTGAATGACGTGTCGAACGGTTGAAGGTAGGCTCTTTTAATCTGCTCTGAGAGAAAGACTTGTGGAGTCTGCGCGCCGAAGACGGTTGACCTGTCAATCTTGGCCCCTTTGACGGACTGCAGATGAGATTTCCCGTCATTCCCGCCAGCCGGTTTCAGGACTTTCAAAGTATCCACCATCGGAGTCACTGGCACTGCGCCCGCAATCTCCGGTCCGCTATTATCCATCACCTCGAACATCGAACGTATCATCCCGACAGAAAGCAGCGGACGCACGCCATCGTGGATTGCTACCAGCGCTCCGTCAGGAACATTGCCCAGTGCAGATTTTACGGAATGGAAGCGAGTGATCCCCCCCTTTACGAGGACCTGAGGACACAAGAACGTAGTCCTGACGCAATAGTCCTTCCACCAATTCACATAGTCCCCGTCAAGCGGCAGTACGGTTATCACCTTTATGTCAGGTATCGCGTCGATGAATTTCTGGATAGTACGCCTCAGTATGACAACGCCTCCAACTTCAAGAAACTGCTTTGGAAGCTCGGATTTCATACGGCTTCCGTGGCCAGCCGCCATAACTATCAAATATTTATCTCTTTTCATTTTTCTTAAAAGAAATAATATGAATAGATTCTACTTTTTTTGTAAATTTACGGAAAATAAGTCTAAACCAGAAAACAGGATAATTCAGATATGGGATTTTCGTTCTTGACTCAAGAATTAGCGATGGATCTCGGTACAGCGAACACTGTCATTTTCCAGAATGACAAGATTGTCCTTGACGAGCCGAGCATCGTTGCCATAGATAATGCTACAGGAAAATGTATCGCGTTGGGCCACAAGGCCAAACTTATGCACGAACGCGAGCAACCGGGAATAAAGACAATCCGTCCGCTCAAGGACGGCGTCATTGCCGACTTCAATGCGGCAGAGATGATGATTCGCGGTTTCATCAAGCAGGTAAACAGTAAAAAAAGCAATTTATTCTCACCTAACCTCCGACTGGTGGTCGGCATTCCTTCAGGAAGTACGGAAGTTGAAATCAGGGCGGTACGCGACTCTGCGGAGCACGCGGGCGGACGTGACGTATATCTGATCACGGAGCCAATGGCCGCCGCACTCGGTATCGGGCTCGAGGTAGAGGCCCCGAAAGGAAGTATGGTCGTTGACATAGGTGGAGGTACTACGGAAATAGCTGTCATCTCATTGGGAGGCATCGTAGTTCAGGACAGTATCCGTACGGCAGGAGACGTATTCACAGGAGATATTCAGACATACTTGAAGCAGCAGCACAATATCCGCATAGGTGAGACCACTGCCGAGAAAATCAAGATTGCAGTCGGTTCTGTGCTCCCTACCCTGCCGGAAGAGCCGGACACATTTACCGTAAGAGGTCCTAACCTTATGACTG
Source organism: Butyricicoccaceae bacterium (assembly GCA_963654225.1). GTDB lineage: Bacteria > Bacteroidota > Bacteroidia > Bacteroidales > UBA932 > Cryptobacteroides. The sequence goes on along the minus strand of CAVKAQ010000025.1, from coordinate 4,940 downwards.
CTCATCCGGTGGAAGCCACAATCTCATACCAGGAGATAGCGCACTGTCTGGACAAGTCGATTCTGAAAATAGAATCTTCGATTATGCACGTCCTTGAGCTCACTCCTCCTGAGTTGTATTCAGATATCGTGGAGAACGGAATCTTCCTTTCTGGCGGTGGCGCATTGCTGAGAGGCCTTGCCACAAGATTCTCCGAGAAGGTGAACATCCAGTTCCACGTTGCGGAAGACCCTCTTCACGCAGTGGCAAGAGGAACCTGCATTGCATTGAAACACATCGGCAATTGCTCTTTCCTGAAGCGATAGATGCAGAAAAAGCGCAATATACTAAGCACAATCATTAACACGGCAGTCTTCATAGTTTTGGAGATTGCCGCGCTTACTATGTTGAGCCACAGCAGCTCCGTGCAGAATTTCTTCCTGGTCAAGTGGTCTCACGCCATCCAGGGAAAATTATGGGGCACGACGGAGGCTGTCTCCGGATATTTCTCGCTCAAGGAAGAGAACCGGAAACTTTCCGAACAGATTTTCAACCTCAACAGGGAGGTCGAATACCTGAAACGCAAACTTGAGCAGTCAAGAATAGATTCACTGTCAAGCAGTTACATCCGCTATTCCGATTCCAAATTCGATTTCATACCCGCCAAGGTAATCAAGAACAACCTCAACAAGCAGCACAACTACATCATCCTCGAGAAGGGATACAAAGACGGCATCACCACCCAGGCAGGCGTCATAACCCCTGACGGAGTTGTCGGAATTGTCGATGCGGTAAGCCGCAACTACTCGTACGTGATATCTCTTCTGAATTCAGAAATCAACATCAGCGCAAGAATCGGGGACAGCGGAGCCGCCGGACCTATGTCCTGGGACGGCATCAGTTCAGACAAAGCCATACTCAAGGAAATTCCGCTCCAGTACAAGTTCGAGGAAGGCGACACAGTCTATACAAGCGGATTCTCATCCATATTTCCTCCGGACATTCCTCTTGGAGTCACAGGAAAGACCAAGGTGGTGAACGGAGCCACCTACGAAGTGAAGGTGCAGTTATTCCAGAATTTCTCGTCATTGAGATACGTGACCATCGTGAAGAACAGGGACATACTCGAAATCGAGGAACTGGAGCAACATCAAGATAGCAAAAAGGAGAAAAAATGAAGCAGAACCATTTTCTGATATTTCTTCTGATACTTGGCGTTCAGATGCTTATATGCAATTATTTACATATAAGCGCATTCCTGACGCTGAGCATCCTGCCTTGCACAATTCTGCTTCTTCCGACCAAATGCAGACCTGTGGAAGCGATGCTGATCGCCTTTGCCTCCGGATTGGCAATAGATTATCTTGCAGACGGCGTAATCGGGCTGAATGCTCTGGCGCTCGTGCCAGTAGCACTTTCAAGACGTGGCGTATACAGGTTGGTGTTCGGCAGCGAACTGCTTGCCAATGAAGAAGATGTTTCGATGATGAAATATGGCATAAGCAAGATGACTATCGCCATATTCATAGTTCAGTGCATATTCTTGGCAATCTATATCTGGGCGGACGGCGCAGGCACAAGGCCGTTCCTGTTCAACCTGACAAGATTTCTGATTTCAGCAATTGCAGGCACCGCCATATCGCTGATAATAGCCGACATTCTGGACCCTAACGACAGGAAATGATATGGACAGCGAGCCTAGGGTCAACAAACTCCGCATCGGACTATTGATTTTTGCGGGCATTCTTCTGTTCCGCCTGTTTGCCATCCAAATACTCGATGACAAATACAAAATCAACGCGTCCAACAACTCGATGGTCTATGACATCATCTACCCTACCAGGGGCATCATCTATGACCGAAACGGCAAGATCATCGTCGGGAACAAGGTTGCATACGATATTCTTGTCACGCCAAGAGAAGTCCAAGAATTCGACACTCTTCTGCTGGCCAACGTATTGGACGTCACTCCGGATTTCATAAGGAACAAAATGCAGGATTATCGGAAGAACCGAAGGAAAATCGGGTTCCAGTCTATGGTAATGCTCAAGCAGATACCTTCTTCCACTTATATGAAATTCGTCGAAGTGCAATATAAGTTCAAGGGGTTCAAGGGCCAGGTTCGAAGCATCAGGGACTATCCGGTAAACGCGGGAGGCAATCTTTTGGGCTATGTGTCTGAGGTGGACCAGACATTCATCAAGAAACATTCAGGCGAATACCGTTCCGGAGACTATGCAGGCAAGACTGGCATAGAGGCGGCGAGGGAGAAAGAACTCAGAGGAGAGAAAGGTTATCAGATTTATTTGCGCGACTCTCACAACCAGATACAGTCCAGATACAAGGACGGAGAGATGGACAAGGAAGCCATCCCCGGCAAAGATGTAGTCACTACGATAGATGCTGACCTGCAGCAATATGGACAGGAGTTGATGCGCAACAAGGTGGGCAGTCTCGTGGCGATTGAGCCATCTACCGGAGAAATTCTCACTATGGTTTCAAGCCCGGGAATTGACGTGGAGATGCTTGCCGACATCGGAAAGCATTACAGCGAAATCGTAAGTGACCCGCATAAACCTATGTTCAACAGGGCTGTGCAGGCGCCATACCCTCCGGGGTCCGTATTCAAACTTGTAAACGGACTCATCGGTCTGGAGGAGGGCGTACTCAAGCCGGAATACACATATCCCTGCTACAAGGGATACCCTTACGGCAGCCATAAGCTCGGATGCCATAACCACCGGTCGCCGCTTGATCTTGAAGACGCGATTATGATGTCCTGCAACGGATATTTCTGCTATGTTATGAAGAACGTATTGGAAAACAAGCAATACGGAGGCACGGCGGAAGCGCTTGACAAGTGGCGTGAATATGTGCAGAGTTTCGGTTTCGGACGCAAGCTCGGCAGTGACTTCCCGGCTGAACTCGGAGGCACCATCCCGACATCATCGTATTACAACAAGATTTACGGCAAGAACGGCTGGAAATTCACGACCGTCATATCGCTTTCAATCGGACAGGGAGAGATTGGAGTTACACCTCTCCAGATTGCGAATATGTGCGCAACTGTCGCCAACAGAGGATATTACTACATCCCGCACATCATCAAGGATTCCGATTCACTGAAGATTGATCAGAAATACAAGGAGAGGCAATACACGCTTGTGGACACTCTCCAGTTCAAGAAGGTCATCAACGGTATGTGGAAGGCTGTGAACAGCGGATTCGGCTCCGGAGGTACGGCTAGCATCGCCGCAGTGGACGGACTGGACATCTGCGGAAAGACGGGAACTGCCCAGAATCCCCGAGGCGCGGACAATTCCGTATTCATCTGCTTTGCGCCGAAGGACAATCCGAAGATTGCAGTGGCGGCATACATCGAGAATGGTGGTTTCGGTGCGACTTGGGCGTGCCCTATAGCATCGCTGCTGGTGGAGAAATACCTGAAAGGGGAGATATCCGACAGCCGAAAACCATTGGAAGACAGAGTCCTGGAAGGCAATCTTATGTCAAGAGTAAAGACCTACTGATATGAGCAGTTACAGCGGCAGAAATTTCGCCCAGGCCTACGACTGGAAATTGATATTCTTATATCTGTCCCTTGTTTTCATCGGATGGATAAACATATATGCGTCCGTACACGGACAGGATGTCACAAGCATATTTGATTTCAGCGCAAACTGCGGTAAACAGTTTATCTGGATGCTCACGGCATTCACGCTCGGAGGTCTGATAATCTTTGTATTCAGCCCGAACCTGTGGGAGAGCGGAGCTTTGCTGTTCTATATACTGGTGGTGGGACTGCTGGTCGCGGTAATTTTTCTCGGGACAGAGGTCAAAGGCTCAAAGTCTTGGTTCACATTCGGTCCGGTACGGTTTCAGCCGGCAGAAGTATCCAAGATAAGCACGTCCTTACTTCTTGCATTCATAATGAGCCGAGTCTCATTCAAACTGACTAGGCCCAAGGATTTCCTGACTGTAGCCGCCACTATCATATTCCCGATGCTGATAATACTTGCCGAAAAAGAAACCGGCTCAGCTCTGGTCTATGTGGGATTCATATTTATGCTGTATAGGGAGGGGCTTTCAGGTTGGCTGCTCGCTATGATAGGACTTGCCATCCTCATTTTCATCATCACGCTTGTCGCATCCCCATACACAGCGACGCTGGTGCTCGCCGGAATAGTGGCGCTGTGCAGTGCGCTGAACTCCAAGAATTTCTGGAAATGGCTGCTTATAATAGCCGGTTGCCTTGTCCTGCTGGCATTCTTACCGCATTTTTGGGGAATGCTTCAGGTGGCGAAAGGTGAGGCCATTCCTATCCTTATGAACATCAAGCCATTGTATATTCTTCTCGGTCTATCCGCAATCTGCATCCCGATTATCGTGTGGCAAGCCTTGAGAAACCGAAGCAATTATTTCACACTGGCGTCAGTCCTTACTTTCATAGCCGGAGTCGCGCTGGTGCTGTCGGCCGACATCGTATTCAACAATGTCCTTCAGGACCATCAGCGCAAGCGTATCGAAGTCCTGCTCGGGCTTAAGGAGGACCCGGCCGGAGTCGGATACAATGTAAACCAGTCGATGATTGCGATAGGCTCAGGAGGGCTGCTCGGAAAGGGATATATGAACGGGACACAGACTGCATACGGATTTGTCCCTGAGCAGAGTACGGACTTCATTTTCTGCACTGTCGGCGAGGAATGGGGCTTCGCAGGCTGCGCGCTTGTAATTACGCTCTACGTGCTGATGATTCTGCAGATAATACGCGACTCCGAGCGCAGCCGCGAGAAGTTCACGAGAATCTACGGCTACTGCTTCTCGAGCTGCCTGTTTATGCACCTGTTCATAAATATAGGTATGACCATCGGCATTATGCCGGTCATAGGCATTCCTCTCCCGTTTATGAGCTACGGAGGCTCGTCCCTGTGGGCATTCACGATAATGCTCTCCATCTTCAT
>CAVKAQ010000024.1:0-31957 GCA_963654225.1 Butyricicoccaceae bacterium | reverse complement strand
AAAAAGACCAACCCTTTTGAGTCGGTCTCATTCTTATTTGAGTTTTCTGTCTTTTAGAATTTGTCCATCACTGAGAAAATGCTTGCGCGGACATCTTCGATGCTGCCGGTGCCGTTGATTTCCTCATACTTGCCGGCCTTCTTATAGAAATCTACAAGAGGCTCAGTCTTGTCGTGATACGTCTTGATTCTGTTGTTGATAGTCTCCTCCTTGGCATCGTCAGCACGGCCTTCGATTGAAGCTCTGTGACGTATGCGCTCCTTGATCATTTCGTCAGGTATCATTATGGAGATTACGGAAGTCACGCTCTCATTGCGTTTAGCTAGCATTCTGTCCAATTCTTCAGCCTGCGCGATTGTACGAGGAAAACCGTCAAGCAAGAATCCGTCAACTCCGGTGATCGTGCTGAACGCATTGCTGATCATTCCTTCTACGACCTCGTCAGGTACAAGAGAACCCGCATCAATAAGAGATTTGGCTTTCTTTCCAAGTTCGGTACCTTCAGAAATTTCCTTGCGGAGAAGTTCGCCGGTCGAAAGATGGCAAAGATTGTATTTCTCTACCATTGCGCTTGCCTGTGTGCCTTTGCCCGCTCCCGGAGGCCCGAAAAGAATATAATACTTCATTGTATATTTATAAATGTTTTTGGGACGTCCGCCCCGTTATACTCAATTATTATCTTGCCGGCATCAAACCGTCGCGAGATTATTCTTCATCAAGGATATAAATGTCCTTGAAATTGCGTCCCAACTCATTGTAGTCAAGTCCGTAACCGACAATGAACTTGTTTGGGATTTCCTTTGCGACATAGTCGATTTTGATATCCTTGTGATATACCTCAGGCTTCAATAGCATCGAGCAGAACTTGCAGTCCAAAGCGCCTTTCTCTTCCATAATCTGCTTGAGACTCACAATGGTGTTGCCTGTATCGACAATATCCTCGATCACAATGACTCTCTTGCCTTTGATGTCTCCGGTCATTCCCATAACCTGACGCACCTTTCCGGTAGATTCCGTCCCGGTGTATGAACTCAGTTTCATTGAGACGAGTTCGCAGTTGAAATTGAGCCTTTTCATAAGACCGGCGGTGAACATAATCGACCCGTTGAGAATACACATAAGTACCGGAGGTTCAGTAAAATGGCCATAATCGGCATTTAGCCTGTCAGCAACCTTGTCAATGGCCTTTTCTATTTCTTCATTGAGAATGAAAGGTCTGAATGTCTTGTCGAATAGAGTAATCTTTTCCATTGATTGAATATCAGTTCGCAAAGTGCAAAAGTAGCATAAAAATGCGGATTCTCAAACTGCGGGAGGCATCTTGATTTCGTTTTTGCAATTATTTACGATTTTTAAATATTTTTTATCGTTTTTCGTAAAATAATTATATATTTGCAACAAGGGCCTGCTGAAAATTTCCTTCAAGAGGAATCGGGGCAGGAACGTTGGCCGGCGGAGACAGCAAGAGAAGGGGTGAACGGCCGGACAAGGAACTGCGGATTATTCAAAACAAACTCTAAAATGATAACTGAATGGTGGTCCTCATTGGACCTGCTTATGAAATCGCTCTGGTGCATAGCCATAGCCACATCGCTGATTTTCATTATTCAAAGCATCCTGACTTTCATCGGAATCGACACTGACGGTTCCACTGACTTCGACTTCAGCGCGGATGCCGACACAAGTGTCTCATTTGACGGAGACCCGTCGATGAACCTGCTGACATTCAGGAATTTCATAAATTTCTTCCTGGGATTCAGCTGGGCCGGAATACTTCTCCACGGAAAATTCGCCTCCGAAGCGGCCGTAATGTTCATCGCCGTCCTTGTCGGGGCGGCTTTGGTGGCAGCTGTGATGATGCTGTTCAAATGGCTGTCCGGAATGCAACAGTCAGGTACTATCAATCTGTATAAGAGCGCGGTAGGCTGCAACGGAAAAGTCTATCTGACTATTCCGGGAGCTAGAAAAGGCGCCGGGAAGGTCCAGATTTCCATCAACGGGTCAATACGCGAATACGATGCCCTGACAGATGCGGACGAGATTAAGACAGGCACCCCGATACGAGTAATCGAAGTGATCGACGCGGAAACACTGCTTGTCGAACCGCTCGAGCCATACATAGTTTAAGACACAAAACCGTAATCAATTTTAATTCATAACATTATGGAGACAATCATTCTCATTGCAATTGGAGTAGTCGTGCTCATCTGCACGCTTTCCGCAATTTTGGGACGGTACAAGCGCTGTCCTTCAGACAAGATTCTCGTCATATACGGAAAAACCGGCAGGAACAAAAACGGAGGCACGTCTTCCGCGAAATGCGTTCACGGAGGTGCGGCATTCATCTGGCCGGTATTCCAGAGCTATGCTTTCCTGGATTTGACGCCTATATCAATTGAATGTAACCTTACCAATGCGCTCAGCAAGCAGAATATCCGAGTAGATGTGCCTTGCCGGTTCACTGTCGGAATTTCCACAGAGCAGGACAATATGACCAACGCTGCAGAGCGTCTTCTCGGCCAGTCTATCGAAAGCATACAGAATATCGCCACCGACATTCTTTTCGGACAGCTTCGTCTGGTCATCGCCACGATGGACATTGAGGAAATCAACTCCGACAGGGACAAGTTCCTGGCAAACGTCAGCACCAATGTGGAGGCCGAACTGCGCAAAATAGGTCTGAAGCTCATCAACGTGAACGTGACCGACATCAGGGACGAGTCCGGATATATCGAAGCACTCGGAAAGGAAGCCGCCGCAAAGGCTATCAATGACGCGAAGAAGAGCGTTGCCGAGCAGAACAGATTCGGTGAAATCGGAAAAGCCGAAGCCGACAGAGACAAGGACATCCGCATTGCCGAGACAGTAAGAGACACACGTATCAGCACGGCTGACGCGAATGCAAAGGCAGTTGAAGGCGAGAACAATTCCAAGATTGCAATCGCCAATTCAGAAGCGCTCAGGCGCGAGAAAGAGGCCGAGGCTTCAAGAGTCGCCATCGCGGCAGAGAAGGTGCAGGCAGCCAAAGCGCTCGAGGAAGCATACAAGGCTGAACAGGATGCCGAAATCGCCCGTGCAGCCAGAGAACAGGCCACCCAGCAGGCCAACATCGTCGTGCCGGCTCAGATAGAGAAAGAAAAAGCCATCATCGATGCGGAAGCCGAAGCTGAAAAACTCCGCCGCACCGCACAGGGAGAAGCTGATGCAATCTATGCGAAGATGGCTGCTCAGGCAAAAGGTATCCAGGAGATACTTTCAAAGCAGGCTGACGGTTTCAACAGACTCGTCAATGCAGCTGGCGGCGACGCTGAGAAGGCTGTGCTTATGCTGATTGCTGACAAACTTCCTGATTTGGTCAAGACTCAGGTGGAAGCTGTCAAAGGCATAAAGATCGACAAGGTAACCGTTTGGGACGGAAACGGAAAAGGCGACGGCTCTACATCAACAGCAAATTTCATTTCCGGAATGATGAAATCCGTACCGCCGCTTGAGGACCTTTTCAAGATGGCCGGAATGAATCTGCCTTCTTATCTCAAAGGTGCTGAAAACAAGAATGTTGACAAACAAGATACACCCGAAGTGGCAAAAGAGAGCGAGTAAAATGGCAATAATCGTTAACATAGATATTATGCTTGCCAAAAGGAAGATGACCAGCGGAGAGCTTGCCGAGCTAATCGGCATCTCCGCCACGAATCTTTCGATTCTCAAGACAGGAAAAGCCAAAGCTATAAGGTTTTCCACTCTTGAGGCTCTCTGCAAGGCACTTGACTGCCAGCCCGGAGACATTCTGGAATATCGGGACGATTCTATTCATCCCTGACGAATTCGCCCGGGGTCTTGCCGGTAGCAAGTCTGAAGAATCTGGTAAAGAATGAATGATTCTGGAAACCAAGTATTTCCGAGACCTGTTTCACCGAATACGAGCCTGAAAGAAGAAGACTTTTGGCATCCAATATCACATATTCCCTTATAATGTCCAGCGGCTTTTGTCCGCTGGCTTTTTTTATCAGTCTTGAAAAATGTTTCTCTGAAATATATTGGCGCCTTGCATAGAAATTAACGGTCCTGTCTTTTCTCGAGAAGTTATGAATATCCGACTGGAACGCCATCAGGACCTCTTTTTCTCTCGGACAGACTCTCTTTTCATCATATTCCGGTTCAGCATTATCCTGGATATCCCTCTTCCTCCATTTGAGCAGAAGACTGGCAAAAATATAAGTGAATCCGGACAGGACACCGCCACGGGTCTCGTTGTCGGAATTGCGGACAATGAATTTGAGCGAACGGCACAGAGTCTCATAATTTTCCGCCTCGTCGCTGTCGACGTGCAGCAGGGCCGGCAACTGATTATGAAGAACCCATTGGCGCAGGCTGCGTCCGTGAGGACCCCTGATCTCCGTCATAATATATTCCGAATCGATTGCTATGAATATCACTCTGCTGTCCTCGGACAACTCGACTTTCTCGATAATCTGTCCGCCGAAGATGACCAGGACGTTTCCGGCTTCAAGCAGATAGTCCTTCTGCTGAATTCTCAGCGATATCCTGCCCTGTTTGCAGTACAGACTGACAGTCAGCTCAGCCTTGAGGGGAAATCTCAATTTCGAAACTTTGATGACATTGTCCGTAGTCATATTCTCACTGCCGCCGTCAAGGTTGTCAACGAGATAGAATTTGTCATCCACCCACGCTTTCGAAATTTTGCCTTTAAGGAAATTTACGCCCAAGGCAGAAATAAGTTCCTCTTGATTCATAATATCCTGATTTTCAGAGATTGTTAATCTATACTAAAATTTCCAACTATATCCATTACTGCATCAGGCACCACCGGCGAGTGCTTTTTCCTGCGGAAATGCTTACTTCATCGGGTGATGCTCCAGGATGTCGCGCTGCCACGTCGAACTGTCAATATGAGTGTATATTTCCGTAGTCAGCACGCTTTCGTGCCCGAGCATATCCTGAACCGCACGCAAATCCGCTCCACCCTCAATAAGATGAGTCGCAAAGGAATGGCGGAATGTATGGGGTGATATCTCCTTGTTCACGCCTGCCAGCACAGCCTGACGTTTCACCATATTGAATATCGATATCCGGCTCAGTCCTGTACCGTTCTTGTTCAGGAAAAGCACATCTTCATACTGCCTGGAAGCAGGGCACGGACGCTCCGCAATGTAGGCCTTGACCGCATCAACTGCCTGCTCCCCCATCGGGACAACCCTCTGCTTGTTGCCTTTGCCTATAATCCTAAGGAAACCTTCATCGAGAAATACATCTGAAATGCGCACGGAGGAGGCTTCCGAAACACGAAGCCCGCAACCATAGAGCAACTCGAGAATCGCCCGGTCCCGCATTCCTGTCCACTTGGTCCTGTCAACGGATTCCATAATGGCCGTGACTTCTTCAATCGACAGAACTGACGGCAGATACCGCCCTATCTTCGGCGAGTCTATTCCATCACAAGGATTTTCCTCAGTGACATTTTCAAGTATGAGCCACCCGAAGAAAGAGCGCAACGAACTCAAGATTCTCGCCTGCGTCCGCTTGGTGACTGCGCATTTCTGAGTAGAGCGGAATTCCAGATATTCCTGTATATCGTCTTTGCTTATACGATATGGCACAATATCCTCAGTACCAGTGCGTTCTCTCAGATAATCAAACAACTCACCGATGTCTGAGCAATATGATACAAGAGTATTGGGAGACATATTGCGTTCAACCCGCAAATACGTCCTGAATCCCTTGAGATATTCTTCAGACGTCGAGAATTTCATCAAATGAACGGTTTTCTACAATGTAGAATATTTGTGGCAATACTGCAGCATCTGACCGAGAAAATCGTCAGGATACTCAACATCATAGTCAACCACTTTGCCGTCTTTGACGACAGGAACGATTTCAGGATTGACAAATCCTCCGTAAGGTTTCAATCCGAGCGCGGCATAACGGTCGCGCACTTCCTTGTGGAGAACCGGGTCAATATCCATTGCATACTTCTGTATCAATGCTTTACCGGCCTCGTAATCTCCTTCGGACTTGATACGCTGAATCTCGGCAAGAAGTTTTCCGAACAGTCCGCGCAGAGCCTCATAGTCATTCACTACGAAATAAGTCTTTCCGTCCCTGACTTTCTTCTCTATGACATTGCCACGCAATCCCTGCTCATAACACCAGGCGGCGATAAGCTGACGGTTCTGCATATGTGCTTCAGTAATCTGACGGCCCAGCTCAATACGGTTGGTCTGAACCATCAATCCGTTGCGTATATAATTGGAATACTGAGGCTTATAGGCTTCCATATTAGGAAGAATGCCCAACTCGACAAGTTTAGGGTCTGCTATATAATACAAACCGAACAAGTCAGCACGAGCTTCCTCCAGTGCAGAAGCGAACTCGCCCATAGCGTTTGCGGAAACACCGGGCAGCAGCTGACCCGAGCCGTGTCCCAGACATTCGTGAAGGTCAGTATGTATTTCATCATCGAAGTCACCGTATTTCCTTTGGGCCACCTTTTCCTCATCTGAATATGCGAACTCGTCAAGCACAGACTTAGGAGACTCATTTGCCGCCGCATCGTAAGCGTGAGTAATGTTTGCGATTGTGACTGATTTCGAGCCGTATTCCTTGCGAATCCAGTCCGCGTTAGGCAGGTTTATGCCGATAGGCGTGGCAGGATAGCATCCTCCGCCAAGACAGGTAGCGTCAATCACCTTCGCGGAAATGCCCTTCACATTCTTCTTCTTGAATCTCGGGTCTATCGGAGCGTGGTCCTCGAACCATTGCGCATTTGCACTTAACAGTTCCGTTCTCGCCGATGCGGCTGAATCCTTGACATTCACCAGAGATTCCCAATAAGCCTTGCGGCCGAGAGGGTCATTGTAGTCCTCGACAAAGCCGTTGGTGAAATCCACAACACCCAGAGTATCAGCAACCCAAGTAATATTGTACTTGTCCCAGAGCTTAAGGTCGCCAGTTCTGTAGTATTCCTGAAGCTCAGATATTTCCTTTTTCTGGGTATCATTCTCCGCTACAGCCTTCGCCTTCTCCAATTCCTCGCAGATCTTCTCCAGCGCCGGACCGTAGATTCCGCCAACTTTCCAGGATTCCTCGCGAACGATGCCGTCAGCACCCTTCACGACTTTAGTATTGAGTCCGTATGATATCGGTTCAGGATCTTTCGGATCCATTATTCCGGCATAATATTTCTCAACCTCTTCCCTGGTCACATTGTCATAGAAATTGACCGAAGAAAGTGCGACTATATCACCGTCTTTTGCTGACGAACGTCTCTGAGCATACATGTTCTCAGAATACACGACATCCAGAATCTTGTCGCAAGAATCGCCTTCGCCGACGGACTCCATCAGAGAACGGAAATATTCCTTTGAACATTCAGGGAAGAATTTGTCTTCGGCATAATGGTGATGAATACCGCTGCTGAAGAATACTCTTTTCGCATATACCTGAAAATCAGAAAATTCCTTTGACTTCCTGTCACCCTTATAGTTCTCAAGGATATTCTGGAGAACCTTGCGGACAGCAAGATTGTCCTTGCAGTTCTGGTCCCAATAAATATCCCAGCCGTACTTGGCAGCCTCGCTCAAGTGATAGATATATTCCTTCTGCTTCAGTGAAAGACGATTCCATCCCGGAATCTGATAGCGCATAATTTTAATGTCGGCAAATTCATCTATCAAATATTTGAAATCGCCGTCAGATTTCTTTGAGCCATCACCGCAAGAGACGGCCGCGGCGGCAGAAGCCAATGTCAAAAGCATTTTCGTAATATTCTTCATAATTTGTTGATTTCTTTGAAAGCTGTTCCAGTACGGACGCGTCCGCATCCGCTAAAAACCATCAATACACGAACGAGAACTCGTCAAGATACAGCACCGTACCCTTTCCTCCGGTGAAATAGTCTCCGTAACGACTTGATGCTGACACTATCGCCACGACTGACGGCGTCCTGTCATTCCTATAATTTATGGTCATATCGAATTCCTTGTAGGAATCCATATATTCATTGAACTCGAAATTGGCATAGCCTATTATCGCAGGGTCGTTGTCGAAATCGATGAACTGACCGTCTGAATTTATGACGTGGAAACGTCCCTGGTCGTCAATGGCGCCGGACGGGTAACCGCTCCACTTGTTCTTGTCCCAGTCTGCCAGAATTATCTGGATCTGACCGACATCCATAGTTCCCTTGAGATCCTTGTGCGCATCATCCGTATTGTCAATCAGGACAGGCTGATAGCAATAATATCCGTGCAATGATTTAGGACGCCCCGTGAAAGGCACTCCCCAGGCAAGGTCGGCCCCGTTCATACCCTTCAGACCGCAGAACTCTCCTGTGAAGATATTGCCGGAAGCGAACTTCACCATAATATATTCGCTGCTCAGTTTTGCAGCACTCTTGCCTGTTCCCTCTACCGCCAGGAATGAAGTCTCCGGCGTGGTCGTATTGCGTCCGAGAGCCGCCGTGCCCTTATTGGCCGTAGCCCAGATTGATTTGTCGGAATCAGCCGCGTCTTCCCCGTAAGCATACCAGCCCTTTCCGTTCATATACCAATCATCGAATGACATATTATAGAGCTGAGGGCCAGTAACCGGATCATCCTTGTCGGCATTTACCGCCGTGATTGTCCATTCGTAATCGCGGAATGCGTGCAGAGTCACTTTTACAGGCAAACTGAGGTCGAGCACATAGCCCTTTGAATACAGATTTGCCTGTCCCTTCGTGACATCCGTATATTTAATCTTGGAGATAGTCAACTTGGACAAACTGGCGTCGGCAGGCATAGTCACCGTGACGGTCTGTTTCGAGGTATTGATTGAAGAACTCAACTGACCTTCAATCTCAAAAATTTCATAACCGGCCACATCCTTCGGTATCATCAGGTCATTCTTGATAGAGCAACCGGCAAAAACCAGGCAGATTATGCTTGATAACAGTCTAAGTCTCATAGCCACAAACTTTTAGCGTTGTTTTCCGACCTGGAAATAATAGTTCACCGCGAAACTCAATCCGAGAAGATTAGGTTTGAAAGAAGTTCCGAAGTGAGAGAGCGAACTGGTATATACCTGATTCTTAGTCTGTTTGGTGTATGAATAGCTGCATTCAAGCACGCTCAGAGCGACTTCGAATGAGAAATTGTTGGTCAGGAACACTGCGACGCCCGGATATACGCCGATATTGAAAGCATAAGTGTCCGAGAATGTGCCGTTCTTTTCTTCGCCGTCCATCTGATAAGACTTTCCGTAACTCTTCGTGCCGCCGACGCGGATTTCGTTGAACATTCCGAACACTTTGCTGCCGAACAGAGGGACGTAGTTGCGCATTGCGAACTGGGCCGTATAACTCTGGCTGCGAAGGTAATGGTTCGACAAATCGAACGAGTTGTCGTCGTCCAGGCTTATGGAAGCGCTGTCAACATCCAGCGATGTATAGGAATATCCTAAACGTGCTCCGATGGCTGTATTCTTGGCAATAAAGTAAAGAACTGCCGGTGAAATCTTTACCGTGGAGAGAGAGCCCTGCATCCCGGTCAGGAGGGACATCATTTCATATCCGACGTCTCCGTTTCCTGCCGAATAACGGCTATAAGACAACGACGCTCCCAATGACATCATTCCTTTAGGAACGAATATGGAACTTGCATCGCCGAGGCCTCTGTCAAATGTCTTCTTAGGTTCGTCTGCAAGTGCTTTCACACATACTGAAAGCATCAAAAACATCAATACTATTTTCTTCATATCCGATAGAGTTTTCCGGAATCGGCGGGGTGGCCGTTCCTTGGAACAATTCCGCTAAATTATCATATTTTTTCCATACCGACAAAAATTGTCTCTTTTCGGCCAATGTTCGGAAAGTAACTTCATACGTTCGTTTCAGGCTCCGTCTCCCGAAAGTCAGCAAGTTGAACTTTTTTTTGTAACTTTGTAGTGATATGCGCCTAAATGCGCACGAACACAGAGTCTATGGCAGAAGAAAAATATGATGGCAGTGCGATCCGCACGCTGGAATGGAACGAACACATCCGCCAGCGTTCAGGAATGTATATAGGAAGGCTTGGAAACGGCGACAACCCGGAAGACGGTATCTATATCCTGCTTAAAGAGGTGGTGGACAACTCCATCGACGAGTTCGGAATGGGATTCGGAAAGCAGATTCAGATTACGGTCGAGGACGGCTCGGTCACTGTCCGTGACTTCGGACGAGGAATTCCTCTCGACAAAGTCATCGACGCCACCAGCAAACTGAATACCGGCGGCAAATTCGATGACAAGAACTTCAAGAAGTCTGTCGGAATGAACGGAGTCGGCACCAAGGCCGTAAATGCATTGTCCTCAACCTTCTACGTAGAGTCATTCAGGGATGGGCAGAGCGCCTGGGCTCAGTTCGAAAGAGGTGTCCTGCAGGATTCAGGAAAGAAAGAGAAAGTCAGCGACAAGAACGGAACACTGGTGAAGTTCACTCCGGACAAGGATATGTTCGGAAATTACGAGTACAATATGGACTACGTAGAGACGATGGTCAAGAATTACTCGTATCTCAAGAAAGGCTTGTCACTAATTCTCAACGGGACAACATACAAATCGGAAAACGGACTTCTGGACCTCGTCAACGAAAGGATGAACGAGACGCCGATATATCCTCCGATACATCTTGAGGGAGAAGACATAGAAATAGTCCTCACCCACGGAAACAGCTACGGAGAGAATGTATCGTCATTCGTGAACGGACAGAATACCAGGGACGGAGGCACTCATCTCGCCGCATTCAGGGAGGCCGTCGCGAAGACGCTGAAAGATTTCTTCAAGAAAGACTATGACCCTCAGGATTGCCGTCAGGGCATCGTCGGAGCCATAAGCATCCAGATACAGGAGCCGCAGTTCGAAGGTCAGACCAAGACAAAACTCGGCTCCACGTATATGTGGATCAAGCAGAGCAAGGACGAGAACGGCAACACGGTGATGGAACAGGGCCCGACAATCAGGTCCTTCGTCAATGATTTCATTTCCAGGAATCTGGACAATTATCTGCGCATCCACAAGGATATTGTTCCTGCAATCGAAGAGAAGATCAAAGCTTCCAAGAAGGAGCGCGAGGAGATCTCCGGCATTCAGAAGAAAACCAGGGAGAAGAACAAGAGGGCTAATGTCTATAACAAGAAGCTCCGCGACTGCCGTTATCATTATTGCGACAAACTGCCGAAAGACAAGGTCGAGGAAGGAGAGAAATCCAGCATATTCATTACTGAGGGAGATTCCGCAAGCGGAACAATCACAAAGGTTCGTGACGCCAACACTCAGGCTGTATTCAGTTTGCGAGGCAAGCCGATAAACTGCTACAAGGAGAGCCGCAAGAAGGTTGCGGAAAATGAAGAGCTCAACCTGCTGATATCCGCTCTTGGCGTAGAGGACGACCTCAAAGACCTGAGATACAACAATATAATTGTGGCGACCGATGCCGATGACGACGGTATGCACATCAGAATGCTGGTCCTCACATTCTTTATGAAATACTATCCTGACCTTATCAGACGAGGGCACGTCCACATATTGCAGACGCCTCTGTTCCGTGTCAGAAACAAGAAAGAAACCCGATACTGCTACAACGACGAAGAGAAGGCAAACGCCATCAAGGAATTGAAAAACGGCGTGGAAATCACACGATTCAAAGGTCTTGGAGAGATTTCGCCTCACGAATTCGTTGACTTTATCGGCGACGGTATGAGACTTGATTCTGTCAATCTCGCCAAGGATGAATCCATTGCCAACATAATGGAGTTCTATATGGGGGACAATACCATTGACAGGCAGAATTTCATCCGTCAGAACCTCCGCAGCGAAGAAGAGCTGGAGGACATAAACATCTAAAGTTATGGAAAAGAAAGTTTCAGCCTGGCCGCGCTTCTGCGGATGGCTGCTCAAAAAGATGGGATGGACTACCGTAGGCGGTCCCGCACCCGAGAAAAAATGCGTCTTATTGGGCGTTCCGCACACTTCCGCGTGGGATTTTGTCATATCGTACCTTTTCTACACTCAGTTCGGAACTGTAGCCCACGTGATGATCAAGAAGGAATTTTTCAAATGGCCTCTGGGATTTTTCCTCAGAAAGGCCGGTTGCATTCCTGTTGACAGGTCAAGCGCAAGTTCAATGCTTTTCAGTCTTATCAACGAAATGGAAAAGATGGACACATTCCATCTCGCCATCGCACCGGAAGGCACGAGACACGCCATCAAGAAATGGAAGACTGGCTATCATATGATTGCCAAGAAAATAGACTGCCCTGTGTATATGGGATATTTCGACTGGAAGACCAAGTGCGTGAGCATAGGAAAGAAGGTCGAACTGACTGACGATGCTAGGGCTGATACCGACAGGATACAGGCCCTGTACGAGGAGATGCACATGGAGGGAAAGAATCCTGAAGGATATGTTACTCACTGATATCAATCGCGGCTTTTCGCATAAGACACGACAAATATGAGCAATAGTCTATATAGAAAAATAACGACCAACAGGGAGAATTATATTACGACGCTTGCAAGGCTTTTCGACTATGCGACCACGGTCTTTGCGAAAAGACAGGCGCTGAGTTATGTTGACGGCGAGCAGAAATATACATATAGGGAAGTAAAGGCCAGATGTATAGAGTTATCCCACGTATTTTCAAGATACGGGATAAATGCAGGAGACAGAATCGCAATTCTGTCGCAGAATATGCCGCATTGGACCATATCCCTGTTCTCGATCGTTCCTTTCGGCCGAGTTGCAGTGCCGATACTGCCTGATTCATCAGAGAGCGAGGTGACCAACATATTGTCCCATTCGGAGACAAAGGTCATCTTCATTTCGAAAAGGATGATGCCGAAATTGTCGGAGGAGGCAAAGAAGAAGCTCACTCTCATCATTGACATCGAGACATTCGAGATAATCCAGAAGGACAATTCGGCTTTCACTTGCGAGGGCTGGGGAAAAGAGCCTTCACCGGATGACCTGGCGATGATCATATACACATCCGGGACTTCCGGCAAGGCTAAAGGCGTTATGCTGAGCCACAGGAATTTCTGCCAGAATGTCGTTGCGGCTTTCCACGCGCAGAAGGCCAAAAAGAAGGACAAATGGCTGTCCATTCTGCCTATGTCCCACACTTACGAAATGAGTTTCAGCGTGTTGTACCCATTCTACGTGGGCGGTTCGGTATATCATATAAAGAAACTCCCGACGCCTACGATTCTGGTGGATGCGATGAAGACGGTGAGGCCGAGCATAATGTGCTCGGTTCCGCTCATAATCGAGAAAGTTTACAAGTCCAGCATCGTTCCGACCATCGAGAACAGCCGGGTGCTGTCGTGGATGAAAGAGCACACTCCGAAATTGTTGTATTTTATGGTCGGCAAGCAGCTCTACAAGACGTTCGGCGGACGGCTCAAGTTCTTCGGCATCGGTGGCTCAAAACTGGACCCTACTGTGGAAGAGTTTCTGATCAGGGCGAAATTCCCTTATGCCATCGGATATGGACTGACTGAGACAGCGCCACTGATTACAAATGCTTGCGTTGGAAAGACCAAAGTCGGCTCAATCGGGGTTCCGGCATACAATGTCCAGGTGAAATTGCAGGATGTAAATCCCGAGACCGGAGAAGGCGAGATTGTCGCGAAGGGTGACAATGTGATGCTCGGATATTACAAGGACCCGGAAAGGACAAGGGCGGTGCTCACGGATGACGGATGGTTCAGGACCAACGACCTTGCGTGTATGGATGCCAAAGGTCGTTTCTATATCAAAGGACGTCTCAACAATATGATTCTCGGGCCTTCTGGAGAGAACATCTATCCGGAGGAGATTGAGCAGGTAATCAATCACTTCGGCGGCGTGAACGAGTCTCTTGTGATGGAGCGTGACGGAAAGCTTATCGCGCTGGTCAAATTCGATGACAATGTCCTCAACTGGGATCAGGCTTCAGAGGACAAGTTCTTCGAGAATCTTCAGGCGAAGAAGAAGGCGGTGCTTGATTACGTTAACAAGCACGTAGGAAAATCGTCCAAGGTCAATACTGTGGAGGTCGTGAAGCAGAATTTCGAGAAGACTGCTACTCAGAAGATCCGCAGGTTCAAGTACAATGGCGCTCACGGCGACGAGGGCGAAATCCCGGGAGCGAACGCCAGTGACAAGGAGAAGGACAAATCCTAAAGCTGATACGACAGCGTTCTCGCAAACAATCAAGAGGAGGTCGACCGAATGGTCTTCCTCCTCTTTTTTCAGTCAGTCAATTCTATAAGATAATTCTATTGCCGTAAGGCTCTGAAAGAGTTTCGCTTCGCTACATCCACCCTTCGGAACTTTGTTCCTCAGGGAGCCGCTCACGAGGCCGCGGCCGGCCACGCTCTTTCAGGGCCTCACGGCAATGACTAAAATCTTCTTTATCGCAATAGACCGATGTTGTGCTTACTCGTAGCGGTTAGGGGTTGAATAAAAAGATGGGATACAAGGCTCTCGACGCGCCCAACACCGGAGGAGCAAAGCTCCTCTTTTTTTGTTTGCCCTCAGTCGCTAAAGCGACAGCTCCCAAGAGCACTGGGGACCGTATTCCCCAGACCCTTTGGGTCGCTACGCTCCGAATTTACACCTTAAATATTAAGGCAAGCAACAACGTACAATCCCGATTAAAGATAATTCATGATTTCCTTAGATATGTAGAAATTCTTATTCCCCGGAATGTAAACGGAGACGCTTGACAGTTCTTTGCGGACGCCGTCCACCTCGATGTAAGAGCGGTTGGCAGGGATGCGCACTTTGCCGTCAACAACCAGCACAGGCTCCCTCCCCTCTTCGACATTTGTCTGATGTCCGTTAAGGAGAACGTCTGATTTGACATAGATTTCTGATGTAAGGTCGTCCAAAGAACCCTTGATTCCCAGCAGTTCAGACATATAGCCGGCAAGAGCAGTTCCTTCTATCCATCCGCGTGGAGTCTGGCCGTTAGGATTATATACAGCAAGGAAAACATCTTCTCCGGTATGACCGCCGCTGACATATCCCAAATGAGTATTCTTGTTGACAATGTCCGTCACCGTGCTCATCAGATTGGCGGAATATGACACCTGCATATAGTCCTGTTCGATGGACTTCAGCGATGAGCGTACTGATTTTTCCTGAGCTGAAGTCAGTTCTATGCCTGTACGTTCCTTGAAAACTGCTTTGATGCTGTCAGGAGTGCAAAGTTGCAGAGCGCAGGACAAATCGTATGCTGTACCTTTGAACTCGGGAAGTTTGACAAAGACAGAATCCAGACCCTTACGGTAATATCCCGTATAGTTGCGGTCACCTATGGTCATCGCGCTGTTTCCGTGGTCAGGCACGACAATGACTGTCGTATTGCCGTCTTTCTTCGCGAAGTCCAAAGCTGTAGCGACTGCCTTGTCAAACGCCTCATAATCAGTTATGATACCTAGCGGGTCATTGCTGTGAGCGGCATAATCGACCTTGCTTCCCTCAACCATCAGGAAAAATCCGTTCTTGTTCTTTGACAGCAATGAAATCGCTTTTCTGGTCATCTCGTCAAGAGACGGCTCAGCCAAAGTGTCCCTGTCAATATCGAACGACATTTGGTCATCAGCAAACAATGCCCAGACAGGAGCCTCATTCTGCGCCCTGAAAGCATTGAGGTCTTTCTCTATATATTTGATTCCCTTGTCATTGAGAATAGTTTTCACTCCATCGTCCACGAACTGGCATCCTCCGCCGAAAACTACATCCACTGCATTTGATGAAATCTGGCGCATAATATTGAAGTCATCAGTCCTTGATACCACGTGCGATGCTGTACCTGCAGGAGTAGCGTGGCCCGCGCGCACGGTAACCACGTAACCGGTTGACTTGTGCTTCAGAATCTTCGCGGCCTCCAACACGGTCGCCAACGGCTGCCAAGTACTGTCCGGATTAACCGCTACAAGGTCCTGCGCACCGTTGCTTGCAGGATAAATTCCCAAGTTGTTGGCCTGTACACGATATCCTGTCATATACGATGTCATTGCGGCCGGAGACGCTGCGACCGGTGCATCTGAACAATTCTGGCGCACGAGTCCGCAGATATACGGGTCAGTTGCAAGACGCGCTTTTCCTTGCTGCGGATTCTGATACTCACGATACCATCGCACTACCGACAGCACACTTGTAGAAGTGCCGTCAGGAATCATCAGGATTATATTTTTAGTTGGCTTTATCTCGCTCTTGTCCGAGCAGGAAACCGAAGTCGCCAAAAGTGACAACGCGGCTAATAAAATAGCTGTCTTTCTCATATATGGTTGTTTTTCGTATTTATAGATTTATCATTCCCGACGGTGTCTGGCGCGGTAGTGCCCTTAAATTCACTGTCCCCTGCGTTACGCCCAGGCTGTCAAGCGCGCCCTTTGCGGAAGCGAACGCCAGCTCCGGAGTATTATTATGCTCGCTGAGATGACATAAGAATATGTTTTTCAGTCCCTTATGCCAGAACTTCCGAATCGCCTCGGCACATTCGTCATTGCTAAGATGACCGTGGCCCTGACAAATTCTCATTTTCAATTCATGAGTGTAAGGACCGCCTATCAGCATATCCATATCGTAATTCGATTCAACGACAACAGTATCGGCTTGTGACGCAAAGGACACGGCCTCATCCGTCATACGTCCGATGTCTGTCATTATCACGAATTTATGCTCACCCGCGTCAATGAAATACCCGACAGTCTGTGTAGCATCGTGAGGCACAATAAAATAGCGCACTTTGAAAGCACCGATTTCAGTCCATTCGTCCTCCGACAAATCCATTCTGCACTGCTCCAGATAAGGAGTTCCGAATGAATGTGAGGCTAGAGCGGAATGTAGGACCGAAGTTGCATACACCGGCTTGTGCAGGCGTTTGCAATATGATGCAAGGCTTCTGATATGGTCCATATGGTCGTGGGTGACCAATATTGCCGCGAAAGAATCTTCGTTCAATCCGTTAACGCCCAGAATCTGCTTGAGACGCCTCAAACTTACGCCGGCATCTATCAGCAACGCTGACGTGCCGTTTTCATCTGACTTTTCCAGATAATAACAATTGCCGCAGCTTCCGCTGGAAAGACTCAAAAATCTGAGCATTACCTGTTATCCTCCAATGCTTTGTTTACAATCGCCCTCAAATCCTCTCCGGGTTTATAGTGCACGGCATTGATACCTACCTGAGACGCCGCTTTGACATTGGACTCCGCGTCATCTATAAAAAGTATTTCTCCCGCAGGCAGTCCAACCTCCTCTACGACTTTATGATATATTTCCAACCCCGGCTTCAGCATCTTCATCTGATATGAGAGAAACTCTTTCTTGATGACTTTTGCGACATCCAGGCCGGCTTCCTCCATTATCTTATGGCAATATTTCATAGAGATGCCGTTGTTGTTGGACAGGAAAAAGATATCGTAATCCGCAGACAATTCAGTCAACAGCTCCGCCTTCTGAGTTGGCATTCCCCTGAGCAGTTCGCTCATACATCTGTCGACATCCTCCGGACGGCTTCCCGGCTTGGAATCTTTCAGGATATACTGTCTGAAATCATCATCGGATATTTTTCCTTCTTCAAAATCCGAATATACACCTTTCTGATGGCAGGCATCCAGAATCTCGTCAATCTTGTCATAACCGAGCACGTCTCTGTAAACCTGCTTGTCATATTCCACATCCACATCTATCAGGACTCCGCCTATATCAAAAATAATAGCACGTATCATATCTTATTCCGAAGTATTTGATTCACAATATCTTTTGATTACATTATATGCGTCACCTACGCCAAGCTCTCCCGCGTGCGAAAGATCTATGCAACCTTTTTCCTTGTCTTTCAGATAAATGAGCACCAGTCCCCTGTTGAAATAGGCGTCGCCCATATAAGGATAAAGCGATATGGCCTTGGTATAGTTGCCGATCGCGTCAACATAGGATGAGGACAGGCACTGAAGGTTTGCCAGGTTATAATATATGTATGGGATATCCCCCACCACATTCAACGCCTCCTTCATATCCTCTATAGCGTCGGAATAGTCATAATTCCGGCTCACCTGATCAGTAACACGCGCTCTGGTCGTCCCCTGATCGTCCATCGTCAGTGTCTGCACATTATTCTCGATTGAGGAGATAAAATCAATCATATCCGCTCTCAGCACGCCCCTGTTCATATAGTAGAACGCCTTATACAGGGCCTGATATTTATCGGAAGTATTGAGGCTCACCGCATTGTCATAATGTGTCAAAGCTGAGTTGAACTGTTTCTCAGCTACGTCGCCGAGAGCTTTCAAGAACTCTCCTTCCGACGATGACGTGGACAATGACCATATCTTGCTCTCGTATTCCGTAGAAACGGACATTTTGGAAGTATCGGCGTTCGATATGGTGATAGGCACTTCAGCTTCTCTCAGGAACTTGTCCACAAGCACATTCTCATACCGGTACTTCAGGGCATACTGCACACCGTCACGCGTATTTGAAAGACGGAAACGGTACAACGGCCTCAACCTCACATCCACATCCCTGTGCTGCAGCATTTCATCATCGAAATCCTTCTTGGCAAAGTCGGCGTCCAATGAAAGCAGCGAACTGTATTTCTGAGTCGTGTCAGCAAACGACACCGAGCCGTCGCCGGTTTTAGCACGGTATTCGCTGATTTTGCGGTTCGCCGTGTCGTAGTCATTCTTGGACTCTTTCTTCATACCGAGCATATTCTCCACGTACGACCTGTTCAGATATGCTTTCGCAAAATCAGGATACAACGATATAGCCTTGTCGTAATCGTCAAGCGCATCCCGCCACCTCTGCATATTCACGAAATATGAGGCCCTGTTGTAGTAGGCGAGCACATTTCCCGGATTGATATTGATTACCCTGTCCATATCTTCGAGAGCGTCCTCGAAATTGCCGACCTGCGCATTGATGAGACTTCGGTTATACAGCGTAAGCGCATTGCCCGGCTCATCCTTCAGGACTCTGTTCAAGTCCGCCATTGCAGCATTCAGGTTGTTCTGCTCGTAATACATCACGGCTCTGTTGAAATATGCGAAAGTGCTGGTCGAATCCAGTTCGATTGCCATATTCATATCTGAAATAGCTTCGTCATACTGACGTGAAGCCGCATAGAGACGTCCCCTTCGGATATATCCCTCGGGCTCAAATCTGTCGAGCGAGATTGCCTTGTTGTAATCAGCCAGAGCTGCGGTAGTATCTTTGAGGAAGAGCTGGCACGCTCCCCTGTTCAGATATGCGGAAGGGTCCTTGGGTTCTTTTCTGATGTATCTGTCGAAATCTCCGACCGCCTTGTCAAACTGCTGCGCAAGAAAATAGGTCACGCCTCGGCTGAAATAAAGCCCGACATAACCGGGCCGCAGTGAAATCGCCTTCTGGAGGTCATCCAGCGCCTTGTCGTAATTTCCGAAACGGCTTTCAGTTATGGCGCGGTAATGATAGCCGGAAGTAAATACCGGATTAAGTCTTACAGACGTGTTGAAATCTTTCTGCGCGCCACGGAGGTCGCCGAGATTGTACTTTGCAATTCCTCTGTAAAAAAATGTCCAATAATCAGTGCTGTCGATACGTGAAAGCACATTGAAATTCTCGATGGCCGCAGAAAATTTACCGTCCGCCAAAGCACGCCTTCCCCTGAAGAAGAAAACATCCTTGTCGTATTGGGCATATACGTTTGACACCGTAATCAAACATAGGACTGCCGCTATCAGAAAGCCTTTAAAATTTCCTGAATTCATCAGAATTTCCTAATTTTGAAGTCATTTTCGAATCTTACAAAGATAATCAATTATCGTGCTTCAACTGACAAAATGATTAAAAAAATATTCTATACTGCAATTCTCGCCCTGATTCCCGCATTCACATTCGCGCAATCTATCCCCAATATCGGAGTCATCAGCAGTTCACAAGCCCACAATGTGGTCTGGGAATCAAAGCTGTACAGGCAGATAGAATTTCTTTCCGACAGTCTGTGCGCCGGCAGAGGTACAGGAACGGCCGGAAACACCGAAGCCGCATTCTGGATAATCAGGAGGTTCGCGAACATCGGACTGCTGCCCTGCGGACAGAATTATTCCACCCATTTCTATGAACCGTTCGGAAGGAATGTCATCGGATTCTTGCCTGGGGCTACGAAACGCCATAAAGATTCCTATATAGTCGTAATGGCACACTACGACGGGCTGGGGACGCTGAACGGGACTCTATATCCGGGCGCCGACAGCAACGCTTCCGGAGTCATAGCGATGACAAGCATCGCGGAGATGTTTTCCGCAATGCGGCATCTCGGCAGAGCATACGACTGCAACATCATTTTTGCCGCGCTGGACGCCAAATCTGCAAGTATGAAAGGCTCCAGGGCACTTATGAAAATGATTCTCGACGGAAAACTTATCGATCCTGTCAGCAACGAGGCCATAAGTCCGGACAAAATCAAGATGGCGGTAAACATCGACCAGATCGGAGGCACTATGAGCACGCTGAAATCAGGACGTGAAGACTTCATCATAATGCTGGGACAGGACGCCTCTGAGCAGAGAGGGCTTCTGAGCACCTGCAATCTCAAATACGGCACCGACCTGGAACTCGGATTCGACTATTTCGGCAGCAAGGATTTCACCAATATTTTCTACCGCAGAATCAGCGACCAGAGGGCGTTCATCGAGAACAAGATTCCGTCCGTAATGTTCACTTCCGGAATCACGATGAACAACAACAAGCCCGCAGACAACGTGGAATCTCTGAATATGAACATTCTCAAGCGCCGCATCTGGCTTATGTTCCATTGGATTGAGAAGGCGATGTAGAGATTTTTCATTATCTTTGTAGATTGCGTACATTGATGGCCGCACGGTTCTATGTTCTGCGGGCGTGAAGTACTCGAAGCGAAATAATGACAACAAACGCAAGTATCAGACACTTGCTAAATTTTTACATTACAGATGAAGGATTTTTGGCGCGTGCTTGTAAAGTACGTCAAACCATACAGCGGATATCTCGGCAGCTCGATAGTTCTGAACATACTGTCAGCGATTCTGAACATATTCTCATTCTCACTCATTATTCCTATTCTTCAGATATTGTTCAAGATGGACAACACGGTCTATACATTCATACCGTGGGATTCCACTGACGTAAGTCTGAAAGAGCTAGTCATCAACAACGCATACTACGGAATAACTCTGCTCATCGCAGACAAGGGGGCATCCACGACGCTGCTGTTGCTCTGCCTATGGCTGGGAATCACGACATTCTTCAAGACAGCTTGCTATTTCGGCTCGTCCGCAGTGATGATTCCGATCCGCACAAATGTCGTGAGAGATATGCGCAGAGAGCTGTATTCCAAGATATTGTCTCTCCCGCTCGGTTTCTTTTCACAGGAGAGGAAGGGCGACATAATCGCAAGAATGAGCGGTGACATCGGCGAGGTGGAGAATTCCATAATGAGCACGCTGGATATGTTGCTCAAAAACCCTATCCTCATCGTAATCTATATGGGCACATTGATTGTGACCAGCTGGCAACTCACCATCTTCACAATACTCGTGGCACCGCTTCTGATATGGCTTATGAGCGCACTCGGACGCCAGCTCAAGAAGCGTTCGCTCCAGGCTCAGGCGCTGTGGAGCGACACTATGTCCCAGCTTGAGGAGACATTGGGAGGACTTCGCATAATCAAGGCGTTCATCGCTGAAGACAAGATGCAGGCAAGGTTCGACAACATCACGGAAGCCGTGAAGAAAAAAACAGGTCGTGTAGCCACTAGACAGGCATTGGCGCATCCTATGAGCGAATTTCTCGGCACAATCCTGATAATGATAGTGCTCTGGTTCGGAGGCACCATAATACTCAGCGAGAAAGCCTGGTTCGATGCTCCTACATTCATATTCTATATGGTGATTCTATACAGCGTGATAAATCCGTTGAAAGAATTCGCCAAGGCAGGATATAACATTCCGAAGGGAATGGCATCCGTGGAACGTATCAACAAGATTCTCGACACGGAAAGCGACATAAAGGAAATCGCTGACGCTAAAGAAATTGACGGATTCCACGACAGCATCACATTCGAGCACGTCGGATTTTCATACAATGCTGACCGCAAGATTCTTGACGACATCAACCTGACTGTAAAGAAAGGCCACACAATCGCTATTGTCGGAGAGTCAGGCGCAGGAAAATCCACTCTCGTTGATTTGATTCCGAGATTCTACGATGTCAAGGAAGGCTGCATCAAGATTGACGGCACAGACATCCGGGACATAAAACTGCGCAGTCTGAGAAGTATTATGGGCAATGTCAACCAGGAGCCTATCCTGTTCAATGACACCATATTCAACAACATAGCGTTCGGAGTCGAAGGCGCGACAATGGACGAGGTGATAGCGGCCGCAAAGATTGCCAACGCCCACGATTTCATTATGGAGAAAGAGGACGGTTACTACACCAATATCGGAGACCGCGGAATGAAGCTCTCCGGAGGCCAGCGCCAGAGATTGAGCATCGCCAGAGCAATACTCAAGAATCCGCCTATCCTGATTCTCGACGAGGCTACCGCATCATTGGACACGGAGTCCGAGAAGCAGGTGCAGGAGGCCTTGGACAGGCTTATGAGCAGCAGAACGACTATCGCAATAGCGCACAGACTCTCCACCATAAAGAATTCTGATGAAATCATCGTTATGCAGGAGGGGCACATCGTCGAGCGCGGCAAGCACGAAGAGTTGCTTGCGTTGAACGGCTATTACAAGAAACTAACTGATATGCAGAGCCTTTAGAGGAATGGACAACAAGAGGACAGTGACTTTGCCGTATGCGAAAGGCATTGACAAGGCAAAAGACATAAACGAATTCGCCGAGATACTGGATAATGCAACTTGCGAAAGGTTCGGCATCGCAAGCGTGGACACGGTCAACTGGCCGGATGACTTTCCATACAAACCGGAGTGCATCGTCAAGGCCGCCTGGTGCAAGAAAGGACTGGGCATCCTGTACGAAGTGTATGGGCTTGACTTGCGTGCGGAAGCGCTGAAAGACAACGGTTCCGTATGGGAGGACAGTTGCTGCGAATTTTTCATATCACATCCGTCTGACGGCACGTATTACAATTTCGAGATGAACTGCATAGGCACACTTCTGACAGCCAAGCGGAAGAGCCGCGAAGACTACGTTCATTTCTCGAAGGAGCAGTTGCAGCAGGTAAAGAGATTCTCTACACTTCCCCGCAAACAGATTGACGTGAACGGCGAAATGTTCCGCTGGAGCGTGGGAATGTTCATCCCGTTCCACCTTATCGGCATAAATCCGCACAACTTGCCGGATGAACTGCACGCCAATTTCTATAAATGCGGCGACAAGACGGAGCACATACATTTCCTCAGCTGGTCTCCAATCAGTTGCGCTACTCCGGACTTTCACAGACCCGAGTTTTTCGGCACTCTCAAACTTGAATCCGCTCCACAGAAGAAGCGTTGCATCAAGACTATAGACTACGTTATGATGTTTGTGTACCTCTGCATCGTGGGATTCCTCTGCTTCTGGCATTTCGACGATATGCAGGCCGCCGAGAAAATGATATTGGGCATCCCGGCCGACAAGGTCGCGCATTTCCTCATATTTTTCCCGTTCCCGATTCTCGCCTGGATAACATTCGGCAGAAGGATAAACAAGAAATGGCCGGCTATGCTGTTCATAATCGGCATATTCATTCTCGGTTGCATATTGGGCGGAGGAATAGAGCTTCTGCAGGGGCTTACGACTTACAGAAGCTGCGACATCAACGACTTTCGCGCTGACGCTTTGGGAATGTCGCTCAGTTCCATATTGATGATAATTTTCGCACTGGTAAGGACAGGCAGAAAAAAGGAGAATAATGCTTAAAAGATTCTTTTCCGCACTGCTGGTCTGTTCTGCAATGCTTTATTCTCAGTTTGCAGATGGCCAGAACCTTGTATCAATAGCTTTCCGCGAGAAATGTGACACGCTCCGAACTCTCATCCAGAGAAGGACAACCGTTCTCGCCAATTTCAAGCTGGAGTCGGTCAACAGACGCAACGGCAATCTCGACTTTCATTTTTCATCAGGCTTTGGTGACATACCCTGGAATTCCACCGATGTCGTGTGGCTCAAATCCACGCTTCAGGAACTTGCGCCGACAGAATATTCGCATTACAAAATAGGAGATATCTATTCCGGGAAGGCACTTCTCAAGGACTTAGTACTGGAATATCCCGGTTGTGACGGCAAAATTCACGACCACAGGTGGAAAATGTCCAACACCTCGTCTTCGCCACGAATGGTGAGGAATGAAGACGAGATGGAATTCGGCAAAGGTCTGAGCGGCAAATATATAGCCCTGTGGCAAAGCCACGGCCGTTATTTTGAAGCGAAGACAAACAGATGGGAATGGCAGAGAGCTCCGCTGTTCACGACTGTGGAGGATATGTACACCCAAAGTTATGTATTGCCGTTCTTGATTCCGATGTTGGAAAATTCCGGTGCATACGTTATGACTCCACGGGAACGCGACACACAGAAATACGAGTCCATAGTGGACAACGACGCGTCTTTCAACGGTGAACGCACCGGGCTTACAAGACGAAGCGGAAAGTATTCTGAATCAGGGAAATGGAACGATGTCGGAATCGGATTCGCCGATTACAAGGAGACCTATATCGGCAACGACGCACCGTTCTCCCACGGAACCGCACGACAGGCGTCCTGCACCGAAAAATCAAAGCCTACGGCTTCAGCGACCTGGACTCCGGACATTCCCGAAAGGGGAAGATATGCCGTCTATATTTCATACAAGACGATGTCCAACAGTTCAGAATCAGCGCATTACACTGTGCAGCATTTGGGCGGAACCAGCCACTTTCTCATCAACCAGAAGATGGGAGGAGGCACTTGGATATACCTGGGCACATTCGAGTTCGACAAAGACTCCGATTGCAAGGTAACTCTTGACAATGCCACACGAAATGGAGAAAAATTCAGTCCCGGAACAGTAGTCACAGCTGATGCGGTCAAGTTCGGAGGCGGAATGGGCAAAATCGCGAGAGGTCTGGACGATGTTCCAAAGGAGGAATGGACAGTTTCCGGGCTTCCAAGTTTCACTGAAGGCGCTCTGTATTGGATGCAGTGGGCAGGCGTCGATACCACTATAACCAGAAAGTTCGACACGGATTATACAAATGACTTCGCAGATCGCGGGGCGTGGGTGTCGATGATGAGCGGAGGCTCGCGTATGAATCCTAAAGAAAAGGGCAAAGGCATTCCGTTCGACCTCTCCCTGGCATTCCACACGGACGCGGGAATCACGCCTGCAGATTCTACAATAGGCACATTGTCAATATACACCTTAATCTGCGAAGGCTCACGCAAATACGCCACCGGAGAGGACCGCATATTGGGAAGAGTGCTGTCGAATGCGGTACAGTCCCAGCTCATATCTGACATACGCACACAGTACGAACCGAACTGGCGCAGAAGGCAATTGACCGACAGGTCTTACAGCGAATCCAGGACGCCATCAGTGCCTGCGACATTGCTCGAATTGCTCTCGCATCAGAATTTCGCGGATATGAAATTCGGCCTGGACCCCGCTTTCAGATTCACAGTGAGCAGAGCAATATATAAAGGAATGCTCAAATTCCTCAGCCAGAGGTACGGATTCCGCTACTGCGTGCAGCCACTCCCCGTACATTCGTTTGCCGTGACCAATGACGGCAACAATGCCATACTGAGTTGGAAGCCGACTCTTGACTCGCTCGAGCCGACAGCCGTTCCGGACAAATATATACTCTATACAAGATTAGACGACGGGGCATTCGACAATGGAGTCCTGATCTCCGCATCAAAGAGAAATGACGGACGGCTTTCCGCTGCTGTCCCTGTCGAAAAGGGACATCTGTACAGTTTCCGCATTGTCGCCTGCAATGACGGAGGCAAGAGTTTCCCGTCCGAGACCCTGTGCGTCGGCTTGACTGACAACACGGAAAAGAAGGTACTTGTGGTGAACAATTTCGACCGCGTAGCTCCGCCGGCGTGGTTTGATACCCCCACTTTAGCAGGCTTCGATGACAGGCTTGACGCCGGAGTGCCATATATCAACGAAATCAACAGAATCGGCGAGATATACCAGTTCAGACGCACCCTGCCTTGGACTGATGACGACAACCCCGGATTCGGGGCGTCATACACTTACGACGCCGGAAAGATTGTCCAAGGAAACACGTTTGACTTCGTATCCAATCACGGCAAGGCTTTGATGGATGCGGGATACAGTTTCTGCTCCGCAAGCGCAGACGCATTTGAGAGTGACAGTCTCCACACATTCTGGGCTACGGACATCATCTGCGGCAAACAGGCGACTACACCGGCAGGATTCGGGACAATTCAGAAATCAAGGTTCCAGGTAATGCCTGTGGCACTGCAGAAAGCCATTTCGACCTGCACTTCTAACGGAGGAAACATTCTCATTTCCGGCGCGAATATCGGCACTGACCTGTGGGATGAGATTTATCCTGTCGGGCGTGACAGCCTGTATCAGGCCAATGCGCAGAAATTCGTCAAGGATGTTCTCGGCTACAAGTGGATTACTAACTACGCCGCCAGAAGCGGCAATGTGCGTTCCGTCAAGAATAAGAAGCTGGATATAGCGGATTTGCCGAAGTCATTCGCTTTTTATCAGGACAGAAATGATTACATTTACAATGTGGAGACTCCGGACGGAATCATACCGGCTTCAAGCAATTCTTCTTCATTCCTGCAATATGTTGATTCTGACATAACTGCAGGCGTATGCGCAGAGATGAACGGCTACAGGGCGGTGAGCATCGGATTTCCGATAGAGACGATACGGGACGACTCGGACAAAGTCTCTCTGATGAAGTCCGTATTGAATTTTTTTGAAGGCAAATAACACAGTCGAGGAATGAATCAACGCGAGAAAGAATTGATTGCACTGCTGCATAAGGAAGTCAAACCCGCATTGGGATGCACAGAACCGATAGCCGTTGCATTGGCTTGCGCAAAAGCCACCGAACTTCTTGCCGGACAGAATGGAGGATTTGACAGGAAGCGTTGCCCGATGACAATCCGAGTGGAAGTCAGCGGAAACATTCTCAAAAACGGTATGGGAGTCGGAATCCCGGGCACCGGAATGATAGGACTCAGGATTGCTGCTGCGCTAGGCGCCGTATGCGGAAATTCTTCTTATGGGCTTGAGGTCCTGAAAGATCTGGACAGTGATTCGGTCGAACTCGCAAAAGAGATTGTGGCTCAAGGAAATGTAATAATCACTGTCGCGAACAAATGCCACAAACTTTATGTAAAAGGCATCGTAGATTCCGGTTCTGACACCTCCTGGTGCATTATCGAGGACGAACACGACCGAATCATAGAGACCGGCATAAACGGCAAGTCCGAGAAATTATTCACCGGATGCGACAGCGATGCAGCGGCAGAACGAGACACGCTCGATTATCATCTGACAGTCAAGGAGATATGCGAATTTGCCGAGACAGTGGATTTCGAAGACATCAAATTCATTCTTGACGACAAGAAACTGAATCTTGCACTGGCGGAAGAAGGGCTGAAGGGCAATTATGGCCTGAAGGTCGGGCGCACCATCTTGGGCAACGTGGGTGAAGTGTTCAGCAACGACTTTCTCACTTATGCAATGGCGTTGACAGCGGCCGCCTCAGATGCGAGAATGGCGGGATGCACCTTGCCGGCGATGAGCAATTCCGGCAGCGGAAATCAGGGCATAACCGTGAGTATGCCTATCATCGCATACGCATTGAAATACAACATTTCAGACGAGCAGCTTGCACGTGCGCTTATTCTGAGCAATCTCATAGCTATCCACATAAAGGGATACCTCGGCAGGCTCTCCGCCCTCTGCGGATGCGTCGTGGCCTCTACAGGCTCTTCTTGCGGACTTGTATGGCTCAGGGGCGGCGGTTATGAGAAGATCTGTTCGGCCATAAAGAATATGATCGGAAACATTACGGGAATGGTATGTGACGGAGCCAAAGTGGGGTGTGCGATGAAGGTGGCATCCGGTGTTTCAAGTTCCATCCAGTCGGCAGTGCTGGCTATGGACGGGATTCACGCCTGCGAAACGGACGGCATAATCGACAAGGACATCGAAAAGACCATCTGCAATCTGGGAAGGGTCGGCTCAGTCGGTATGGAGACTGCCGACAACCTGATACAGAACATTATGGTCTGCAAAACATCTTCCAAATAACTGATAATCACTGATACTATGGGACCGGATATGAAAAATATGGATATAGATTTCGTCGTAACTTGGGTGGATATGAACGACCCTGTCTGGAAGAAGGAATTCGCCCAGGCTAAAGGCATCATAGACAATTCCCAGAACCAATATTCCGAGGCGAGATTCCGTGATTACGGATTTCTCAAGTATTGGTTCCGCGGAGTCGAGAAGTTCGCGCCGTGGGTCAGATATGTCCATTTCGTCACCTGCGGACAGAAGCCGGAATGGCTTGACACGTCCAATCCGAAGCTCAAACTCGTGAGCCACAAGGACTATATTCCGGAGCAATTCCTGCCGACATTCAACTCTACTGTTCTGGAGTTCTATATGAACCGGATACCGGATCTTGCCGAGCATTTCGTATATTTCAATGATGATTTCTACCTGATAAACCACACCGGTCCGGAACGCTTCTTTGCACCGAACGGGCTGCCGAACGACATCGCGGCTTTCAGGCTCAACACCGGATTCAGTCTCTGGTCAAAGACACTCAGGAACAATGTCCGACTGATAAACGCCAATTTCGACAAGAAGGAGGTTCTGAAACGGGACAAGGACAAATGGTTCAATCCGGAATACGGAAGCAAGGCCAACATTACCAGGCTTTTACAGTTCTACAACAAGTTCATAACGCTGCGCATACCTCACAACGCCCAGCCTTATTTGAAATCAACTTTTGACGCAGTGTGGAAGGCGTGCGAAAAGGAACTTCTCGAGGCATCCACGCACACATTCAGAAGTGAGGCGGACCTTACGCCTGAGCTGTTCAGGACGTGGCAGATATGCACTTCTAAGTTCGAGCCGTACAACACCTACAAGGACACCAAGATGTTCCCGCTGATGGTGAAGCCGAAAAAGGCCGCGAATGCCATCCGCGACCAGAAATACAAGCTTGTCTGCATAAACGACAGCGTGCACATAAAGAACTATGACCAGGTTATGCAGCGCCTGGAAGCCGCATTTGAAAGCATCCTCCCCGAAAAATCCTCCTTCGAGAAGTGAGGCGATAACGGAAACTTTGTTATAGAGCAACAATTCAGCCGAAGCCACCATACGGATTTTTCAGTTATAACTGAATTTTTAGACATAAGATGCAAAATTTTCAGTTATAGACGAATTCTTCAACAAAAAACCGGGGTATTTTTCAGCTATAACTGAAAATTCGGCACTTTGCCGTCATCGATGAGGTCGCGCAGGAGTTCGAGGTAGCGGGGTGAATAGTTTTTTGCGGGATTGGAAAATTCGGCAGTGATATCATTCAAGGAATATTTCCCGTGCAGGCTATCATTAATAAAGGACACAAGGGCTTCAGTGGTGTCATCATCGGAGAGAACAGACGGCTCTGAAGCGGCACCGGAGCGGCAAATATCGCATTTACCGCAATTTTTCGACTCATTCTGTCCGAAATAAGCCAGCAGAAATCTTGAACGGCAAGTATCTGTCTCACTGACATATTCAACCATAGTCTCCATACGTTTGTGCCACGTTTCCTTGAGCATCTTGTAGCGCTGCGGAGACAACTTGACATTACCCTCTGCCAGATGCTCACTGTGCAGAGTCATTACATCCGCCCTGTCACCCGGAATATACGAAATGACGTGTTCCAGAGACATATTGTACAAAGTCTCCCTCAAGCGAGGCACTGAAAGGCCGCAACGCGACGCGACATAATCCTCCTCAATCGGCACGGGGAACGAGAATATCCCCTCATACTTACGCATAAGGACTTCGAGCACCTCGACCTGCTTCCGATCATTGAACTCCACCTCATACAAGGAGTCTCTGTCACCCAGAATCTTGATCCTTGTCGGCGTCTCTATATCCTCGGTAAATGTCCAATGCCCTTCCCTCTCCAGATACCTGACCGCGTAATATGCAGTGCTGCGATTGAGCGAAAATCTCTTGCTGAAAGCATTGATATCGAATTTCACCTGACGCCCCAAGCCCTGTCCGTAGGCTATGTTGAAGAAAGCGTGCACTTTATGATAAATATCCTCTATATATTCCAATGTCGGAAAAGAAACAGATTCAAGCTGGTGTAATCTCCTCACGTCCGAACCGTTCCACAACAGCACCGCATACGAATTTTTCCCGTCTCGTCCCGCTCTTCCGGCCTCCTGGAAATAAGCTTCCGGAGAGTCCGGCAAATCGGCGTGAACGACAAAACGCACATCCGGCTTGTCAATGCCCATTCCAAAGGCGTTCGTGCACACCATAACACGTGTCTTGTCTTTTTTCCACTCCTCCTGACGCTGCATTCTGAGTTCGTGCCCTAATCCGGCGTGATAAAAAGATGCAGATATTCCGTTAGCCATCAATGCGGCTGACAGTTCTTCAGTTTTCTTGCGGCTTCGTACATAGACGATACCGGTCCCGCCTACTCCGTTGCTTATATTCAATATCTGCCCAAGCTTATCCTCGCATTTGCGCACGATATACGACAGATTAGGGCGTTCAAATCCGGTACGCAACACTGTTTTCTCGCAGAAACCCAACTTCCGCATAATATCATCGGCCACCTCGGGAGTTGCCGTGGCAGTAAGCGCTATCACCGGAGCGTCAACCGCTTCGCGCAATTTGCCTATTCTCAGATAATCAGGACGGAAATCATATCCCCATTGCGAGATGCAATGCGCCTCGTCAACGACTATGAAACTCACATTGAATTGAGGAAGATATGACTGGAACAAGGCGGTACCGATACGCTCCGGAGAAAGATACAGAAATTTGACGTCACCATAGGCTGCATTGTTCAGAGCCAGGTCCACCTCCCTTCTCGACATTCCGGCATAAATCGCCAAAGCCTTGATTCCCCGCGCATTAAGATTCTGGACCTGATCTTTCATCAAGGCAATCAAAGGCGTTATCACCAGAGCTATTCCGTCCTGCATAAGCGCCGGGACCTGAAAGCAAACGGATTTACCGCCCCCGGTCGGAAGAATCGCCAGCACATCCTTGCCATCCAGCGCAGTACGCACAATCCGCTCCTGCATAGGACGAAAGGATTCATATCCCCAATACTCTGACAAAATATCAATCGGCTCCATATCTTTTACTCAAAAATCAACTCTTGACGACAAATTTTCTCGACTCATTTTGCCGTTGAAATTCTCTCACTTTCAGAAGAATTGTGGCAAGAAACCGGCTAGAATTTCCGCTTCACGTCATAATTTCGAACCGAAAACATAGAAATTTCATTCCGAAATACAGCGTAAAACAATTTATCTCGCGTTCCCCTCTCTCAATGGCAAAATTTTTGCATAAAAATCCGCTGGCGTTTTCTGCAAAATTAACAAAATTTAGGACTGCAATTATGGCAGTAATCACAAAAATATCTTAATTTTGCAGGTCGATTTGAAAATTAGTTATAATATTTAAAATATTATTTATCATTATGCCAACATTGGATTTAAGCAAGTATGGAATTAAAGGTGTCAAAGAAGTCCTTTACAACCCATCTTACGAAGTTCTCTTCAACGAGGAGACAAAACCGGAACTTACCGGTTATGAGAAAGGTCAGGAGACCGAGCTCGGCGCTATCAACGTTATGACAGGTATCTACACCGGCCGTTCTCCTAAGGACAAGTACATCGTTATGGACAAGACCTCCAAGGACACCGTATGGT
>CAVKAQ010000023.1:3453-33122 GCA_963654225.1 Butyricicoccaceae bacterium | reverse complement strand
GACCATCTGGAGTTCAGCAGCAATGTCAAGCCCAGACAGGATTTCTGGTCTAATCCGCAATTCTTGCAACCGGTTGCGAACACGGATCTCAGAGAATCCATAGTCGGCTGCGATGTTTCTAATAATTCTTCTACAGTCATCAGCAGTAATTGTATTGATGTTAAAGACATCTCTGATACCAAAGCCGTCTCCGTCTCTGAGATTATCCGCCAATTCAGAATTGGCTGAATGGTCTATCAGATAGATAATCTTGTGACCTTCACTTCTAAGTGTAACAACATCAGTGCCAGTTGATCCGTACTTGTTAGCCTTGATTATGGCTTGAATCTCTGGTATTAACTCTTTATACTTTGAGTTCAGGTATGGCCTTTTCTTTCTGTAAGCCGAAATTATCTGCAAAAAGTGGAAGTTTACAGTTCTTCGCCTGTGGATTCGTAAACGCAGGCTTGTTTTAATCCTTGTTTTGATGGAATATGCTCAATGAGTATTGCAATTTGATTATGGCATTGCACTGCTGTCCGGTAAAAAATCATAAGAGCTCTTTGAAAATATTGGAAGTTAGGTTTGCTCTAAAGCAAATCAAAACAACCGATAAATGGACCATTTTTCAATTACAATAGTGGGGGAAATTTAAATTACTATCTACAATTATGTGTCTTAGTTGTTTGTCCATTTGACGTTATTCTCTAATAATGCGGTTTGGGTGTATAGCGCGATTAGTCTTTGCAATTTAGACATTTTTCTTTACAATTATTCTTGTCGTCGAGTCGAATGAACAAATATGATGCAAAATGAATGAACTGCCCCAGCAGTCGATGCGGAGTCACTCGTCCGGCGTTTTCGCATTAGCGAACGAGGGGGCAGAAATGAAGAGGATGGCTCAAAAGTGCTTTTGAGTCATCCTCTTTTGATTGGCGAAAATCGTCCGAACGGATTATTTTGCGAGACGGGCCTTGATGGCTTTGGTCTGCTCTTCGTAACCTGGCTTCTCGAGGAGTGCGAACATATTCTTCTTGTAGGCCTCGACGCCCGGCTGGTTGAACGGATTTACTCCGAGAACGTATGCGCTGATTCCGCAGGCGAATTCGAAGAAGTAGAACAGTGAACCGAGAGTCTTCTCGTTGATGTTCTCGATGGATACTTCGAGCTGAGGAACACCGCCGTCGATGTGTGCGAGCTTGGTTCCGAGCTGAGCCATTGCGTTGCAGTGCTCAACGTGCTGACCTGCAAGGTAATTGAGCTGGTCGAGATTCTGCTCGTCGCTGCCGATTACCACGCTTCTGTTGCTCTTCTTAACTGTAACTACAGTCTCGAACATAACCCTTGAACCGTCCTGAACGAACTGGCCGAGTGAGTGGAGGTCTGTCGTGTAAACCACTGAAGCCGGGAAAATTCCTTTGAGGTCTTTTCCTTCAGACTCGCCGTAAAGCTGTTTCCACCACTCTCCGAGATACTGGAACTTAGGGGTGAATGATACGAGAACTTCCACGTCCTTTCCATATACTGAATGAAGGCAGTTGCGCATTGCCGCATATTCTACAGCCGCATTGTCGGCAGATTTTACAGCAAGTTTCTTCTCTTCCTCGATGGCGCCTGCGAGCAGTGCGCGGATATCGAATCCTGCGAGTACGATAGGGAGAAGTCCTACCGGAGTGAGGACTGAGAAGCGGCCTCCTACGTTGTCTGGAACTACGAATGTCTTGTAGCCTTCCTGGGTGGAGAGAGTCTTGAGCGCACCCTTGTGTGCGTCTGTTACCGCAACGATACGTGCAGCGGCTTCCTCGCGTCCGTAAGTCTCTTCTATATGCTGTTTTACGATTCTGAAAGCTACTGCAGGCTCTGTTGTAGTACCTGATTTGGAGATGACCACGCAAGCTACATTCTTAACCTTCATAAGGTCAACGAGCTCGGCTACATATTCTTCTGAAAGGTTGTTTCCTGCGAATACAACCTCAGGCGCGCCTTTCTTGCCAAGTTCTTTTGAGAAACTGTGTGACAGAGATTCGATTGCGCATTTTGCTCCGAGATAAGAACCGCCGATACCGATAACTACTACGAGATCGACATTCTTTGCTTTCCATTCGTCGCGGATATCTTCGCAGGCCTTGATCAAAGATTCAGGTGTCTGTGAAGGAAGGTGTTTCCATCCAAGAAAGTCGTTTCCGGCACCATTTTCAGCTTCGAGTACATCGAAAGCATTGAGGGCTTTCTCTACATAAGCCTTGTACTCGGATTCTTTAACAAAGGAGGAGCAACCTCCTACATTAACTTTTACCATTGTTTTGTTATTTAAGTTCATTTTTGTGATTCATCCAGGTTGGGTTGAGGCTTATTTATGCCCTGGCCCCGTCTCTGAATCCATCTCACAGCCCGATGCTTTTGCTCGGCTCTGTCGATGTCCCGGAGAACGCGCAAATATAATGTATTTTGCCGAATAATTTTAATATGACTTTTCGTGCTTAAAGAGATTGATTATGCCGGTGGTATTGATTATCTTTGCGTGCAATGAAACGCCGGGCCTTTCGATTCGAAAGCGCAGGCATCGGCGTGGTGAAATGACTGCATAAGTATTGAACGGAATATTTCAAAAACTGATACTAAAAACAAAATAAGGTATGAAACGAAAATTACTCTGTGTTGTGTTATCTTCCATTTGCTTGGCACTGCCGCTGATATGTTCGGCTCAGGAAAACGGCACAATCCGCATTGCCGCGCACCGCGGATTCTGGAAATGCGACGAGGCGCAAACGACGGAGAATTCCATCGCGTCATTGAGGGTCGCTCAAGAGAATGATTTGTGGGGCAGCGAGTTCGATGTGCATATCACGTCGGATGATGAAATCGTAGTTCATCACGACAGGCATATCGACGGCAATGACATTCAGACGAATACGGCCGATTTTCTGAGGCAGTTCAAGTTGAAGAACGGTGAATCGATGCCTACTTTGGATGAATATTTGAATCAGGCGTCAAAATGTGCTACGACGGTGT
The DNA here is from genome assembly GCA_963654225.1 of Butyricicoccaceae bacterium. Lineage (GTDB taxonomy): Bacteria > Bacteroidota > Bacteroidia > Bacteroidales > UBA932 > Cryptobacteroides. The sequence goes on along the minus strand of CAVKAQ010000023.1, from coordinate 30,131 downwards.
TAGTGCTGGAGTTCAAGAGCCAGTACGATGCTGAGCGCGAGAACAAGATGGTTGACCTGTCATTGAAAAAGCTGAAAGAACACGGGCTGTATGACCCGTCAAAGGTTATGTTCATATCCTTCAGCCTCAATGTCTGCAGAAAAATAGCCAAGGAAGCCCCGGAATTCACGAACCAGTATCTGAGCGGCGACATCGCTCCGTCAGAATTGTTCAAAGAAGGAATCAACGGCATTGACTATCAGTATAATGTCCTTAGAGAACGTCCTGAATGGGTAAAGGAAGCGCACGAACTCGGTATGAGCGTAAATGCCTGGACTGTCAATAAAGAGAATGATATCAAGGCGATGATAGATTTGGGCGTTGACTGCATCACTACCAACGAACCGCTTCTCGTCCGCAGACTGTTGGGAGTTAAGGAATTAAGACTCGGACATCCGGACGTAGACAATCCGAAAGCTGACCCGAAGGCTGAGGTTGTATTCGGCAAAGCCCGTTTTACAGTGCTCGGAAGCCGTCTTGTGAGAATGGAATGGGCTGAGGACGGAAAGTTCGAGGACAGAGCGACGCTGGGGATTGTGAACAGAAATCTTCCTGTTCCTTCTTTTACGGTGAAGCGTTCGGGTAAGAAATTGACCATCAGGACATCAGATATAACTCTCACATACACCGGAAACGGGAAATTCGACGAGAACAATCTTCAGGTGACATTTCTGATGGCGGACAGTTCTTCAAAGAACGGCAAGAAGAAGGTTGTATGGCATCCAGGTATGGACGACAGCGGAAATCTTCTCGGTACGACAAGGACGCTGGACGGATGCGACGGCGTCAAGACAAAGGAGCCTTATGACAAAGGCGTGGTCTCAAGAGACGGCTGGGCGATTGTAGATGAGTCTGACAGACAGGTGTTTGTCCCGGAAAATACCGACTGGAAAAACTGGGTGTCTGACAGAGATTCAACCGACAGACAAGACTGGTATATGTTCGCTTACGGACACGACTACAAGTCTGCGGTGTCAGATTTCGTGAAAATAGGCGGAAAGATTCCTCTTCCTCCTAAATATGCTTTCGGATATTGGTGGTGTCGTTTCTGGCAATACTCTGATTTTGAGTTTGTCGGGCTTGGAAAACAGATCCGTTCATTGAGCATTCCTATAGATGTGATGGTGCTGGATATGGACTGGCACGAGACCTGGACGCTCCGCAAGAAGAATGCGCCTAAGGACGAGTTCGGACAGAGAATCGGCTGGACCGGTTACACTTGGCAGAAGAAACTGTTCCCTAACCCTGCGAATTGCCTCCAGGATCTGCATAACCTCGGTCTCAAGACAACATTGAACCTGCATCCTGCATCGGGCATACAGCCGTATGAAGAACCTTATGACAGGTTTGTAAAAGATTACTTGTCAAGGACTTCTGACTATGACGGCCCGAAAGGCTATGTAAATGCAGACGGCAGCAAGGCTCCTGTTCCGTTCAGAATCGATGACGAAAACTGGGCTGACGCTTATTTCAATTCGGTAATACATCCGTTTGAAAAACAGGGAGTTGACTTCTGGTGGCTGGATTGGCAGCAATGGAAATACAGCAAGTACACAGCAGGTCTGAACAATACGTTCTGGCTCAATTACACATTCTTCAATGATATGGTGCGCCAGTCGGAGAATCAGGGCATTTATGCGCGCCGACCTATGATTTATCACCGTTGGGGCGGGCTCGGCAGCCACAGATACCAGATCGGATTTTCAGGCGATACATACGCTTCCTGGCAGCTTCTCGGCTACCTGCCGTATTTCACTTCGACCGCATCCAATGTCGGTTACGGCTATTGGGGACACGATATCGGAGGACATCAGCAGCCTAAGGGCGTTACGGAAACGGACCCGGAACTATATACGAGATGGCTTCAGTCGGGCGTTTTCACACCTATATATAAGACGCATTCTACAAAAGATCAGACGATGGAGAAGCGGTTCTGGGTGTTCCCGGACTATTTTGATGCGATGCGTGACGCTGTCAGGCTGAGATACGACCTGTCTCCGTATATATACAATGCCGCAAGGCAGACATACGACACGGGTATATCTATGTGCCGTCCAATGTATTACGATTATGCGGAAGATGCGCTGGCATACGGATATAAGGAACAGTTCATGTTCGGAGACGATATTCTCGCCACGACAATCAGTTCGCCTGCGGACAAGGCTACAGGACTCGCAAAACGCGGTATGTGGTTTCCTGAGGGCAATGACTGGTTTGACGTCGCAACCGGCACTGTGATAAAGGGCGGTCAGACGGATACGCTTTCATATACGGTCAATGAAAATCCATATTACATCAAGGCAGGAGCTGTCATTCCTATGGCATCGGGCCGCATAAATTCGCTTCAGGAAAAGAGCAATGTGCTCAAACTCTATGTCGCTCCGGGAGACGGCGTGTCAGAACTTTCAGTCTATGAAGATGACGGCGAAACCCAGGCGTACAAGTCTGAATATGCGACCACGTCCGTGAAGAAAGAGTCTGATGCAAATCACGTCAAGGTCACGGTAAGCGCAAGGCAGGGTGGTTATGCCGGAATGGATTCTGACAGAACGCTGGAGTTCGCGTTCGCCGGAGTGTTCGCGCCGGAGAAAGTGTATGTCAACGGAGTCGAGGTGCCGTATTCCAGATTTGCCGCGCACGATGCGGAGAATAAGGTCTCCAAGGCTGTGTGGGGATACGTCGGAGCTGACCTGACTGCAATGGTGTATCTTCCGGAAAGTTCTGCTGGAGAGGAGGTTACGGTAGAATGTGTATTCAATGACTATGCGGCGTCTCACAGGGAACTGCTGAACGGCAAGAAAGCATTGATGCACAGGATGATGGACTTGACTCCTGAGATCAAGTTGGTTTTCGGTAAATATGTTGACGCTTACAAGATGCTTCCGGATTCATTCCTCGCGCTTGCACAGTGCTCAAGTTTCATAAGCGAAGACCCTCAGAATACGGGAAAATATCTCGAGAATATTGATGTCGAGTCAATGATAGATGAATTCGACGCTATGCCTGAGATCCCTGCGGAGTTCAAGATTAAGCTGAAAGCTCTGGTCTGGATTCAATAAGAAGTGTGCTTGAATACGGTTTGAGGACTTGTTTGAGGTTCTGCCCGAGCCGGTTTTTCGGAACCCCTGTTAATCAGATAAAATTCAAACAGTTTCTTGCTCTCTATCGTTTGGAAAGTCGGAAATTATCCCTATCTTTGCACCCGCTTTAGAAAGCGCGTTATCGCACAGTGCGGTATCGGGATTGATTTATTTACAAAATTTTTTGCGAAATGGCTGAGTATTTAGAAGCTGAAAAGAAGCAGGAGATTTTCGCGAAGTACGGAAAGTCTAATACAGACACCGGCTCTCCAGAGAGTCAAGTTGCTCTATTTTCCTACCGTATCAATCACCTCACAGAGCACGTCAAGAAGAACAAGAAAGATGTGGTTACCCGTCGTTCTCTTCTCCGTCTTGTAGGTAAAAGACGTCAGTTGCTGGATTACCTCCAGAGAGTTGACATCGAGAGATACAGAAGCATCATCAAGGAGCTTGGTCTCCGTCGATAACCGATAGGAAATGAAAAGACCGGTGCCAAACTGTGGTTCCGGTCTTTTTAAGTGCTTTGCTATTAAAACGAATATAGCATTCCCAGACCGCAAAATAACGTGACCTGCGGCGGGATGGGAGACGATATATGAATTGAAAAAGAAACTTACTTCCATTGGGGAAGGCAGGTCATTGTAACGCTAATGAATATCATCAACAAGAAAATCGAATTATCCGATGGCAGGGTAATCGAGATCGAAACCGGCAAGCTGGCAAAACAGGCAGACGGTTCAGCAGTTGTCAAGATGGGAGGCACGATGCTTCTCGCAACTGTAACTTGCGCAAAAGAGGTCAAGGAAGGCACTGATTTTATGCCTTTGCAGGTTGACTACAAAGAAAAATTCTATTCTGCAGGAAGATTCCCTGGCGGATTTATGAAGCGTGAAGGAAAGGCTTCAGACTATGAGATTCTTATCTCACGTCTTGTTGACCGCGCTCTCAGACCGCTCTTCCCTGAAGATTTCCACCTTGAGGTTTTCGTCAATGTAAACCTTATTTCAGCTGATGCCGACACACAGCCGGATGCACTCGCAGGTCTTGCCGCTTCCGCTGCGCTCGCTTGCAGTGATATTCCGTTCGAAGGACCTATTTCAGAGGTTCGCGTAGCCAGAGTCAACGGTGAATTCCGCATAAATCCTGCTTTCAGCGAAATGAAAGACAGCGATCTCGAACTTATGGTTGCCGCAACCTACGACAACATCATGATGGTTGAGGGTGAAATGAACGAGGTAAGCGAGACAGATATGCTCGAAGCTATCAAGTTCGCTCACGAAGCTATCAAGAAGCAGTGCCTTGTACAGGTTGAACTCAACAAGGAACTCGGCAAGGATGTCAAGAGAGATTATCCTCACGATGAAGAGGATGAGGATCTCAAGAAGGCTGTTCATGAGTTCTGCTATGACAAGTGCTATGCTTTGGCAAAAGCTGCAAAACCTAAGCAGGAAAGGGCTGACGGTTTCGACCAGATCAAGGCTGACTTCCTTGCGACATTGTCAGAGGAAGACCAGGAGGCTAAAGCCGCAATGGTTGCAAGATATTACAACAATGAGGAGAAGGCCGCAATGAGAAATATGATTCTCGATGAGGGAATCCGTCTTGACGGCCGTAAGACAGCAGAGGTCCGTCCTATCTGGTGCGAAGTAGGCTATCTTCCTTGCGCACACGGTTCCGCTATCTTCACCCGTGGTGAGACTCAGTCTCTTGCGAGCGTTACACTCGGAACCAAACTCGATATGAAGGAGATGGATGAGGTGCTGGTTCGTGAGACTCAGCAGTTCGTTCTTCACTACAACTTCCCTCCGTTCGCTACAGGCGAGGCTAAGGCTCAGAGAGGCGTCGGCCGTCGTGAGATCGGACACGGAAACCTTGCAATGCGCGCATTGAAGGCTGTAGTTCCTCTTGCTCCGGAGAATCCTTACGCAGTCCGCGTAGTTTCAGATATTCTTGAGTCAAACGGCTCATCATCAATGGCTTCTGTCTGCGGTGGATGTCTTGCACTTATGGATGCCGGCGTCAAGATCAAGAAACCTGTCGCAGGTGTCGCTATGGGTCTTATCACAGACAAGGACAGACCAAACGAGAGATATGCCATCCTCACCGATATTCTCGGAGATGAGGATCACCTCGGAGATATGGACTTCAAGGTAACAGGAACAAAAGACGGTATCACAGCTACCCAGATGGATATCAAGGTTGACGGACTTTCTTATGAGGTGCTCGCAAAAGCATTGGAGCAGGCACGTCAGGGTCGTCTCCACATTATGGGCGAGATGATGAAGTGCATCAGCGAGCCTCGTGCTGACTACAAGCCGTTTGTTCCTAGAATCAAACAGATTATCATCGACGCTGACTTCATCGGTGCCGTTATCGGCAAGGGCGGTGAGACAATCCAGAAGATTCAGAAAGAGACCGGAACTACAATCACCATTACAGAAGATACGGAGAACCACAAGGGTGTCGTTGATATCTTCAGCTCAGACAAGGATTCACTTGAGAAAGCTCTCAAATGGATTGAAGGCATCTGCGCTGTACCTGAGGTCGGCACGACATATCACGGAAAAGTTGTTTCCATCCTTGATTTCGGTGCGTTCGTAGAGATTCTTCCTGGCAAGGAAGGTTTGCTCCACGTGTCTGAGATCGCTTGGACAAAGACTGAAAATGTTGCTGACGTGCTCAAGGTCGGCGATGAGGTTGACGTGAAGCTTCTCGAAGTTGATGAGAAGACCGGCAAGATGAGATTGTCAATGCGTGCTCTTACTGAGAAACCTGAAGGATATGTAGAGCCTGAACGCAGGCCAAGAGGTCCGCGCGATGACCGTAGGGGTGACCGTCGTGACGATCGCAGAGGCCCTCGTGATGACAGAAGAGGTCCACGCGATGATCGCAGAGGTCCTCGTGACGACAGAAGGGGATTCCGTGATGACCACAGAGGCCCGAGAAAGCCTTTCGGTCAGAAATTCTCTGACGAGAACGCTGAAGGAGCAGAAAATTTCAACAGCAATGAGAATTACGATGCTCCGGATTTCACTTCAGAAAACAATAACGAAGAGATTTTCTAGTAATCCTCGGGAAGGCTGCATTTAGCGTCTTCTCAGATTGCAGAAAGATTTCATAACGCATAGAGGAGGACTAAAATTACTTTTTAGTCCTCCTCTGCTTTTATTATGTACCTCTCAAGCGCTTCGCGGCAGGATTGTTTGGGACACCATTTAGGAGCCCCAATCTCCGGCCTGCTGTCCCGAGGGACAATTCCGTCCCTCAGGCGCGTTACTATTTGTCGAACTCAGCCAGGATGGACGCGTCAGCCGGCAAGACCGCTGAGGTTGAAACCCCAAACGGGCTGAGCGTCAAGGCGCTGTAAGTCTTTGATTCGACGCTCTGTCTCAAGTAGGTGGAGCCGGTGGCCTTCTCGGAACTGAAAAGCAGGAACTGATAGATGTTCACTGCTGCCGATGAACTTGGTCCTGGAGTCATATGGATTGCACCGTCAATGAATCCGAGTGCAATGCTGTTCGCTCCCCAGTAGATGGACAGTCCGTCTGAAAATCCGAGAGTTACATAATTCTCCTTGTATTTGCCCAGCTGCTGCGGCTCAATGATGATTGCGTGGCTGTCCTGGTCAAAATACGCCTTCACGTCAGGAGTAAAGTCGCTTGTGTTGGAAAGTCCGGAAATCAGCACGTCGTTGCCTCCCAGGCTGTAAATGTCAACGCGGAAAGACTCTGCAGACGATGTCGATGACTTGGTCACCGTGGCGGTCGCCTTGAACGCACCGATGAAGTCTTCCAGCGTCTTGCTGCTGTCGAAGTCGGCAGAACTGTATCCTTTGGTCGATGCGGTCTTCTTCACGACTGTTGTATCCCCGAACTCATTGACTATGCATGCGCATAGAGTGTAGGCTGTGCCTTGCTGCAGAGTGTTGAAAGCTGTGGAGAATCCATCCTCGGACACAAGTTTCTGGACATATTCGTCATTGACTGAATTGCCTCTTTCCCAGACAAGTTCTTCCGCGCTCTGTTTCAGATTCTTCTCCAGATATTCCAGATAGTCAGTCCTCATACAGAGATATTTCAATGCCACGGCATTGGTAGCCTGCATCTCCCAGAAAAGAGTCGTGTAAGGCGAATACATAATGTTGGAATCATCTCTTTTCCATTCGAACACGTTGACACGAGGAGTGTATATCCCGTCCGGGTCGCAGGTGAAGCGCTGCATATAAAGTGTTGACGCATTCGATTCCAAGTCGTATGCGAGAGCCACCGCAGTGCAGTTTCCCGCTCCTACATTCCACATTTCCGAACTGTCATCGTAGAGTGTAAGCACTGGCGCGCTTCCCGGTTTTATGTCATCGGCGAGCATCTTCTTGATTTCATTCTGACGCGATGCGTCTCCGGTAATGTCGCCGCTGACGATGGTTGCCTTGTAGAATTTGGTGTAGTCGTTCTTGTAGAATGAGACTTTCGGCGCTTTGAATCCGGTTTCAGTAGTCTCAATCCCGTCAAAACTTATCTCTACTACAGGTGTAGTATCTGTTGCACCGTCGAATGTAAGAGTTTCTGTTCCCTGAGCGAAATATCCTGCTGATACATAATAAATCAGGTAAAACGAGAACGTGCTTTCACCGTCATAAGTGCAAGGATAGGAGCTGTATGCGGACTTGTTTCCGGTATATACAGCCATATCTGCGACCTTGACATATTCATTGTAGTTGGAGTTGTAATATCCGATTGACTGCGCAGGGACAGTGCAACTGTTGTCATCGTTGACGATGAACTTGAACGACACTCCGCTGGCCCAGTCGTTGAGCCTGAATATGTTGGCTCCGACAGCTTTTTCTACTTCCAGTCCGGAACTGCGTCCTGTGTAGAAAGCGTTGTAGCGGTATGTAGCTGTCTGAGGCACTTGCAGACCGCTTTCGTCTGTCCTGTAATATGTCTCCCATTCCAAAGCGAACGAGACGCTGACGGCAATCTTGTCGGAGAAGCCGGTTATATATGCCCCTCCGGAAGTCTCTTCCTGACGGTCATATATGAGAATGCTTGCATTCAGGGAAGAGCCGGCGAGAAGGGAGCCCAGCTCCACTGTCACAGGCACTTTGGCGGAGTAACTTCCGTCCGGTATTGTGACAGTCTCCTGAACGGAGAATGCGTCAGCATCGTCTCCGTCAACCTTCAGCTCCACTGAAAGTTCGCCCTTGTCGCTTGGCCTTGCCAGTTCAATCTCAATCGTTCCTGATTCGGTTCCCTGCGGGAATTCCTTGGTCAGCGATGACTGAAGGAAATGAATCTCTTTTGCGTCATCGGCTTCAGGACTGAAGATTGTTCCTTTCTGTTCCTTGTCGCAGCTGACGGCAAGAAGAAGCGATGCCGCCAGGTACGATATTATTCTTGAGTATTTCATTGTAGTCAAACTTGTCATAGTGTTCTTGAGCATCACGGATTCTGATCTTCTTCATTTATATTAGGGTTGGCGTCCAACTCGCTTTTCGGTATCGTCAGAACCCAGTCGTATGTGTCTGCGTTGCTGATGTCGATGCCGTTTCTCTTCATTGCGGATATGCACTCTGTAGAGAATCCGTCATCTGTCCTGCGGTCGATTCCCTGTCCGGTGCGGCGCACGTCAAAGATGCGGCCGTATTCGCCCCACAGTTCCACACGCCTCTGAATGAGGATATTTTCCAGCAGAGAACCTGTCCAGGTCGTTGTGGTCGCACCCAGATAAGTGCCTGAATAATTCGCAGCATCGTATCTGGAGTTCCTCTTGGCCATCACTGTATTCATCAGCTCGCGGGCCTTGTCCTCATTTCCGAGTCGGAGCGCGGCCTCTGCAGCCGTGAAATACATCTCTTCGATTCTCATATAAATATAGTCTCCCAGCCAGGACTGGACATTGGCGAATGCGAACTTCTTGGATATGTACGGCGACTCTTTGTCAGTCGGATCCCACCATTTGAGTCGGATGTCTCCGGCCCCTATATGGTTGTAAAGCTGCTTGTTGATGAGTTTCGGAGCCGACTTGGCGTAGGTGCCGTCCGTGTTGTCCATATGAGTGAAGAATCCGGCGTATGCACCGGACTGCTCAGATGTCTCGATACCTGCGCCCCACATCACGTTGCCGCAGTCGATGTCGTTCATTCCGCCCATCAGTTCGCTCTCGCCTCCGATTTCGTAGCCTCCATCCTCGATGGCTTTCAATGCTGACTCATAAGCTCCTTCCCAGTCACCTGTCGCAAGGCAGACCCTGGATTTGATGCCGAGGGCCACATATTCGTTGATGTGCGATTTGTTGCCTGTGTTCAGAGATGATGATTCGCCTTTGGTGAGTCTCACTATCGCGGAATCAATGTCCGTTTCAATCTGTTTGTACACGGTCTCGAGATTTTCTCTCGGTTTGCCTTCCGTTTTTATCGATGTCGGTTCGGTATAGATTGGCACGCCTGGATCAGTCCAGCGGTATTTCCCGGTCATAGGATTGTACGGAGCACGTGCAAACCAGGTGGCAAGATTGAGATATCCGTATGCTCTGATTGCGTATGCCTGTCCGACAACGTAGGATACGTCTGCCTCGCTTCCGCCCATTGTCTCTTTTGCATTGATTACATTGTTGGCGTTGGAAATCCATTTGTAATTGGCGTACCAGACATCGTAAGATCTGAAAGCGGATGATGTGTACTGGTTCTTTACGTTATATATATGATCGTACCAGAACCATCCGTTGCCCATAGACTGCATTATGAGGTCGTCTCCCATCATATCAAGCGCAAGATTGTATGCTGATACTCCGAAACACTGGTGAGTGTTGCCGGAAGTGGACCAGCCCGCAGTCCACATTGAACGGTAAATTCCGTTGATGGATGTGATGGCGGTGGATGCTTTCTTCATCAGCTCCTCGCCGGAACCTGAATCCGTAGGATTGAAATCCAGCATAGAACTGTCGCAGGAAACTGTCGTGAGGGCTATTGCTGCAAAAATGTATATTTTCTTTCTCATTGAATATCCTCCTTTAGAATTGAATGTCAAGACCTGCAACTACAGCCCTGGACGGTGCATAAGAATATGACACGCTTCCGGTGAAGTTGTACTGAGGGTCCATTCCGTCAAGATGGTTGAACATTGCTATATTGTCGGCAGTGAGGAAAATTCTCAATGAATTGATTTTTATTTTTGAAATCCAATTCTTCGGGAATGTGTATCCTAGCGTTATGTTCTTGATGGCGAAATAGGAAGCGTTGATCAGCGACGAATTGTTCGCCGGAGCGGAGCCGCCGATTTCAATCATAGGCACATCTGTCACATCTCCCGGCTTCTGCCATCTGCGGAGTACGTTCTTGTGCCAGTTGTTTCCTGCATACTGGACGTTCATTGTACCTGAATAAAGTCCGTCGTAAACCTTACCTCCGATTGACCAGGTGGTCAGGAACGAGAGGTCGATATTCTTGAATATCACGAAACTGGAGCCGAAACTTCCGGCCACAGCCGGCTCACGGCTTCCCATGTAATATTTGCTCAGCGAAGCGAGTGAAACATTGTCAGTCACATATTCGTCGCACCTTACGTTGCTGATGGCGCCGGTTTCATCCACGCCTCTTTTCCAGTAGGCATAGTAGAGGCGCTTTCCGGTTGCGGGATCGACTCCTGCCGTCTTTGAAAGGTAGAACGTGTAGATAGGTTTTCCGACCTCGATGACTGAAGTGCCCGCGCTGATGAAGTCCTGCGATGCCGTGAGGCTTGTGACTTTGTTGCGGTTGAGGGAGGCCATCACATTGACATCCCATCTGAAATTGTTCCTGTCAATGGCGTTGAATCTTCCGGCGAACTCGAAGCCCTGGTTTCTCATTGAGCCTACGTTCGCGTCATATCCAGTAAAGCCTGTTGAGATTGCCAGAGGGCTCTCAAGCAGCATATCGCGGGTGTGACGGTTGTAGTATTCTGCCGTGAATGAAACTTTTCCTCCGAAGAGGGTGGCCTCGATTCCGGTGTTGAGGTTGCCGTTCTTCTCCCACGTGACCGCCTTGTTCTCAAGCTTGGAAGCGAATGCTCCGGCTTCGCTGCCGTTTGCCCAAGTGTAGTCGTAGAGACCTTGCCAAGCGTAGTATGTTCCCAAGTTGTCATTACCCTGCACACCGTAGGAAACTTTTACCGTGAGGTTGCTCAGCCAGGACGAGAACTGTTCCATAAACTTCTCCTGCGACATTCTCCAGGATGCTCCGACTGACCAGAAATTACCCCAACGGTCTGTCTTGTAGAATCTTGAAGAACCGTCAGTACGCCAGCTTGCATCGAAATAATACCTGTCTTTGAATCCGTAGTTCACTCTTGTGAACCAGGATTCAATACCGTAGTTGTGCGAGTAGCTGGAGTTGCCTGAAGTGGTGACTGCCGGGTCAAGCTCGTCGATTCCGTCTATGATTCCGGTCTTCTCTCCCATCGCGTAGTTGTACTTGTAGCGGTAATACTCGTGGCCGAGAAGGAACTTCACATCGTGTTCGGAAAATGTGCGGTCGTAGTTCAGTATCTGGTTGAAAGTGTAGCTGAGAGTCCTTGTGTTGGTCTTGCTCAGACGTCCTCCCTGACTGGCCGCATTGCCGTGATACTTGTCGTTGGTGATAGTACGCTGATAGTCATTGAAATCAGTTCCCAGATTCACGGTGAGCTTGAGTCCGTAGAGTTTGGCGTCCTTGTTTGTCGTGCCGAGCGTCATATAAGACCTTGCGGAAAGGGAGTTGCGGTAGTAATATGCCCTGTTGTTGTAGAGTTCCGCCTTTGAGTTGAATCCCTGAGCAGTAGGACGGTTGGCATATCCGTTGTCATCCTCGTCACCATATTCATATTGGCGGTTTCCGGATTCGTCAAGTATGTCATTACCTTCCATATCCTTGAGATACAGAGGATAAACCGGCGCCATGAACTGTGCTGTATACCAGACATTTGAAGTTGAAGAACCGGAGAAATTCTGATAGTCAGCGCTCGTGTGCGAGTAGCTTGCGCTCATTCCGATTTTCATCCAGGAATTTGCCTGGGAATCCACATTCACCCTTCCTGTATATCGTTCGAAATCAGTGTTCCGCAGAATACCGTTTTCTTTGTAGTATCCCATTGATACGAGGTAATTGACCTTCTCGCTTGCTCCGTTGACTGAGAAAATATGCTCTGTGCGCAGTGCGGCGTTGTTGCTGATTTCGTCCATCCAGTTCTCGTTCCATGCGGCGACGGCATCGCTCTTGACTTTGCCTGTGGTCTGGTCGATCACTGTATCCCAAGTGTAGTTCTTATATGGATTATAATATTCGGAATTCTTGAGTCCTCCGATGGTCTGTCCGAGATTTGCGGCCGCGTATGCGCTGGCACCCTCGAAATCCATTCCGGTACTGTACTGGGCGCTGTTTCTCAGAGATTCATAAGTGAGTTCCACGAATTCGTCCATATTGACGAGGTCATATCTCTTCAATGAACGTGAAGCAATGCCGGCGCTGCCTTTGTAACTGACTGTAGCCCTGTCTCCGCTTCCTTTTTTCGTGGTGATGACTATGACTCCGTTGGCACCTCTCGCTCCATACAGAGCACCCGCAGACGCGTCTTTGAGAACTGTCAGAGACTCGATGTCCGCCGGGTTTATGGCACTTATGGAGCCGTCATAAGGGATGCCGTCCACGACGTACAGAGGAGTGGATACAGCATTGATGGAGCCGATGCCTCGAATCATTATTGACGCTCCTTCACCGGGTTGTCCACCTCCGGAAGTGACCTGGACTCCTGCCACTGTTCCTTCAATTGATTTGGTGACATTGCCGGTGACTCTCTTCTGAAGGTCGTCGCCTTTCACGACAGACGCAGAACCTGTGAAGCTGCTTTTCTTCGCCGTACCGTATGCTACGACCATCACTTCTCCGATTTCATCGGCGATAGCCTCTTCCTGAAGTACGACATCGATGACGCTTCTGCCGTTTACGCTGATTTCCTGTGTGCCGTATCCGATGCTGGAGAATGTGAGCACGGCGTCTGACGGGATTCCGTTGAGCGACCATTTTCCGTCGATGTCCGTGACGGTTCCGGTCGATGTTCCCTTTATAAATACGCCGACTCCGATAAGCGGGACATTTCCGTTGTCCGTGACAGTTCCTTTTACCGTGAGATCCTGACCTTTAGCTGTCAGGGCGAAAAGGACGGTCACCAGAGCTGCGGCGATTATTCTCTTTATGTTATTTTTCATTTTGTGTTCCTAAAAGGTGCATATTGTGGATGATGGTCCAGAGATCTTCCTCTCCGGCCTTGTTTCCGGGAACCGGTATTGCTTCCATTCCGTCGAGTCTGAGTCCGACCGGGGAAGCCACTGCATTTGCTGCAAGATTCTCGAAACTGTCTGTAGCCTTTGTCCTGACTGACGACGTTGTCGCAGTCTCTTCAGCCGCCGCTGTGGTGGTCACGGAAGCATATTTTGTCAGTTTGTCCCCCGCTCTGTTCACGACCGTAGCCAATACGGTGTAAGATGTTTCCGGCTCGACTGTCATAAGCAACGCAAGTCCGTTTCCGTTGATAGGCTCGAAGTAGGACTCCTTCATATCAACGCCTTTGTCTGCGACGAGAGCAGGGTATGAGGATTCCGGAATTCCGGACAATGAGGATGTCTTGACCAGAACCATTTTTCCTGATGTCACGGCGACGCCTCTCATCACGCAAGCTATTGTGGTGGATGTCGGACCGTATTTTTCATTGACAAGTGCTGACAGTGTGAACCACGTGCGAGCTTCGCTTGAAGTTTTGGTCGTGATGGAATTGACTGTAAGTTCTTCCTCGCCAGATGTTGAGGTCGCCAATGCTGACATCGTGTAGGATGTGCCTGAATTACAAGGAGTCAGTGAATTGTAACCGTTGACAGAGTTTACCAATGCAAGATATTCGTCTTTGACTGTGTAGCTATAGGACGGATCTTTCAGGAATGTCTTGATCGCTTCTTCGTCATAAGGGTCGCTGAATGCCTTGTTGAATGTGCTTGTCGGGAGAAGACGGTAGCGTATGCTCTGCACGTCGCTGCCTTTCCAAGTCATCCATACTGAGTTGGTCCATCCGTATCCGGAAAGTGCGGCATATTCGTTCGACAGATAGAATCTCTGGGTGAACCAGTCTGTGCCGCCGTAGTTCGGACCTGAAGACCATCCGGTAGAGGTCGTTGTAACGCGCTTCGTCTGCAGTCCGGTCGTGATATTGCCGTCGTAATCCATTCCGAAGGCGATAATGTCGTAACTCAATTCCGAAGTGAGACTTGATACGCTGAAACTGTTGGTCCCGAGTTTAAGCACGGAAGCCATAGCCAACCTGATGCTTATGCCCTTGCTCTTGGCATATTCGATTATCGCCTCGCGGTATTTGGCCATTATGGTTGCATCGTCATACAACATCAATGAAGATGATGACACGACGTCGTAGTAGTAAGTCTCGTCCGGTGTTGCGTAAATGTCGAATTTGACGGCGTCAGCAAGCACATCTTCCGGTACAATCAGCAGTGCAGGCACATCGTCTGAGGATGTCTTGAAACTGACAGTCGCCGGCTCTGAAGCTGTGTATCCGTTTCCTGACGGAATCGCCTTGACAGAGAACGTGTAGTCGGTGCCTTTCGTGAGATTCGGAATAGTCACCCTGTTTTCCGCAGTGGTTCCGTTGATGTCGCCTACATTGTATTCATAACTTCCGGCGCCCGGGATTACGCTCCAACTGATTATGGTCTTGGAGGCATAAGTGCTTCCCAAAGTGATTTCAGGCTTGTCAAGCTGAGTGACTTCTGATGTGCGAACGTGGATGTACACCGGCTCTGAGGATGTTTTGGAGCTGTTTTCTGCCGGTACAGCCTGCAGTTTTACCACATATTCGGTTGCAGTCTCAAGTCCGCTGAATGAGACGGACAGGTCTGTCGTGGACTCAGTGTCTGCTCCGTCCAGGGTGTAAATGTACTTTTCTGCACCGTAAACTTTGCCCCAGTCAATGCGGAACCCTGATACGGTCACTTCACTTACTTTGGCTTCAGGAGTCTTGAGTGTCACGTCTGAAGTTTCTTTTACATTTTCAGAATTGCAGCCGCAGAAAAGGAAAAGAAGAGATGCCGCCGTGAATGCGGATTTCATTGTATTGAAGATAGTTGTCATCTTGTCCTCCTTATTTTACGGTTACGTTGAAGGTTCTTGTCGACTGGTTGCCGTCCGTTATTTTTATTCCGGTCTTGCCCTTCGATAAGCCTTTGATTGTCATAACCCCTTCTTTCAGACTGACTTCCGCTATATTCGGATTGTTTACGGAATATGTCAATATGTCGGTCTTATAGAAATAGTCGGCGAGGTTTATAGTGGTTTCCGCGCCAAGATTTACAGTGACGTCAGGGATGGCGGCTACCTTCTTGACAGCAAGCAGCAGCTGGTAGGTGTCCAGAGAACCGGCTCCCATATTTCCGAAATATGGCGTATCGCAGAACGGATCAACAGGCGTGACGCTTGAAAGCAACGCTTCCTTGAGCATATCGCAGGTGAGACCTTTCTTTTTCTCGCTTCCGTAGTACCAGCTGACGGCGAGGGCGCAGGCTCCTGAAACGTGCGGACACGCCATCGAGGTGCCGTTGATACCCTCGTATGAGGATTCTCCATTCTCTCCTATACTGGTGCTGTAAACTCCGCCGTATGTTGAGTTGAGGGTGAGGTCTCCGCCTGGGGCTGAAAGACTTACCCATTTGCCGTAGTTGGTATAATATGACGGAGTGCCGAGCCAGGATGTCGCGGCGACACTGACTACAGCCTCGTCTGAAGCAGGGTAACATAATTCTCCCGAAGAGTCATTGCCTGCGGCGAAGATTACTATTCCGCCGGCCATAGGGCCTTCCTGTTTGCCGTTTTCGTCCAATCCAGCATATTTGACAAAGTAGCGGATCGCATCAGCCAGTGCAGAATAGTTGCCTTTGGTCCAGTCTGTTCTGGACAGTGCGCCGGAGGTGTAGCCCCAGCTGTTCTGGCAGATTACTGCTCCATTGTCGGCCGCGTATTTGATTGCTCGTACCTGTGCTCCAAGTCCTCCGCCGGAAGTTCCGGATTCGGATGCTCCGAGTGTTTCGCAGGACATTATTCTGACGCCGTCACCATTTCCTGAGCCTCCGGCAATTCCGTTGACTCCGATGCCGTTGTTGTTTACGGCGGCAATAGTCCCGGCTACGTGTGTCCCGTGCATATTGGAGGCGGAGAATGTCAGCTGTCCCTTGTTGTCTGTGAAGTTGAATCCATAGACGTCGTCTATGTATCCGTTCCCGTCATCGTCGATGCCGTTTCCCGGAATTTCGCCCTTGTTTACCCACATATTGGCCGCAAGGTCCTCGTGGTCGTATTTCACGCCCTGGTCAACGACTGCGACAATCACGTCAGGATTGCCTGTGCAGAGTTGCCAGGCAGCATAGACATCAGCGTCAGCTCCTGCCACGGTGGAGTTTGCATACACATTGCCGGGGTTGTTGTAGTGCCATTGCAGCCTCTGCGAACGCACACTTTCGTTGAACGGGAACGGGACGTTCCTTGCAGATGACTTGGTCACTGCGACCTCATTATCGGTCTCCGGTACAGATGCTTTTGAATATGATGACGCTTCTGTAGGAAGGGAGTATTCGATGACCTCCACGCCGTCACATACCGAGAGCATTTTCGCGACTTCCGCCACAGGAACAGATTCGTCGTATTTCGCGACGAACCATCTGTCCATTCCTTCTTTCCGGGTTCTTTCTTCGAAACGTCCGCATTGAGGAAACAGCCTCTCGAAGCTGACGGAGCCTACGCTCATCAGTATTCTGTCAACTTCGGCATTGCCGGAAACGCTTTCTCCGGATTTCGTGACGGGGGAGTCTGAATGTTTCATCTTCACGATGATTTCCCCTTGTAAAGCAGCATCTGGCGAGAACACGACAATAGGCCCGTTGTCTTCCGACCCGGGCCTGCCATTGTCATTTTCGCCGATTCTTCCACATCCCGCTGTTGCTGCCAGCATAGCGGCGATAATCAAGAATCTCTTTTTCATTATCAATTTTTAATAGATTATTCTTTTACGCATCTCACCTGACCGGTATAAACCTGGGCTCTGCGTTCGTAATATGCCCAGTAACCGTTGAATGCCGCCACAAAATGAGTGCAGCTCTGGTTGGACTTGTCTGAATCGTACAATCCTTCCTGGCTGGTCAGATAGAATGTCTGTCCGCTGGCGTAGTTGTACGGAGTCTTGTCCACTGAATATGCTGACGGATAGATGTTTCCGACCATCGGATAGAAGTCTCCGGTGGTTCTCCAGACACGGCCGCAGTCCTTCTCGACGTTCCAGGCATATCCCTCGTTGACGCCGTTAGCGTCATATTCATTGTGCTTTCCGCCTGTGGTGATGCTGTTGTTTCCGACAGATGTTCCCCACATATTCTTTCCAGGTACTTTGTAGCCCGGAGGACAAGGGTCGAAGATTGTCTTTTCTTCACTCCATAGGCCGGGGCAGACACTGTCCTCTGTGCTTGTGTTTATGTACCAGTCGCCACCGCTCGTGTAGTAGCTGACAAGGAATCTCATAGGATTCGCAGTAGAGTACGGAATGTTTCCGGGAGCTGAGAACGAAGCCTGAGCCTTGAATTTGGAGTCAATCTCCCAAACTCCGGTACCGTCACCGATTTCGAAATTCTGCTTGTTCCACTCAGGATCATTGTTGCAATACTCTGCAGTCTGCGTAGCGTCTTCATAGTCAGTGATCCCGCTGTAGTCCTTGTATGGCGAACGGGAGGGCATAAACGGATCCTTTCTGCCCATCTGGTATATCATACCTCTGTTGTTGATGTCCATCGGAGTGTTGTTGAGAGCTCCGAGGTTGCGGTCCATAATCTGGGCGATGACATTGCCTTCCTGTCCTATGTGGTCGTGGACTGTCACTTCATTGTCAGTTACCCAGATATGCCAGCTCCACAGAACCTTGCCTTTGGAATTCTTGACGGCTATGAGCGCGTTGCCCTCGCTTCTGCCTGTGGAGAATGTTATGTATCCGCTTCCGTATGTAGGAGTGCCGTCTATTATTTCATAAGACATTGTGCGGTCTCCGTCATTTCTGGCCTCCCAAAGCAGCTCGGCGTATGCGGCGTCAGTGATGTCAAGCCCTTCCGTCTCGATATATTTTGTCTTGCCGTCCTTGCCGCCGTTTCCTTTGATGTCGCAGCGGAATTTGTAGGTGCCGTTTGTGTTCGCGATATAGCAGTTGGCTGTTCCCGCTTCACTGAGATTTACGGCATCATCAGCCCTTTGGGTGATTTGCAGCTGGACTTTTGAAGTCTCCTCGCCTTTTTCTGCAGATATCGTGACGGCATCGGTCTTTACCGCTCCGTTGTTGAGTTTGGCTATGACGACGAGGCAGCTGTCCTCATCTGTGCTGACGCTGAACCAGTCGCCGGATGCGACTTCGAAATCCCATTTTTCGGCGTTTGTAGCTACAGTGACAAGAGCCTTTCCTCCGTCTTTGTCGAATACTATTTTCGAGTCAGAAGCCTGCAGGAAGAGAGGCGCCTGATACGTGTCCGGAACCATTTTCGAGGTCTCGGTACATCCGGCGGCGATTCCTGCAGCCAGAATTATAGATATTATGTATCTTGATTTCATATTCCTGTCCTTTTTGAAAATTATTCCTTGCATGCGCTTGGGATGTTGGCGTAGTCTGTGAGTTTGGTGCATCCCTTGAACGCTGATTTGAGATTAGTCAATGCGGCGAATCCGGAAGCGCTGACATTATCGGCCGTTCTCTCGTAGAGGTGGTATTTCACTCCGTTCACTGTAGTATATGGAGATTCGCAGCTCAGAGACGAGCAACCGTCAAATGCGAAGTTGGCGCTTGTGATTGCTTTGAAGTTGTCGAAGATTCCCGCAGGAATGCTCTCCAATGCGGAGCAGTTCTGGAATATGTTGATGATGATCTTCACTTTTTCCGGGTTAACGAAAGCATTTTCATCCACTTCCTTGAGCGCGGTGCAACCGCTGAATAAGTTGGAAAGGCTGGTTGCTCCGTATGCGCAGTTGAATGCCTCCGAACCGACTTTCTCGAGGCTGGTACATCCGTTGAACGCGTAAGTATAGTTGCTGATTTTGGCGTTGCTTTTGAAAAGTCCGGAAGGAACTTCCGTGAGCGAAGTGCAGTTCTGGAATATTTTCATAACAGTTCCTGATGCCGCATTGATTCCGCTGAACGCGTCAGCCGCTATGGTCTTCAATGATGTGCACCCTGCAAACATTGATGTGAGCGTCTTCATTGTCGTAGTCGTTCCGAACAGTCCTGCAGGAACGCTCTGAAGTGCGGTGCATTCCTGGAAACAGCTTTCCGCTGTAGTCGCCTTGACATTCTTGGCGAACAATTTTTCCGGAATGGTAGCAAGGGATGTACATCCGTAGAATGTCTTTTTGAATGTAGAGGCGGCGGTCAAGCCGTCAAGAAGTCCTGAAGCAATGCTTTCAAGAGCGGTACAGCCTTCAAAAGTAGATTCGAATGAGACGCTTGCCGTGCTGGTTCCGAAGATGTTGCCTACGGAGGTCAGAGCGGTGCAACCGTTGAATGCTGTCTTGTAGGTAGTGACTTTGCTGCAGCTTGAGAAAAGTCCGTCAGGCAGGCTCTTCAGTGCAGTGCATCCTTTGAAAGCGCTTTCAAACGAGGTTATCTTTTCGCCTGCTGAGAATAGGGATGAAGGAACTGATTCGACTCCGGATGATGCGAAAATTTCCTTGGCGGTTGTTACAGCCGACAGAGATGCGAAAATGCCGCTTGGAACTGTTTTCAGGCTTGTGCATCCGTTGAACAGGGTGGAAATGTTGGTTACGGCGCTCATCGATGAGAACAGTCCTTCAGGAACACTCTCGAGACTTGTGCAACCATTGAAAAGTCCTGAAATGTTGGAGATTTTGGCCGCTCCCGCAAAGGCGCTTTCAGAAACCGTTGTCAGGCTTGTACAGCCTTTGAAAAGGTTGGATATGTTGGTGCAGGCATTGCAGCCTGAAAGCAGGTTTGCTCCCACTTCTGTGATTCCGGTGCAGCCGGAGAATACTCCTGAGAGCGATGTGACCGCCGAGAGTCCTGAGAAAAAGCTTTCCGGTACTGATTCGAGTGAGGTGCAGTCCTGGAATACGCTTGAGAATGTCGTTACCGTGCTGAAGTCTTTAAACAATCCCGAAGGAATTTTCTTCAGAGAAGTGCATCCGTTGAAGACACTGGAGAAAGTGGTCAAGGTCGAGAATCCGTCGAACAGTCCGTCAGGAACCTCTTTGAGCGAAGTGCATTTCTGGAACAGCATATTCAAACCGTTCTTCGGCGTGATGTTGGCCTGCGCTCCGGAATTCTTGAACAGATCGGCAGGGATGCTTTCCAGTTCAGTGCATTCGCCGAAGCAGGTCATAAATGATGTGACCTTTGTACATCCTTTGAATACATCTTCCGGAATAGTCTTGATCTTTGTCTTGCTGAATGTCTGCTGGAAGGAGGTGCACTTGGTGTTGTTCTCGAACAGTCCGGCAGGAATTTCAGTGATTCCCGTTGCCATTAAAGCCATTCTGAAGGTCTCACATTCTGTCTGATTTCTGAAAATTCCGGCAGGAATTGAGGTCAGTGAACTGTCAGCGTTGAATATCGCGTTGAATGTGGTGATTTTAGGATTGTTCACAAACATATCTTCGTCGATTGACTGAAGCTTGTCCATCCTGGCGAATGTTGCATTGCAAATCTCAAGTTCCGGATTGTGAGCGAACAGGTCCTTGTCAACGCTTGTCACAAGTTTGCAGCCGTCGAAAGCGCTGGTGGCGTCTTGGAGTTTCGGGCAGTTTGCCAGAAGGTTTGCAGGAATCTCCGTGAGAGAGTATCCGTAGATGAAGATAGAGTTGATGTCAGTACATTCCACAGCCTTGCTCAAAAATCCTTCAGGGATAGCTTTGAGTTTCTGACAATTGTAAAAGGCATTTTTGAACGTCGTCGTCTTTGCGAATGAACCTACTGCGTCCGAAGGAATGCTTGTGAGTTCGCCGCAGTTATACAATGCACTGGACATTGATGTCACACCCAAGTCGCCCCAGCTGAATACCTCCGTGATTTGGCTTCTCTGGGTAGTGAGCAGGGATGAAGAATTTATTGCGTTTGCGCTTCCCTTGAATGAAGCGATATAGTAGCCGGGGTCTGAATATGTGTGGGACGGATTGTCGGATGTCACGGTCTCTGTGTTGCCGTCTCCCCAGTCAACAGTGGAACCTTCACCGATTCCGCTTACAGGGATGATTGAAGATACTTCAGTAGAGGTAACATTGAGTCCGATGATAAACGCACGAGTGTCGATACCTGTCTGAGAAACAGTGATTTCCTTGGTGTCGATGTTTTCTTTGCCGTCACCGGTCGTAACAGTGATCTTGACTGTTCTGGATTCTTCGCCAGGGTTAGGAACTGCGGTGAATTTGAATCCGTTGTCGGTTCTCTCGATTGTCAGCCAGTCTCCGTCATTGCCTGTGACTGAATATGTCCAGTCGAAGTTGGCGTTGACTTCAACTTCCTTGGCCTCGTCTGTGAACGGATTTACAGGCAGGGTGAGAACGGAAGGCTCAATAAGTGCGGCTCTGTCCTGAAGCACGTCTATTGTTTCAGTGACACGTTTGTCGCCCTCTCCGGCAACCAGAAGGAATTTGATTTCCCTGTCGGAATGTTCTTCATTCTGATATGCGCTGATGTTGATTGTGTTGCCTTCTCTGCTGACAAGCATCCATTCACATCCCGATGTCTCGAATGTCCAGTCAGGGTCGGTGGAAGTCACCTCGAATGAAGCGTTGAGCTCTCCTTTTGCGGCGAGATGCAGATTGTTTGCGGAAGCCACAATCTCAACTGTGCCGTATGCGTTCTGAGTGACCGCAATGTTGGCAGTCTTGTTTCCGGCCTTGACGGTCACCGTGGCGGAAAGCACTTTCTCGACCTTGTTGCCGTCGCAGGAAAGTGTCAGCTGGTTGGTCTCTTTATTGATATCGCCGGAGAGGAATGACGCGTCGTCTCCAGTAACATCGAAGGTCCAGTCTGCGTTGGTGTTTACATCGAGGATAACTTTTCCGCCAAGGCTTTTGAATGCGATGCTTCCGGTTGTCGCATCCTTTGATGTGAACAGTGTGTTTCTGGAAGTTATCTCCAGAGAAGCGTTTGCTTCAGTTCCGTTTTGTCCCGGAACAGGATTCTGATACTTGATGGTTTCCTTCGTGCACGCGCAGAGGAAAACAGTCAGAAGTGTCGCGAATATTATCTTTTTCATATTGCTGTCGTCTTGAAATCATTATTCCTGAGCGCTTTCTTCCGCTCTGACAAAATACATCTTTCCGTCGGCGTAGAATACGTCGGAGAGCATAGCGTTATAGTTGTCCGGCATAACCCTCACGGTCAGTCCGAGAGTGCCGTAGGCTTCGTCAAATCCGCTCAGGAGGATGGCGTCGCAATCTTTGGTTCCGTCAGTGCCTGTACCCATTGTTCCGTAAAGTATTCCTGATTCGAATTTCTTTCCGGGAATGTCCTGCTGAACCATATAATAGTAGTAGTATTTCTGTGTCAGGAGATCTTCTTTCGTCAGACACAGGGAGCCGAGAGTTATCGACATCTGCTTTGTCTCCTTGTCGTAGGAAGCCTCATATTCGGTTCCGTCTACGAACAAATCCTTGATTGTAAAGGTCTTGCCGTATTCTTTCTGCTCAATTGTACAATAAGAACCGATACCTGGTTCGTCAATGGCGTTGCCGGCAAGATACCAGCGTTCGGCGTAAAGTCCGAATTTGCCGAGCATCTTGAAATACACGTTCTCGGCCTTGGAAATCTGCGATACCTTGATTTCTTTGCTTTCCTCCTTGCCGTTTGCGGAAGCTGTGACAGTGATTGTCGCGTCACGGTGGTCTCCGCTGTTGGCGTTTGCGTTTACTCTGACAAGATTGCCGACAGCTTCAGCCGCTATCCATTCGGCATTCGATTTCACAGTCCATTCGTCAGTCGTCTCCACCGTGAATACGAAACTGTCGCCTTCAGAGTCGAGCTCGATGTCTTCAGGAGCGTTGATTTCCAATGAAAGAACAGAGCCGGACCATGATTGCGAAACTTTGATCACGGTTTTTCCGGAGGTTGACTCCAGCAACACGGAGGCCTTTCTGGCGTCACCGGTCTCGTTGGCAGTGACAGTGATAGTCACGTTGTCTCCGTTGTCCATGGCTGAAACCCATGACTGGTCTGACACGGTCGAGTGCCATTCCGAAGGGCACGCTACTGAAATTGTGGCTGAGCCTCCCTCTTTCGGGAATGCCACGTTGTCTTGAGATATGATGAGGACATCAGCTATCTCATCTTTCGTAACCTCGCTACACGCCGAAGCGATTAGCAATGGGATTGCGAACATTACAAGCAATCTTCTCATAGTGAATCTATTTGGATTTTAATATAATCTTTGAGTAATATGGTCGAAAGCATCGGAAAACTTGGTCGGCTATTCTTGATGCGATTGAAACATAGTAACACTCTATATCAGTTTTCACAAAGGTACGCAAAAATCCTATCATTTCTCGATATTGCCCGCATAATGTGCCGGAATCCGAGATTCGGCATCAAAAAAGGTAACTTTTCCAAAAGTTACGGAGTAAAACGGCCAAAAGTTGCGGAGTTTGCTTGTAGTCTTGGTTTCTTTGCCTTATATTTGTGCCTTGAAACGAGGAATTTGCAGTATGAAGAGAGAATATAAAAAACGTATCGCTGATACCCTTCTAGGAAGGAAGTTAGAGGGTAAAGGCGCGGTGTTGGTTCAAGGACCAAAATGGTGCGGTAAGACTACGACCGCAAGACAGGTTGCTAAAAGTTTTCTTGATTTGGGAAAAACCAACATTCTTGATGACGCACAACAAACAATGCAGATTCGTCCTATGACCCTTCTTCAAGGTGAAACGCCTCGCCTTATTGATGAGTGGCAGTCTATTCCGGAACTTTGGGATATGATTAGAGGAGAAGTTGATGAACGTGGAGAATTCGGTCAATTCATACTTACCGGAAGCAGTGTGCCGATAGATGAGAGCAAAAGACGTCATAGCGGCAATGGCCGTTATGGCTGGATTGATATGCGCCCAATGAGTCTTTGGGAATCAGGTGAGAGCAAGGGCTCCGTTTCTTTGCAGGATTTGTTTGAAGGAAAGCCGATCGAAGTCAGCGAGAACTTATTGAATCTTGAAGAAATTGCATTCCTGATATGCCGTGGCGGGTGGCCTTTATCGACATTTCTCTCGGGTGATATTGCATTGGATCAGTCAAGAGACTATTTTGAAACTATTTATAAGGTTGATATTCACCGCGTGAATGATATTCGCAGGAACAGTGAACGTGCGAGGTTGCTTATGCGCTCATATGCCAGAAATACAGGCTCGGCCACAAGTTTTGCCAAGATTAGCGTGGATATAAAAGAAAACGATAATGCCTCAATTTCCTATGAAACAGTTTCTGATTACGTGGATGCGCTCAAGAAACTTTTCGTTCTGGAAGATATGCCCGCGTGGAATCCAAATCTGAGGAGTAAAGTCGCAATACAATCATCTGAAACCAGATATTTTGTAGATCCTAGCATAGCTACGGCCGCATTGTACGTAGGGCCTAAAGATTTGATAAACGACCTGCGGACCTTCGGGTTGTTTTTCGAGTCTATGGCAGTTCGCGATTTGCGGGTATATGCAGATGCTCTTATCGGTGAAGTGTTCCATTATCGAGATTCTTCCGGTCTGGAATGCGATGCCGTGCTCCATCTCCGAGATGGCAGGTATGCCTTGGTGGAAATAAAACTGGGAGGGGCTGAGAACATAGAGAAAGCCGCGTCTTCCTTGAAAGAACTGTCAGGTAAGATTGACTTGGACAAAATGAAGTCTCCTTCGTTTTTGATGGTCCTCATTGGCGTCGGCGAATATGCTTATCAACGCAAAGATGGCGTTTATGTAGTCCCGATAGGTTGCTTGCGTCCGTAGATACACCACATCGGGCACGCGCATCAAAAGTTGCGGAGCGATATTCAAATTTGTTCAAATGGCGGCGGACGTGAAATGACAGAGAAAATATGAATAACTTGCGGAAGGAAATTGGCTGACGGTCACGCAGCCGCATCTGTTTCACAAAATATACTGCTTATGGACGTCGTTGAGAAAGATTCAAGATACAGAAATGCTTCTGTCGTTATGCTTGGGGTCGCCTGCCTGATTTTGTTCTGCCATTCTATCTTCAATATACTATGGAAAGTGCAGGTGTTTTCTTACGGACAGGTGAACTCCATATTAAGATGGTTGGGTCCCGTTTCTGTTCTAGTGACGCCGATATTTTTCGGCTGGGTCGCAATACTCCTCAGGAAACGGTTTCCGTCTCCGAGCGTGCTGGTGAAGACCGTGCTTGTCGCACTGATTCCGGCGTTATATCTTTTCTGGACATTTATGCATCTGAACGGTTGCAGACTGTTTGCGGACGGGGCCAGATGTATATGGCTGTTTACCGGCATCTTGTGCTACCTGATTCCGGTCGAGCGGTTAGAAAAGTGCAAGGATGAAAACGGATTTCTTGATCTGCTGCTTTTCCTTGCTTCGGCCTTCTGCTCAGTGGGCGTTGAAAGGGTGGTGAGCCATTTCTCCGTGTCGAATTTTCAGATGCTTACCGGGCAAGGAACAAAACTGTTCTGCCGTGCAATGCTCTTTATCCCGTTGGCTATGAGCGTATTCTTTCTGGCAAGGTTCGCATTTTCGCGGGCAGGGCAGAAACTGGGCCGAGTCAAGGCAATAGGCTGGACAGTCCAGGTGATATCTGTGATATATTTCCTGAGTACATTGTTCCCTAATTTGCGTGCTTGTTTTTATTGTCGTACAGGTCTTTACCGCTTGTATAAGTTGTTGGTGCAGCCGGTCAGCGTATATCTTATAGTTGTCTTTGTCCGTATCCTGAAAAAGGTGAAAAAACAGGGCTGCTCGTTGCCGAAAGACATTTTTTAAGAAGCTGTTTTGAAATGATTACCGAATTTTATAATGAGAGATTCTCGAGTCAGTTTCAAATTTGGAAAATGGAGTGTACTGGATGTGCTCGACTGATGACAAAGATGAAAATGGCCGGAAAGGCCCGGAATTATGCGTAAATACGAGAAAATATTTTTTGCGATTGTCGGAGGACTTATTGTGATTCTGACCCTTAATGTGCCGTATCTTCATAAAATCAAGATAAGAAAGGAAAATAAAGCCGCCGCCCGGGTCGCCCTGGCTAAGGCCAAGGCACGTGAAGATTCGGTTGCAGTTGCAGTCGCAGCGGCTGTCGCCGACTCAATAGAGAATGAAACCAGGAAACGTGCTGAGAGAGAAGATTCTTTAAGACATAAGAGGCTAGCTGAAGAAGCCAATCCTTTATATTTTGAATTCGAGACCCGGTTCGGTATCATAGAACCGTTTGCCCGTGATGAGAAAACGCTCAGAGAAGAAATACCGCATATCAAGGACTTGTCATATCATAGTTGTCTATGGTGTTGTCCTAG